>JBGSWN010000101.1:0-16599 GCA_041752395.1 Saprospiraceae bacterium | reverse complement strand
AACCCGCTTCGAAAAAGAATACCCCGAATACTACCACCTCAAGTACGACCTCTCCACCGCCAGCCTCGCCTACGTGCAGGACACCCTCCTCTCCCCCAATCAAACCCTCCTCGAATACTTCGTCGGCGACTCCTCCATCTTCATCTTCACCGTCGGCAAGGGCAAATACGACGTGGTGGAAGTCAAGAAAGACTTCCCACTGGAAGACTGGGTGAAGCAGTTGCAGCATGGGCTTTACGGCTACCACGGCTTGAAGCAATCGGAGAAGAAGGACAAAATCTATGAGCAAACGGTGCTGGAATACGCTGACATTGCTCCAAAGCTCTACGAGAAGCTCATCGCTCCGGTGAAAGAAAAGCTTTCAGGAGACCTTGTCATCATACCGGACGGGGCGCTGGGCTACGTGCCTTTCGAGGCACTATTGAAAGCAACCCCTGCTCAGCCCGCTAATTTCAATACCTACCCTTTTCTGCTCAAAGACCACAGCATCAGCTACTGCTACTCCGCCACGCTGCTGCGGGAAATGAAGGAAAAGAAGCACAAACGGCAGCCCACGAAATCGCTGGTGGCTTTTGCGCCGTTCTTCGAGGGAGGCTACGAGAAAGCCGAAAGCAGCGTCAACATCGAGTTCGACACCCTCGCCAATGGGCAGGATACCGTCATCGTCAGCGAGGTGGTGACTCGCAAGGAATTCAAATCATTGCCAGCCAGCGGTGAGGAAACCGCCACGGCTGCCAAGCTCTGGAAAGGCGACTACTTCCTCAACGCCGACGCCACCGAACAGCGGTTCAACGAGGTGGCGGGCGACTACCGCATCGTCCACCTCAGCACCCACGGCATCGCCGACGCACGGGTGGGCGACTCCTCCTACCTCGCTTTTGCGGAGCAAAAGGACAGCATCGAGAACGAGTTTTTGTATGTGCGCGACCTTTACAACACCCAACTGAACGCCGACCTCGTCGTGCTCTCCGCCTGCGAGACTGCCCAAGGCGAACTGCAAAGGGGCGAGGGAATCATCAGTTTGGCCAGGGCATTCGCCTACGCTGGTGCAAAAAGCATCGTCACCACGCTCTGGACGGTGGACGACTCGGCTTCCAAAGACTTGACCAAGGAGTTCTACCTGCAACTGAAAAAGGGTAAGACGAAAGATGCCGCCCTGCAACTGGCGAAATTGAAACTGGTGAACGGCAAGGATGCCAAGCGGCAGCACCCGTTCTTCTGGGCAGGGTTTATTGGCGTGGGGGATATGAGTGCTATGAAATGATTTAAGTAAGCCTTTTTGAAAGTAATTGGAAAATGGATTGCACAACTACTTGATTTCCAGGCAGTTTGCTAATTTCTTAATTTCCAATTTCTACCTATTTCTTCAATCCCCTGTAACGCTCCAACAGCTTTGCTGCATCAGCCTGACGGGGGTGCTGGTTCTTCGCATCGGCCAGTTCATCGGCCAATTTCAGGAACTGCGCACGGGTAGATGGGCCTTGCGCCAGATAGGAAAGCGCCAAGTACCACTGTGCAGAAAGGAAGTCCGGGGCAAATTCATTGTCAGCCACGGCCTTGAATTCATTGGCCGCCTGTCCGTATTTTTTCAGATTGAAAAGTGCATGGCCCCGCAGGTAGCGCACTTGGCTTTCGTTGCCCGCTTCTTTTTTTGCAAGCAGCGTTATGGTTTTGGCATATTGCTTGGCATCGAAGGCTTCCGCAGCTAGGTCGAAAACCGACTTTTCGTCCCCCGCTCCTTTCAGGCCGCTGGAAAAATCGGCCACATCGTAGTTGCTGTTGGCCAAGGCGATATAGGCACTTTCCTGCTGTACAGGCGGCTTTTCTGGTTTGGTCGGTGTTTGCGCTTCAGGCTCATCGGTCGTTTTCTTTTCTTCGTCGGTAGCGATTGGCACGTTGGGCGGCGGCTGCACAGGCGGTGAAACAACGGGCGCTTCCGTAGGAGCGGGGGGAGTGGCCGAATCCGTTGGTCGCAAGAAATAGTACAGCCCCGAAAACGCCAAAATGGCAAACCCCAGCAAGGGCAGCCATTTTTTCCAAGAATACTGCTTGGAGGGAGTCGGGACGGGAGCAGTGGGTTCGTCGAACGGATTGGGCGGTGGATTGTCTTTCCATGTTGCCATCCGACTTTTAAGCCGTTTTTCGAGCATGAGTTCCATGGCATCGTGTTCCAGCCGCTGCATTTCCACCTCGGTGGCAAACGCCTCATCGCCAGCCATGTCCTGCTCAAAGGCAAGGACTTCCGCTGGTGGCAACTGCCCCGTCAGGTAGGCTTCTATTTTGTCCTTTTGTAGGCGTTTACTCATTGTTAGTTGCGATATTAAGTGCTTTGAGCAAATGCGGGTTCCGTTCGAAGACCTCCCTGAGCCGTTCCCGGCAGCGGTAGGCCTGCTTCTTGGCCATTTCGGGGCTGCTGAAACCCAAAAGCTCCATGATTTCCTTCATGGAATAGTCGAGTTTGTAGTATTGGAGCAGTTCCTGGCAGCGGGCATCCACTTGGGCGACGGCCAGCTCCAGCAGGTCCCGTTTCTCGCCCTCGAAAATCTGCGCCTCTACGCTGGACACCTCTCCATCGTAGTGCTCCGGCTTCAGTTCACCAGCCACAGGGTCTTTCTTTCGTCGGTACGTCACCCAATGCCATTTTGCAATGGCCGTGAAATAGGTGCGCAAGGAACTGTTGCCGTCAAAGCGTCCCTGCCGTATCTGCCGGTCGAAAATCACCGCTGCCTCTTGGTAAACATCTTCCCCGTCCTCGGCACTGCCGCCGTGGGTCTTCACGTATTGAAGCACCCAGCCTTCCAGCCCATCTTGGGTCAAGAACTGGTAATGCGCCCATTCCCATTTGCGGTGATCACCGCTGCGCATGGCTTCCAAGAGTTGTTGGTCGGAGTACTTCATTGGTTTAGTGCAAGAACTGGGCTTGTGGTACCCAATCTAAATTCAAAATTAGAAAAATATTTTAGGTGAGCTTTCTATGGTTCAAAAAACTAAAAAGTAGTCTGTGGCTAGCGGCTTGTCTTTTAGGCAATTCTTTGTCACCAAAATTGTAGCGGTTTCAAGTTTGTGTACGCTTTTGTGTAAACCAAGAAAAAAGGACTTACGATTTTAATTCGTAAGTCCTTGATTATCAGGGAGCGGAAAATGGGACTCGAACCCACGGCCCTCAGCTTGGGAAGCTGATGCTCTACCAACTGAGCTACTTCCGCTTGTTTGCGAAGGCGAATTTAAGCCGGACATTGAATCCTTTCACTGCAATTGAATTTTTTTGAAGAAAAAAAATTCAATGCCCGGCTGTATGCCTTATTCGACTACAATTTTCTGCACAAAAGATTCCTTGTCAGTCGTCATTTTTAGGAAATAAATCCCACTTGGATAGCCGCTTACTGGCAATGCCATATTGCTGGCGCCAATTGCGAACTCCCGCTGGAGCAGCAATTGTCCGGTCATTGAAATGAGGGACAGTGTGGCGCTCCTTACCATCGGCGTCGAGCTGGTCACCATCACAAAATCCTTGGCAGGGTTCGGGAATACCTTCAAAGGAACGCCTTCGATATTGCCCGTTGCATTCACGCCTTCTGTGGTGAAAGTACGGATGGCCGAAATTGTCTGTCCGCAATCGTTCTTGGAAGTGATGCGCCAGTAGTAGGCTTTGCCCATTTCCAGGTTGTTGGAAAGGGTGAATGCCGTGGCTGCCGTGTTAGCACTGTAAACGATGCTGCCGTCGAAGTTGATGAGGTCGTCCGCCACTTGCAATTTGTAGCTCGTAGCGTTCGGCGCTGACTGCCATTGGAAGCTCGTATTGACAGCAACCAAACTTGCATTTTCGATAGGCAAGGACAGTGATGCAGCCATTGGTACTTCTCTGGCTGCAATGGCGATATCCGTTGAATTAGCGGCAGTGCCATCGGTAGCAGCTATCAAAATAGCCAGCACATTGCCCATTGTCGAACCAATATTTGTCAAAGCCACTTGTACGGTACTACCTGGGGAGGCTGGGTTTGGACTGAACTGGACATCGGCGTTTAGGCTGCCAAGGTCTGCGCTCAGTGTCACATCCGAGGTGAAACCGTTGCCGATGCTGAGGTCGAAATTCACCGTTTCCCCCAAACAAATATCAAACTCGTTCTGGCTTGGGATGATGTTCAGGTTTGGCACACCGTCCACGGCTGCGAAGACGAAAAGCCCGCCCTGCATATCGGAAATCAAGATATTCCCGCTCGGAAGATTCGGGTTCACACCCCAAGCGCCAGCATAAGAAGCTACATTGGGGGCAGAGTAGGTATCGTAAAAATAGGCACGCTGAGGGTTCAGTGGATTGGAAATATCCCAAACCTCCAAGCCATCGTAGTAGTAAGAAAAATAGGCATAATTGCCCCGAATGATGACATTGTGTGGTATTTCACTCGTCCAGATACCGGGTTCGATAGTCGCCACTTCTGTTGGTTCGGTCAGGTCGGAAACGTCAAGGATTTTCGGTCTAGCACCGTGGGTTTCATCGCAAAGAATATAATATTTACCATCCTCTGTCAGCCAGCCGGAGTGGTTGTAGCCTGCATCGGAGTAGGCAGTCAGTGTGGACAAAGTAACCGGTGCCAATGGGTTGGTGAAATCAATAACCCACAGACCAGAACTGCCGCAGTTGAAGAACCCGATATTGTTTTTGATAAAACCATCGTGGGTGTATGGCATGTAAAAGCTGGGATTAGGATACGAGGCCAGCAGCACCGGTTGGGTCGGGTTCGAGATGTCCAACACCTTGGTCTGGCCACCAGCGCCCAGCAGGTAGAGTTTTGCCTGCGAGGTATCAATGTAGTGGTCGTGAGAGGTTGTCACAAACTCGCTGGAGCTGTAAACCTGTGTCACGCTGGTGGGCAGGTCGTTCATGTCAATGATCTGAAGCTTGGCATTGGGGCCACCTTCGTCAGCCACGCAGTAAAGATAGCCGTTGAAATCCTTCATGTCCCGGTGAATGAGGTTGGCGCCCATCGTTGCGCCATCCACCCGAAAAGCCTCGGAAATGTTGGCTGGGTCGGTGACATCTATGAAGTGGATGCCTGCCGTGGAACCAATGATGCCGTATTCGAGGCCATTGATGCCCACCCCCCAGCACTCGTTGTAGCGGTTGTTGTAAAATGAAGTAGGTGTGAGGCTGTCGTCGTGCCAATTGTCCAACAAAGTAGCCTGTTGGGCCTGTCCAAAACAAAGCGACAACTGCAGCATTGCGAAGCAGAAAAATGGTATTGCTCTTTTCATTTTATTGATTTTCAAATTTTATGAATCAGGGGCGCAAGTTCGCAATTTAAAATGCGAAAACAGTGTCACGATGTGACAAAACATAAAATCAGCAATTTAAAATTTGGCGAAAAATCAACCTAGGTAGCGCATCAGGTAGGTGATGATGCTGTCCACGTTCTCCCGGGCGTAGGTGGCCGTTGCCTTGTCCACCAAGTGGTCGTCGTTGGAATACAGGCTCATCGTCGTCAGGAAAATCACGTTGCTCACCAGCGTGATGAACATGAGGCGTCGCTCGTTGTACGGGATTTCGTATTTGCGGAAATGCGCCATCAGGTGGCGGCAAATGTAAATGGCCATGGCCCGAACATTGTCGGCCTTCATTTGCTCGATGGGGATGTTGTGGGTGGAAATGTAGGTGCCGTAATACTGCTTGAGGCTGCGGTGCGCCAGCTTCACGGCGAGGTTGTAGCGTCCCGCCAAAATGGCACCATCAATGCGGCCCAATTCGTGATTCAATTTTTCTGTATTCCAGTGGATAGTCATGCGAAACTATTTCTTGAGGTTGCTTGCTGAAAAAATTGCGCCAAAAGCACTCACACCTAACGCAGAAACATGGCGAAATGCGGCATGGCCCCTGCAAGTTTTTTGCTTTTGTGGAAAAGTATTTCATCAATAAAAACTGAAACCGATTTTAGTTGGCAAATGCGGTCCGTTTTTTTGACAATTAAATCCAACGGCGAACCCTTTTTGAATATTCCGTATATGCCGCTCCTTGCACTTTTGTCAGGTAGGCTTCCTCCATCCGAACCTGTATTTGCAGCACCACCCAAGTTAGCCCTGCCGATAGCAGCGTCAAAGCGTTTGGCAGCACGAAGAACAGGCCCAGCATCGTCATCAGCATCCCCACGAAAACGGGGTTGCGGGAAAAGCGAAAAAGCCCAGCCTGCACCAGTTCTGTCTTTTTTGTTTCATCAAAACCTACCCGCCACGACTTTGCCATTTGCGCTTGCGCAACGAGAACAATCAGCAAGGAGATGTGCAGAAGGGCCATTCCCACCCATTGCACCGCCGGTTTTTTCAAAAAAAATACAGGAAGCAGGTAGTTTTCCCATTGCGGAGCAAAAGCATGAACCGCCAGCACGACGAAAGCCAGCCCGAACAGCAGCTTGAAAATGCGCCCGATGAAGCCCTGCGCTGAGTCGTCCCCTGGCACGACGAAGACCTCCGTGCCAGTGGCCCGCTTGATGCGCCAACGGGGCAGCAGCATGGTGAGCACGACGTAGGCGAAGAAAAAAAGGAGTAGGTAGAACGGCATCTGAACTTTTTTGGGTCAAAAGAAAGGTAATTTGGGTTAAATAAAAACAGCTTTCAGCAACCCTACCTGTCTATCTTTGTTTCTCCGTTGAAAAAACAATCCTAAAATACCCAATTTACTGACGTGAATCTTCGACTTCAAATTTCTAATACCCAAGTTCATGCATACTGACGACTTACTCCACCGTGCCCTCCGCCTCGACTTCCTCACTGCCGAGGAGGGTGTTTCCCTTTTTGAAAATGCGGCCACTGCCGAGCTGATGTACGTGGGCAATGCCCTGCGCCAGCACCACGTTCCGGGCAGCACGGTCACTTGGATTATTGACCGCAACTCCAACACCACCAACGTCTGCATCGCCAATTGTAAGTTCTGCAACTTTTTTCGCAGGCCGGGGCACGAAGAGAGCTACATCACCAGCATCGAAGAGTACAAGGTGAAAATCGAGGAAACCTTTGAATATGGCGGCGAGCAACTGCTTCTGCAAGGTGGCCACCACCCCGACCTTGGGCTCGATTTTTACACCAACCTTTTCCGACAACTCAAGGAACTTTACCCCAACCTGAAGCTGCATGCCCTCGGGCCACCAGAAATTGCGCATATCACCAAACTGGCAAAATCCACGCATTACGAAGTGCTGAAAGCCTTGAAAGAATCGGGCCTCGACAGCCTGCCCGGTGCTGGTGCAGAAATACTGGACGACCGTGTTCGCCGCCTCATTTCCGCTGGAAAATGCGGTGGGAAAGAGTGGCTCGACGTGATGCGGGCCGCCCACCAATTGCACCTGACCACCTCCGCTACCATGATGTTCGTCCATATCGAAACGAACCTGGAGCGGATGCAGCACTTCGTGATGCTGCGGCAAGTGCAGTCCGAAAAGCCTGCCGATGCGAAGGGTTTCCTCGCCTTCATCCCGTGGCCGTTCCAGGACGAGGACACGATTTTGAAAAAACTGAAACGTGCCCGCAACTCCGTCACCGGCGACGAGTACGTGCGCATGATTGCCATGAGCCGCATCATGTTGCCCAATGTGGTCAATATCCAAGCCTCCTGGCTGACGGTCGGAAAGCCCGTTGCACAGCTCTGCCTCCATGCTGGAGCGAACGACTTCGGCAGCATCATGATTGAGGAAAACGTGGTGTCAGCCGCTGGCGCAAAGTTCCGCTTCACCGCCGATGGCATCCAGCAGGCTATTCGGGATGCTGGTTTTACGCCACAATTGCGGAACCAACAATACGAGGCAAGAGAATTGCCAAAGGTGATGAAGCAGCAGGTGTTGGATAGGGAGGCGATGATGGTGGATTGAAACTCAATTTTTCCGAAAAATGCACGGCTTTGTAGCGCCTATTAGGCCTGATTTGGGCAAGTAGGCGCTATGGGGTAGCGTAGGTGAACGAGTTAGCGGTAAGCATAAAAGACGACAATGTACATTCAAAAAACATCAATTGACATAAAAACCAAAGCGGACAGAGAAGAGCAATGAAAAAACATAAGTACATAAGTATTCTAATTATTTCGTTACTACTATCAAGTTGCGGAATGAACTCAATAGAAGGGATGAAGAAGAATATTGATAAAAAATCAATTGAAATAAATGAACTGAAAAATTACTTCAACGAGATAGTTCCAGAAAACTTTATTGTAAGGATTCAATATAATTCCTCTAATAATGTTGACCTGTTTGTATATGAACCAACTCCCGACTCAACGGAAAGACAAAAATTATTCGGGCAATGGGAAGTAAATTTAGACAACTATGAAGAAACTCCCCAAACCGAATACGAAAAAGAATATCACGGAAAGACTAAGTCCCTAGAATTGGTTATGAATAAACTGAATTGGACTAGAGAAACATTTACCAAATTATATGATAAGCTAGAGAAAGCAAATTGTATTGGGATTTGCAATAGGAAACCAGTTGAAATAGAATTTGGATTTAGTGGAATGGCACTATTAAGTTTCTTAGTATTTGATGAAAATTTGACCGCTGAACAACAGGAAGAATATTCGGATGATTGTATGAATATGTTTTATAAAGAAAATATAGTTTTGAATTACGGAAGTGGAGCCACGGGTAGTTTATGTACTCCAGAATTTAAAAGGAAATAAAATGCCAGCACCTAATAGCACCTACCCAAAATTGGCGGTTCAGTGGTTAAATAAACATTTGTGCTTCGTATCAAGTTCAGTGGTGGCAGACAGTTTTGTGCTTCGAAATCGCCACCTTCGGGTAGCTGCAAAACGTTACCCCATCTCCTCGTTTCCGATAACTTGTACATCGTCCCAAACCGAAAAAACATCTGCCAGAATGGCAAAATATCTGCCAGGATGGCAAAATCACACATCCAGATGACTTTAGCATCGCTCCAGATTGAAAAAGCACACACCCAGATGTCTTTAGCATCGCCCCAGATGGAAAAAGAACGCATCCAGATGACTTTAGCACGGCTTTTTTCAAATTGCTAAAACCCCTGCAAATCCAACCCATCCGTCTCTTCCATCGCCACCCTGCGTCGCATCTTCTTCTGAATCACATAAAAATGCGGCTCCTCCTCCTTTTCCACGAAAGTGATAGCAAGCCCCTCCATGCCCGCCCGACCCGTCCGGCCGATGCGGTGGATAAAATCCTTGGGCGACCGGGGCAGTTCGTAATTGATGACGACAGGCAGGGCCGGGATGTCGAGGCCACGGGACGCCAAATCGGTGGCCACAAGTACGTTTATCTCGCCGGATTTGAGGTAGCGGAGGGCTTCCGTGCGGGCGCCTTGGCTTTTTTCACTGTGCAGGGCGAGGGCGGCGATGCCGTTTTTCTTCAGTTTATGCGCCACCAAATCGGCCTTGTGGATGGAGGAAGTGAAGACCAGCACCTGTTGCATGTTCTGCGATTTTATCAGGTAGCGCAGCAGCGGCCCCTTGCGGGCGTCGGTGACGAAATAGGCCGTCTGTTTTATTAAATCCAAGTTCTCCGTTTCGGGCGCAATCTCCACCTTGATGGGGTCGTGCAGCAGCATTTCCGTGATGGTGTTCACGTTCTTGCCGAGGGTAGCCGAAAAGAGCAGGTTTTGGCGTTTTTGCGGCAGCAACTTGAACACGGAATTCATCTCGTCCCGAAAGCCCATGTTCAGCATTTTGTCTGCTTCGTCCAGCACGAGGATGTCCACTTCGGAGAGGCGCATGGCCTTGCTTTCCACCAAATCCAGCAGGCGGCCCGGCGTGGCGATGAGGATTTCAACGCCCTGCATCTGTATCATCTGCGGGTTGATGGACGCGCCGCCAAAGACAGACAGGCATTTAACTGGGCGGGGCAAACGCTCGCTGAACTGCTGGAAAACCTCGCCGACCTGCATCGCCAGTTCCCGAGTCGGCACCAGCACCAAGGCGGTGATATGGCGGTTCTTGGCAGGCGGTTTTTGTTGAAAAAGCTGCAAGATGGGCAGCGCAAAACTGGCCGTCTTTCCCGACCCCGTTTGGGCGATGCCGAGCACGTCCTTCCCCGCCAATATCGCAGGAATGGCGGCAGCTTGAATGGGGCGTGGCGTTTCGTAGCCGTGCGCTTTCACCAGGGCCAAAATGGGGGTGGATAGTCCGAGTTCGGAAAAGGTCATGGTTGAATATTTGCGGCGAAGGTAAGGGCTTAAGTCATTAATTGAAGCGGCTGCTTCTGGCACGGACATCCCCCTAACCCCCTTCAAAGGGGGAATACGTGACTGCGAAACTTCAAACGAATGAGCAATTAAGCAGAGTCTAATTCCCCCTTTGAAGGGGGTTAGGGGGATGTAGTCAGGGCAGCCACTTAGATTTAAACCAAGAATTTAAGACATTGGGGCATCGAAACCAAACTTTCGTCAAAAAAACCATCCGCCCGCAACTTTCCCGCTGCTTATTTGTCCTTGTTTTTCCATTTATCACCTGACTAAAAAAAGACATGAAATTCATCAACCTCTGTTTGGTACTTCTCGTACCCTTTCTCGCAAATTCCCAATCCGCAACTATCAAAGGCCAAATCAAGGACGCCGCCGGGACGCCTGTCATCTTCGCAAACGTGGCGCTGTTCCAATCTGCCGACAGCATCATGCAGAAGGTGGAACCCAGCGACGAAAGCGGTTTTTTTCAAATGAACAACCTGGCCGCTGGCAATTATTTCCTCCTGGTCACCAACGTGGGCATGGCCGATTTGCGCCAGCAAAACATCCAATTAACCAAAGGCCAAACCCTCGACCTCGGCGTGTTGGCCTTCAAGCCAGCGGCGGTGGAACTGACCGAAGTAACCGTCACGGCCAGCCGTGCCTTGGTGGAAATCAAGCCTGACCGTACCGTTTTCAACGTGGAAGGAACCATCAACAGCGTGGGGGCGGATGCGCTTTCATTGCTCCGCAAAGCACCCGGCGTCACGGTGGATAACCAGGACAACGTCAACGTGCTGGGCCGTGCTGGCGTGCTGGTGTACGTGGATGGCAAGCGGCTCCCGCTCTCCGGTCAGGAACTCAGCAACTACCTGCAAAACCTGCAAGCCGACCAGATTGACCGCTTCGATATCATCACGAACCCCGGTGCGAAATACGAGGCCGAGGGCAATGCGGGCATCATTGATATCCGCCTGAAAAAGGACAAAAACCTGGGGGCAAACGGCTCCGTGAACGCCACATTCAGCCAAGGCCAGTATGCTCGGGCGAACACTTCCGCCACTGGCAATTACCGCAACAAGCTGTTCAATTCCTTCGGAACTTTCGGCCTCGCAGATGGCGGCGGTTTCAACAATATGAACTTCGTAAGCTACCAGAACGGCCTCGTTTTGGATGAAATCAACAATAGCAAAAACGACTTCCGGGGCCTGAACTACCGCTTCGGCACCGATTTTTTCCTTTCAGAAAAAAGCATCATCGGCTTTCTGCTGGACGGTGGAAATTGGGACAACACGAACGAGTCGCTGAACCGCATCAGCATTGCGCAAGCGGCTACCCCGCTCGATGTGGACAGCCTGCTGGTGGCCAACAACACCAACAACAACGACCGCAGCCAACGCACCTACAACCTTAATTATCGCTTCGACCCCGACCAAGGTCGGGGCAAGGGCCGCAGCTTGAACATGGACCTCGACTACGGCCAATACATCAACAAAAGCAAGCGCTTCCAGCCGAACCGCTACTACGATGCCAACGAGCAGGTGCTGCTGACGGAGGTCATCAACACCTACGATACGCCTTCCGATATTGATATTTATACCGCCAAAATGGATTATGAGCAAAATATTCTGGGTGGAAAATTGGGCGTAGGCGGCAAGTACAGCAAGGTCGTTTCCGACAATACTTTCTTGGTTTTTGATGTGGAAAATGGCGTACCCGTACAGAACGACCGCTCCTCGAACAAATTCAAGTACGATGAAAACGTCTATGCTGGATACTTCAATTTTGCTCGCCCGCTGGGCAAAAAATGGAACATGTCCGCTGGCCTTCGGGCAGAGAAAACGGATGCAACGGGCGATTTGCAAGCCTTCCTGCCGGAGCTGCAAGAGCCGCCCGTGGAACTGAACTACATGAGCTGGTTCCCCAGTGCTGGCCTGACCTGGCAAGTTGCGGAGCAACACAGCCTCGCCCTGAACTACGGTCGCCGCATCAACCGCCCGGACTACAACGTGCTGAACCCGTTCAACAATCAAATCAGCCAGCTTTCTTATGAAAAAGGCAACCCGTTCTTGCGCCCCGAAATCGTGAACAACCTCGAACTGGGCTACACGCTGGCGTACCGCTACAACGCCAAAATTGCCTACAGCCGCACCACCGACCAGATTACCCGCCTCATCGGCCCCGACGAAAACGACCCACGGGCGGGCTTCATCACTTGGGCGAACCTTGCGGAGCAAAAAATCTGGAGCGCCAACATCAGCGCACCGGTTGACATCACTAAGAAATGGAACTCGTACGTGAACCTCAGCGGCTCCTACATTGACAACCAAGCCGACTACGGCGATGGTGCCGTGGTGAACGTGCAGGCTTGGAGCTACAATATTTATATGCAAAACACCATCACGCTGCCGCTTGGCTTCAAGGGCGAGGTGTCCGGCTGGTTCTCTGGCCCCGGCATCTGGGGCGGAGTTTTCAAATACAAGACCAGTTGGAGCCTGGACTTGGGCTTGCAGCGGAAGTTCCTACAAGAGCGCCTGAACGTGCGTGTGAGCGCTAGCGACCTGTTTTACAAATCAGGCTGGCGGGGCGTTTCGGAGTTCGATGGCTTGAGGTCCGTCGGCAATGGCAACTGGGATGCCCGCCGGGTGAGCGCTAGTGTGAGCTATAATTTTGGGAATAACAATGTGAAGTCACGCCAGCGCAGTACGGGGCTGGAGGATGAAGGGAAAAGGGTGGGGAGTGGTCAATAATTGAGCGGAACCTCCTTTGCCTGTTCATTTGCTTCGAAAACGCCAACCGTTTTTCTGAAACGGAAGAAGCCCCGGTTGTTTCTGGGGCTTCTTCCGTTTTTTTTACTTCGCAATTGGTGCAGTTTAAGAAATCCACATTCAAAAGCACCCATTTTCGTCAGTCAAAAAACTATGAAAAATCACCCACGGCCCTGCGCTTAATGTGATAACCATCACTAAAAAAAGGGCTTAATTCCGGGCAATTTAGTGGCACTTCCGAAGGGGAGTTTACACCAATTGTTCACTGAATCCCGATTGCTTTGGCCGCTATGAGGTCGAGCCTGTCGGATACAAAAACGGAATTATGAAAAACCTACTGATTTCCTTTTTCGCCATACTTTCCTTTTCGCTCTTCGCCCAAACCGGCCACGTCCTGCAAGGCGCAGGGGCTGTGAATTTCTCGATGGGCGGCGCTGGCACCGCATTGCCCATTGATGTAAATGGGGCGCTGCAATGGAACCCCGCCTCCATCACCGCCTTTGATAGGAACGAAATTGCGCTGAGCGTCGCATATTTCACGGCTGCGCCATCGGTGTACGCCAAGGTCGTTCAGCCGGACGGGCAGGGCGGCACGTTGACCTTTCAGGGCACGACCAAGGATGAGAAGGGCGCATCTCCACTGCCCACTTTGGGCGCTGTTTTCGCCAAACCGGACAGCAAGTTTGCCTTCGGCATCTCCGCTTTTGGCATCAGCGGCTTTGGCGTTGACTATCCAGCCACGACCAATTTACCGACACCCGGCAATCCAAATTTTGACCCGAACAACTCCAACCCGCTGCTTTACCCGCAAAATTTTGGTGGTTTTGGACATTTGAACTCCAATTATCAATTGATGCAATTGGGTCTAACGGCTGCTTACGAACTGACAGAGGGCGTGTCCATCGGCCTTGCCCCAACGTTCAACTACTCATCGTTGCTCATCGAGCCGGTGCCCATCGCAGCGCCAACCGAGAAGGGCTACCCACTCGGTGAGAATGCATCTGCGCTCGGCATTGGCGCCCAGGCTGGCTTGTTCTTCCATTTGCCAGCGGGCATCAATTTCGGGTTGGCCTACAAGAGCACCCAGTATTTCAAAGACTTGGAAATTGATGGAAAATATGCAGATGGCAGCGCCGCCCCGACCACCGTTTTCAACATGAACTATCCGGCCATTATTACAGCGGGCTTGGCCTACACGAACGAGAACTTCGACGTGGCTGTTGACTATCGTTTCATTAATTATCAGAAAACAGCGGGCTTCGAAAAAAGCGGCTGGGTCATCGGCGAAAACGGCTTCCCGACAGGTGCCGTGGCTGGCTTCGGCTGGAAGGACGTGAACGTGGTTGCTGCGGGTGTTCAATTGAAAATGATTGAAAAACTGCCTATCCGATTTGGCTACACTTACAGTAGCAACCCAATCACAGCGGACAACGTGTTCTTCTCATCCGCCGCACCCGCTGTCATCAAACATGCCGTTCAGGGCGGCTTTAGCTACTTGGTAAACGACAACCTAGGTATCCACCTGACTTACCACCGGGGCATTGGGGAAGACGTGACGGGACAGTTGATGAATCCTCAGTTCATCACCAATGAAGACCCGCTCGGCAAGGTGCCGGGCAGCGAAATCACAAGCAAGATGCACACCGACGTGCTGCTGCTGGGGGTTAGCTATGGGTTCGGGAAATAGGTGGTGAAACGACCAGCACACCAGCGAAAGCGAACCTGTTTAATGAACACAGCAAGTGAAAATAAGCGGGTCGTTCGAGGTTGGCAACCACGCCATCCGCCGGGGGAGTGGCAGCGTGAGCTATGTTTTTGGGAACAAAAACGTGAAATCATGGCAGCGGAGCACGGGGCTGGAGGATGAGAGCAAGCGGACGGGGGCGCGGGAATTGACCAGCGTCCTAGCCATTTTGAGTAGCATGTTTGAGCGTAAAGTTGTTAACTTTACGCTCAAATTTTTTACAGCATGTTTGGAACCAGGGAAGATTTTGAAAGTTTCAGCGATGTGCTTGCCACGAGCGGCATCAGCAGCGAACCTGTGCGGTCGGATCGGGAATTGCATGATTTGTCAAAAAAAAGGTTGCCAAAATCATCATTGCCAGCTGTTGCCAAGCAATTGGGATTAACGGTGAATAGTATCCTAAAAGCCCTTGACCTCGACAAAACAATTTATGATGCTATGAGTGAAAACGACCTTTTTTCTATCCGCCACTCAGAACATCTTTTGAAAATGATGGAGCTGGTGAGCCGGGGAAAAGACCTTTGGGGCGAGAAGCAAGAAGGGTTTAAAGGCTGGATGAAGGATAGCATCCGTGCATTGGGAGGCAAGCGCCCCATGGATTTCATTGACACTTTTGTCGGAATTGACATGGCCATCGCCATCATTGGCAGGATAGAACATGGGGTTTATTCCTAGCCCATTTCCAAGCTCAAAAATACCGATTGACCCGCCGCATGAAAGTTTATCGTATTTCCCAAAAAAATTATATCGAAGACCTGTCGGGAACAGGCGCTTGGCTCGGTGGCGGCAGGTGGAACAGTCCCAACAAGTACATGCTGTACACCTCTGAAAACCTAGCATTGGCTGCATTGGAAGTGCTCGTCAACATTCGCCCCGAACGCATTGATTTTGAGATGGAGCGCATGTTTGCTTCCATTTTTATTCCTGATAGTTTGCCAATCAAAATGCTTGAAACTGACAGTCTGCCGCAAGATTGGTCAAGCGATATCCCGCCGCCTTCGCTCCAACAACTCGGCAACGACTGGCTAAACTCCCTTGAAACGCTGGTATTGAAAGTTCCTTCCGCCGTTATATCTTCTGAATTCAACTACCTCCTCAACCCCAAACATCCAGATTTCCATTTGGTCAAAATTGAATCCGTTCAACCATTTCAATTTAACAACCGTCTTTTCAAATAACTACCTGAATGTCAAACAAATACGCCACTTCCCCCTCCCCTGCCTTCGTCCTCGAAGAAGCCCTGCTCCGCAAAAACCTCGAACTCATCGCAGGCGTACAGCAGGACGCAGGCGTTGAAATCATCCTGGCGCTCAAGGGCTTCTCCATGTGGAGCGTTTTTCCCTTCGTAAAAAAATACCTGAGCGGGGCCACAGCCAGTTCCCTGAACGAGGCGAGGCTGATTTTCGAGGAAATGGGCTGCAAGGCACACACCTACTGCGTCGCCTACCTGCCGGACGAGTTCGAGGAAATCATGCGGTACAGCTCGCACCTCGTCTTCAATTCCGTGGCGCAGTACGAGCGGTTCCGGCCACAAGTGGAAGCTTTTTCGGAGAAAATCACCTGCGGCATCCGCTGTAACCCAGAGTACTCCGAGGTGGAAATCGAACTTTACAACCCTGCCGCTCCCGGCTCCCGCCTCGGCGAGGTGGAGCCAGCGTTCGCCAACGGACTACCCGAAGGCATCGAAGGGCTGCACTTTCATACCCTCTGTGAATCAACAAGTTACGATTTGGAGAAAACACTGGCGGCGTTCGAGCAGCATTTTGGCCACCTCATTCCGAAGGTAAAATGGGTGAACATGGGCGGCGGCCACCTCATGACCAAAAAGGGCTACGACACGGCCCACCTCGTCTCCGTTTTGAAAAGATTCAAGGAAAAATGGGGCGTGGAGGTGCTCCTCGAACCCGGCAGCGCCAT
>JBGSWN010000100.1:0-7517 GCA_041752395.1 Saprospiraceae bacterium | reverse complement strand
CGGCCAGCCCAATAAATTGAGCGGCCACAAAAGTAATACAATGATTATCCATCTAAAAAATACCGTCACCGAAATCACTGCCCATGAAATCGGCCAGCAACTCCAAGCCATTGTTTTCAAGGAGGCCGACTACTTCGTGCTGGTCACGCCTTTTGCACTGAAAACAGTGCCGGAAGCCATCCAAGTCCAGGCTCAATCCGCCTGGCCAATGGACTCTGACATCCAACTCGCCAGCAAAAACTACCGAGAGGAGCTGCGCCGCATCCGCTGCGGCAGCACCGAAATTGGTGGAACGACAGGCAATACGGTGGTCATCGCAGGCCCTTGTTCCATCGAGTCGTGGGAGCAAATCGAGTCGGTGGCGAAGTTACTCAAATCGTTGAACATCAGCACCTTGCGGGCGGGCTGCTACAAACCCCGCACATCCCCTTACACTTTTCAGGGACTCGGATTGGAGGGTTTGAAAATGCTCGCTGAAGTGCGCCGGCAATATGGCCTTAATATAATCACGGAGGTAAAAGATAGCTCACACATTGAGGAGGTCATTGAGTACACTGACATCGTGCAAATTGGCGCAAAAGCTATGTACGACCAGAGCATCCTCCGGCGCTGCGGGGAGATTCGGAAGCCGATTTTGCTAAAAAGGGGCTTCGGGACGACGCTTCAAGAGTTCGTGCAGGCGGCAGAATTCATTCTGAGTGGCGGTAATTCCGAAGTGATTTTGTGTGAGCGAGGCATTCGTACTTTTGAAACAAAAACCCGTTTCACGTTCGATTTATGTGGGGCTGCTTGGCTAAAACAGCACACCAATTGCCCCGTCATACTCGACCCTAGCCATGCGATGGGCTATGCTTACGGCGTGCCGGATTTGGCGAAGGCTAGCGTGGCATTTGGCTGTGACGGGCTGCTTATTGAAACGCACCCAAACCCAAAACTGGCAAAAAGCGATGCAGCGCAACAGCTTGATTTTGAGGGATTTACCAATTTAATGGGAAGTATGCGGAAGATTGCAGGCGCTGTAGATAGGAATATAATTTGATTTAAACGTCGTCAAGGTTTTCAACCTTGACGACGTTTATCCAACTTATTTAAACAACAAGCCCACCGTAAATGAAAGCGTTTGCTGAGGCATTATTGGAGAATTAAAAGCCGCATCATTGCTCAAAACTTCAAGCCCACCATCGCTCAATGGCAAACGGTGGTCGCCCCTGAATGGGCGCTTCGTTTCCCTAAACCATACGTCTTGTTTCCTCGCAAAGGCATAATGGTAAGTGCCCCGGAAGTACAGTTCCCGGTTGCGGTTTAATTCAATGGAGAGTTCGCCGGAGAGGTTTAAATTATGGCTGTGGCTGCCATAACTGAGGCTGATTTCATTCCCCTTGAACCGCTCACCCTCGACCTTGAATTTACCATAATCGTTATCGGCATTGCCCAATTTTCGGTAGTGGCGCAGGTAGCTATATTGCGCAATGGTGCGCAGGAATACCGGGCGGCGCTTCGGAGCCAAGTTGGTCTGAAAGCCAAGGCCAATTGCCCGATCCTTATATATGCTATTCCAAAAATCAAAGCCCCAACCCAATCGCATGAACAGATTTTTATTGAAAGCTATATCGAAATCCCATCGACCAATTACCTCAAAATCCCGCTTTTTCAAATCATCGGATAGGGATAAAATTTCGTTGCCTTTGCTATCGAAATAGTTGATAGTCAGCGGAATAGCGGAAGTTTGAGTTAAGTGAGTACCAAGTCCAAACGACGTACTTATTCGTTTAAACTTCTTTTTCATATTGTCCACTTTGCGCAGGTTTTCAGGGACATAATCCACATCGGCAAGTTGCTCTTCCGTTATTTCGTTGCGTTTTGCCATCTCCTCTTTTTTCCGTTGAATTTCTGCTGCCTTAATGGAATCACGCTTGTCTTGTATCGCAGCCAAGTTTTCCGCACTAAATGCTTCTTGCGCCTTTATCATATTTTTATACTGCTGCATACCCTCCGCAAGTCCCTCGCTCATGGGTGTAACGTTATAGTTTTTCCAAAAATCATCGTCATATTTCCCAGTCAATTGCACAAACTCATTGCCACGTTCCAATCGCTCCAAATATGGGATTTGGTTGCCTTTTTCTTCATCAATTTCTGTTATTTTTACCTCATTGGCATATATGCCGCCATTGTTGCGAACCCCTTCCCGAAGAGCATCACTGAAATACCATTTGCCTTCGTGTTTGCGATAATTTACCGTGTATTTATTGGCCTTCCAATCACCCACATACAATGGGTAATCCATCATTTTGTTCAGCCCTTCTTTTGAAATTTCAAACTCAGCACGAATAAAAGCATAAGAGTCTTTTTCAATAAATATACGGCCTTTCATACGGGCAGATGCACTACCCGAACTGTCACCCTCTTTCTTTCCAGTTAATCTATCAGCGAGGCTGCGTTTTTTCTTTTTGGTTTTACGATTGCCACTTACTGTTGGCTCTTTTTCCTTGTCAAATCCAATGATATAGACCGTTCGGCCATTGTATGTCGTGATATTTTCAATCCAATATTTATAGTATGGAAAATATGCTTCGTCAATAAAATCTTCCCGGTTTTTCACAAAATCAAAGCGGTGTGCAGCCATGTGTCCAGAGCTGAGACCAGAATTAAATGAAGTATCCAATGGGTCTTGCAGGTTTATTTTTCGGCCCTGAACAAGCCCGACTTGTCCTTCTTTGTCATTTTTATAGCTGGTCTTATATACTTTCAAGACGCCCTCGGCCAAATATTTATATCGCAAGCTATCATCCGTAAGCGATTCCCGATAAAAGGCCAATGAATTGGAGGAAGAACTTGGGTAATTTTTCGGGATATTTTTAACTGCACGCCGGATGATATCCGTGATGGCGTTTTTCTCCATGACCACCACTTCTGTGAGTTGGTTCACAGCTGGTTCGAGGTATATGATGCTGCCATTCTGAAAGCCTACCGCCGACTTTGAGTAAGTGTCGTAGCCCATACAAGAAACCGTCAGCATGGAGTTTTCATTGGCCTTCGGCAATTTAAACTCAAAGCTGCCATCAAAGGCACTGGTCGTCCCGATGCCTTTTTCGGGGATGCCGATATGCACGAATGGCACTGGCTGTTTCGACTTTTTATCCATGATTTTTCCAGTCAGTATCAGGGTTTCTTGCGAAAAACAAGAAAAGCAAACCAATAGAAAAAACAGTTGAAAAGGCAGCGATTTGATAGGCATAAAGTTGGGTGATTGATGGTAGGATTTGCTTGGAAGACGAAGCGATAGGCAATTGTGTTACACGGTTTCACCGTTTTTTTCAAAAAAAAATTCCCGATGGGAAAGCCTGGCCCTTCGGGATTTTTGACTTTAAAAATTCGTGGTCGGCTGTTTTAAATCCAGCTTTTTTATCCATATATTTCGGTAAAGGACCTCGTGGCCCTCGGATTGAAGTTTAAGGCCACCGGGTTTGTCGGTGATGCCTTTGCCGCCATTATTTCCACCGTCAATACCTGAATTCTCTCCCCCCCAAACTTGTTGGATTTCTGCATCTTCATGGATTTTAATACCATTGAAATAGACAGTGACCATTGGCTGTTCTACCAGTTTTTTATCCTTAAACCTTGCTGCCCGGAAGGTGATATCATAAGCATTCCATTTGCCGACTCCATTGTAAATGAAATAGGGAGCCGCTTGCTCATTGATAATGGCCGCCATGCCGTGAGTGGTGGAATCGCCATCTAGGATTTGAATTTCATAGCGGTTTTGGAGGTAAACGCCGCTGTTGCCACCGGGCTTGCGAATGAAGAATTCGACATGAGCCCGAAAGTCGCAGAATTTGTCCTTCGTCACCAAATCTGCACTGCCATAAAGGCCCTTTAATGCATTTGGGTCGGGGTCTTTGGTACTCATTGCTGCTCCAACTCCATCGGGGTCTTTCACCAGCGGCCATTTAATGGGAAGGGAAGCCGTAAGCCTTGGGCCTTTCCAATAAGTCCATTTTTTATGCAGCATTTTCCCAGTGCCATCAAAGTACATTTTCGCTCCCTCAATTTTTTGGGCACCTACGCCAATATTGTCCAAAGTATTGACCATTTCCGAAGAATGGCCGTGAAATAAAGAGGCTAGGAAAAAGTAAAATACGGTCAACGAATTCATGTTGCTAGGTTTTGTTTTTCAATAAATGTGGTTTCCAAATTGCCCAAAATACAAATGCCCTTCGTGCAGTGTAGCGTTGTAAATGGCAAAAAAAGAGGCCACAATTTACGCAAACATTGCCCGAAGGGCATTAAAAAATACAAAGTATTTAATAGCTCAACTCCATAATTTCGGCATCGCCAATGGCTTTGACCTTGGCATAATAAAGCACTGGCGAATAGGAGGCAGGCACTTCAATTGCCTTACCGGAAAGTTCAGTCATCATGGCTTTCAAAACCGGAGGGCTTGCAACCACAAGGATTTTCTTGCCCATGAAATCATGGACAATGTTCCTCAGAATCTCACCATCCGCTATTTTGGGGTCAATCAAATTGAGATCAGCTTTGTTTTCCTTGGCTGTTGGCAATGCAGTCTGCATCCCCGTATTTCCCTCCACCCAAACGACAGAAATACCAACATGACCAAGGATTCTCGTCAATCGGGTGGATTGAATCAGGCCTTCCGTCGAAAGGGCTGTGGATTCCGTTGATTTGGCGGCAGGTGTTGCAAATAAAACTACCATGCTCGATTTGTCGTCCACCTTTGGGAAGGGGATTTGCGTGGCATCTTTCAGTAAAATCTGCTCTTTGCTCATGGTACTGATTGGCTTGGCCGAAGCTGGAGCAGCAATCTGGATTGTTTCAGTCGGGTTTGTCGCCAAGCTGTCCCGCACTTGTTTCAAAGCCTCCGGCGACATCAAATTGGGGTCGGCCTTGGCTTCCGTTTTTGAGTCCGCCGTAGTATCAGCCTGCTCATTTTTACAAGCCAATAGGTTGATTGTCAATAAAATAAGAATAAAAAACTGCTTTCCGTGTGTCATTTTCTTTAAAAATTGAGTGGATTAATTTTTTGTAAAAACGGGGCTTCATTCTGCTTGCGCAACTTTCTCCTCGAATTTAACCTCAACCTGATTACGTAAAATGTCCTGCATGGTTTCCCGTTTGCGTATCAAGTAGTCTTTTCCTTCGTGAACCATCACCTCTGCGGGGCGAAAACGGGAATTGTAATTGCTGGCCATCGAAAAACCATAAGCCCCGGCATTGAACATACACAGCACGTCGCCCTCTTCCACACTGGCTATTTTTCGGTTGGAACCAAAGGTATCTGTTTCACAAATATTACCAACTACCGTGTAAAATCTGGGCTTCCCCTGCGGGTAGCTGATATTCTCAATGCGGTGGTAACTGCCGTACATCATGGGTCGGATCAGGTGGTTCAGACCAGAGTCCACGCCAATGAAAACGGTGCTTGGCGTTGGTTTCACCACGGTGGCTTTTACAAAGAAATAACCTGCTTGGCTCACGAGGAACTTGCCCGGCTCGAAAACCAACGTCAGCTCCCGGCCATAATCCTTGCAGAATTGGTTGAAGCGCTCGGAGATGCGTTCGCCCACTTCCTCGATGTCAGTTTCGATGTCCTCGTCCTTGTACGGCACCTTGAATCCACTTCCAAAATCCATGTATTCGAGGTACTTGAAATTGCTGGCGGCGTTCATCAAAATATCCGCTGCAAGCAGGAAGGCGTTAGCGTCGAGGATGTCGCTGCCGGTGTGCATGTGCAGTCCGTCAATCTTGATGCCCGTCGTTTCTATCACCTTAAATACATGCGGCAACTGGTGGATGCTGATGCCGAATTTGGAGTCAATATGCCCTGTGGAAATCTTGCTGTTCCCTCCCGCCATGATGTGCGGATTGATGCGAATACCGACTGGCACCTCTGGGTGCTCCATGCCGAACTGCTCCAATATGCTGATGCTGTCAATATTGATGCGGACGCCGAGTTTCAGTGCCATTTTTATTTCATCAATGGAAACGCTGTTCGGTGTGAACGTGATGTCGGGAGCGGCAAATCCGGCCATGATGCCCAGCTCCACTTCTTGGATGGAAACGGCATCGAGGCCAGCGCCAAGTGACCGCAGCACCTTCATAATGTTGATGTTCGTGTTGGCCTTGCAGGCGTAGTTGATGCGAAGCTTGGGCACCGTGAACGATCCGGCCAGCCGTTTGTACTGCCGCTCGATGAGGGCGGTGTCATAAACGTACAGCGGGGAGCCGTATTTTTCAACGAGGGCCAACGGGTCAACGCCGTTGGTGAGGTGGTAGTGGTTGTCAGATAATTGCATTGTTTTATTGCTAGATTGTTGAATTGTTATGTTACTGAAGACCTTTTGCCAATGCCCTGAACACATCTTCATAGCGTTCAAAGTCTATTTTTACGAGTTCCTCAATTTTGCGCTGATGTTCATCATCCAAGCGTTCAAACTCCGCTTTTTTTCATCTAAAAATTCAATTAAAGCGGACTTCAATATCTCAGGTTCTTCATAAAATATTTCCTTTAAAACAGACTTTAGCATATCTCTATCAATATTTGCAGCAGTCATAATCGTCTGATATTTAATGATTTAAAGGATTCAAAGAGAATCGTTTTTGGAATTCATGCGGTGATTTCAATCCTATTCCCCTCCGTATCCAGCACCACGCTTTCGTAGTAACCATCGCCCGTCCAGCGAGGTTCCCCGACGATGCGGTGGCCGTCGCTTCGCAATGTTTCCGTGAGGGTATTCACTGCTTCTTCGCTACCGAGGCTGATGGCAAAATGCGTGATACCAGTGGCTTCGCCAACGTTTAGATTTTCGGGGATTTCGGGATTTTGCATCAATTCCAGCCGGCAGCCCGTGCCGAAGGAAAGGAAATAGGATTGGAAATTTTTGGTAGGATTGTGGTAACGGTCGTTCGAGGTTGCTCCGAAATATTTGATGTAAAACGCCCGCAGTTCTTCTATGTTTTTGGCCCAAATGGCCAGGTGTTCAATGCGCATTGTCGCCAAAAGTTTTGCAAATATAAGAAAGTAAAAAGTACAAAGTCAAAAGTACGAAGTGGACAACAATGAAAGGAAATGACAGCTTTTGGCTTAAGGGCTTCCACCAAAAACAAACTTCGTTGCATCTTTGAATCAATAACGCAAAGCACAAGGTACTCAGGCCCCACTTTTTACTTTGTGCTTTTTACTTTTTACTTGAAAACGCTTGAACGAAAAAGACCTCATAGCCGCCTGCAAACGACAGGATAGACGAGCGCAAAAGCTGCTCTACGAGCGCCATGCGCCCGTGATGCTGGGCGTTTGCCGAAGGTACATCCACAACCAAACGGAGGCCGAAGATGTAATGGTCGAAGGTTTTTTCAAGGTGCTGACGAAGATTGACATGTACAATTTCGAAGGCAGCTTCGAGGGCTGGGTGCGCAGAATTATGATTAACGAAAGCCTGATGCACCTGCGCAAGGCCAACCCGTTCAAGTACGCCGAGGAAATCAACCCAAATATTGAC
>JBGSWN010000099.1:0-2350 GCA_041752395.1 Saprospiraceae bacterium | reverse complement strand
CCACCGGGCGGCTGGCGAGGGAGTGGGCGCTGGAAGGAAGTGGCCAGACGCAGAACTTGAACATTTCCGGTCTGGCCAGCGGGCTGTACTTTTGGCAATTGAATACGGTGGAAGGGCAGCCTCTGGATAGGGGGAAGCTGGTCATTGTAAAATAATTTTCAAGTATCCCCTAAAATCCTCCAAACCCTCGACTATCCTGAATCCCCTTTCGGTACGGCACATTGATGAAGTCCAGTTTGCCCGGTTTTACCCGAAGGAAAAAGCTGTAGGAGCCGAACTGCGGCTGCCAGGCCACGCCCATTTCCCAGCAGTGGAGGTCACGGGAGAAGGAGAAGTCGGGGTAGGTGATGCGCTTGGACTGGAAGTCGTAGCCGAAGTTCCCGACGTTGATGTTCCAGTTGGGCGTCAGCTTGATGGTACCCCGGCTGGAGATGGTATGGGTGGTGATGGCGATGGAATCCTTGCCCGTATTGGTATAGTACCGCTGCGACACCGTGAAATTGTGGGCGATACTGAAATTCTCGAAGAGGCTCAGGAAATCCTCCGGGCCTTCGAGGTTGGCGATATTGGGTTCGGTGCCTTCGGCGTCGGGGCGGGGCCTGTTGGCCACTTTCTTGTCGGTATCCTCTCCTTTCAGCAAGTCCCGAAGGCGGTCCACGGTGATATTGGTGGTGAGGGCAGCGTTCCAAGTGCTGAGGCGCAGCAACTTGCCGTTGTTGTCGAGGTTCAGTTGGTTGATGCGGCTGCCCGTTTTCCGGTTGAAGTCGTAGGGGTCGAGGATGATGCCAAAGCGGAAAGAGGTGAGGTTGTTGAAAAAATTGGTGTTGCCGCCGATGTTCACCACGCTCCATTTCATGGAGTCTGCCGCAAAATTGTAGTTTCCGTTAAGGGAAATGGAATTGAAGAGCTTGATGTTTTTCAGCGTCGAATCCCTTTTGGAAAAGATTTTTGCTTCAAAAAGATTGCTGAAGCCGTAGTTCATGGCCATCTGTTTGCCACCGGTACTGGGTTGGTCGTAGCCGATGGCCCGGTTGTTTTCGTAGATGCTGTAGGTTAATAGTTCGTCGTTTCGCAGGTCCTTTTTCACCGTATCAAAATAGCCCCAGTCAGGGTTGGTGAAATCGGGCGTGTAATTGAAGCCGAAAGTCGGCGTCATCACATGGCGCAGTCCCCGCACTTTTCCTTTTTTGAATAAAATGGTGCCGAATATTTTGGTGCTCATGCTGATGCCCGCATTGTATTGACGGAGGGGTTTGAAGCGCCACATTTCATCGGTGACGATGCGCCCGAACTGGGTCGTGTCGTTCGTTATCTGAAATTCCGTAGAATCATCGTTCCATGTCGTGTCCATCTGGATGGTCAGCGTCGGGTCAAAGGTTTTCTCCTGCGTTTTAAAATACCAAACCTCCTTGTAGCTCATGCTGGGCGTGAAATTGAAGAACTTCAGGAGGTTGAAGCTGGTGCTGGCTGTCACGTTGTGGCGCAGGCCGAACTTGGCACTGTCCAGGGTGGCTTGGGTGAAAAGGGTGCTGTCCTTTGCCGTGAACTGGTTTTTGGCCTCGGCTGTGTAGCGCATCTGTATCCGCTCGAACCATTTTTCCCCGCCCGTTTTCACCTTTCTTTTAAAAGGAAACAGGTTCTGCGTCTGGAAATTCACCACTGGGAAACTGACGGTCACGTTGCGGGTGTTCGTGTTCTGTGAGTGGCTGAACGAGGCACTCAGGTCAAAAGGCTGGTCGAAACGTTGTCGGTAGCTCATGTTGGAGCTTAGGGAACTGTTGAGGCGGGCGGCGGCGTCAGTGCGGTTGTTGCGCTGGTAGTTGCCGGTTTGGATATTGATATTGCCGCCGAGGCTGCGGTATGGGTGGGCCTTTGAGTCTTGATTATGCGACCATTGCAGGCCGCCAGAAGGCTGGTGCGTGATAAGCCCTTCGGCGTCTTCCGTACGCTGGTAAGCAAAATCCAACTTTACGTTTCCATTGTATTTGTAGCGCTTCCTGTAAGTGGAATTTGCATGTACCCTGAAAGTGCCTTTCAGGTAAATATCGGAGGTGAGCTGCAAGTCCATGTTGTCGTTGATGGGCAGGTAATACCCGACCCCGTCCAGCCCAAAACCCCATGCCTCCGAGTATTGGTAGTTTTGGGGGAAAATAAGGCCCGTGCGCACGCCCAATTTCAAGGGGAAAAAGCCAAACGGCAACCAAAGTGGCGTGGGGATGTCGCCAATGATGAGGTTGCAAGGGCCAACCACCGCCACTTTGTCCTGCACGATTTTTTGTTTGTTGCTGCGAATGCCGAAATGCGGATGCTCCAGGTCACAGGTAGAGAAAATGGCGTTTTTGTTGTAAAT
>JBGSWN010000098.1:0-14320 GCA_041752395.1 Saprospiraceae bacterium | reverse complement strand
GGCAACGCCTGTAATCACCAAACTCTGAATAGCTGCGATACACAATGCACCTATTGCGAAGGCACCTAAAGCGCCGATGTATTTGTCCTCGCCTTTCCAAGGCAGGTAAATGGCCAAGGCCAACATTAGCAATGAACCGATGCCTTTCATCAAAATGCCACTGGCCCCAGAGGCAACCACAATAAGTGCCAATAGGAGGCCAAGCGCCAAGCCGATGCGCAACAGGACGGAAACCGGCTTGCTGATTTGAACGTCTTTTTTAAAATAGTAGAGCATTGCCAAGGCCGGAAAGGTGAGCAAGCTCAACAAGTGGACGCCGATGGACAGCGCCGCTGCGTAAACAGTGAACACCAACCAACGGTCGTGTTTCGGTTCGTCAGGCAGGTTGTACCATTTCAACATGCTCCAAACGGTGAGGCAAGTGAAGAAGGTGGACATGGCGTAAACCTCACCCTCCACCGCTGAAAACCAAACGGAAGAACAAAAAGTCATGGCCAATCCAGCCACGAGGCCAGCGCCTGCCAAGGCGATATTTTGGCCATTGTCCGTTTCGCCGTCACGGCCAACGAGCGACAATTTGCCCAAGATGATGGTAACCCAAGCCAAGAACATGGCGCCAAATGCGGTGCAGATGCCTGACATGAAATTGACGGAAAAAGCAATATTTTCTGGATGCGCCTTGGTGTCGCTGAATGTTTCCGCAAACCAAATGAAGACACGGCCAAGCAGTAGGAACAGCGGCGCTCCCGGTGGGTGGACAACCTCTTGTTTGTAGGCGCCCAAGATAAACTCTCCACAGTCCCAAAGGCTGCCCGTTGGTTCGGCAGTTTGGTAAAATACGATAGCGGCAATGGCGAAAACCAGCCAGCCCGTGATGTTACTAATTGTTTTTAAGGAATTCATGTAGGTGAAAATGGTTGGAAATTAAAACTTGCGCTACCTGATTTTGAATGGGTAAAAGCTTGATATTCAAACCCCAAATTGCAAAACAAGAGCATATTGACGGGCAAATGCAGGTAACCCTTCCAAAAAGCTGCGCAAATGTATAAAAGAGTTTGGTTTTTTTTAGTTGGCAGTTCGTTAGGTGGCAGCTGGCAGCCACTGACTGCCAACTGCTACTGTCTAACTGCCGACTTCAATACACGTCTCCCAGCAACCGCCAAAGCTCCTTCATTTCGTTGGCGGAGCGGCCACTGGGTTGAGTAGCGGTGAGCCGGAAGCCGGGCAGCGTGTCTGGGATGTCGTTTAAACGGCTTTTTATTCGGGAGGAAGTATCAGCCAGCGCCTCGGTTGGAAGGCTCGGTTGGACGATGTTTTTTGTCAGCCTTGGCTTCACATTCACCCGGCTGACGGGAACCTTTGACGAAGTATCGGCCACAGGAATGGCCGCTTCCTTATAAATGGTATCGGTCGTGTTCACATAAACGGTCTCCGTGCGCAGGTTGGCCACGGTTTGTCTTTGCAGGGCAAAATGGGCAACCAGCAACAGCGCCAAAGCAGCGGCGGCCTGCCAAGCTGGGAGCCGGTATTGCGCCAACTGAACCAACCGGCCAGCAGGCCGAGCGGGCTGCGGTTTTGGTTGCTGCCGCAATGTCGCCAACAGCCGCTCCCGAATGGCGGGGTCGGGCGCTGGACTTTGTTTCAAAGCTGCCCGACTGCGATTCAGCATCTGGTGTAGTTGCTGGTATTCCCATTCGGGCATTTGCGCCAGCACAGCGTCTTTTTCCTGTTGAGTCAACTGCTCAAAAGGCCGCTCGGCCAGCAGTTGCTCGATGTCGAAATTTTGTAAGTTATTCATAATCAAAAAATTAGGGTTTCAGGTTTCAGGTTTTTGGTTTCTGGGAGGTGTTCCGTGAAACCAAAAACCAAAAACCCTGAACCTTAAACCATCACCGCTCCAGCAAAAGCACGGAGTTTGGTGCCCAGTTTTTTCAAGGTGTAAAACATGCGGGATTTCACTGTACCCTCCGGGCAATCCAGTATTTCGGCTATTTCCCGGAGGCTCATTTCTTCTTGGTAGCGCAGCACGAAGCACTGGCGCTGTGTCTCGTCTAGCTCGCCGAGGGCGTGGTTTAGGTGCTGCGCAAAAACTTGGTTGTCATGGTCTTCCGAAAAATTTTCATTCAAAAAATCATCCACGGGCGGTGGCGGGGTTTGTCTGGAGGTGCGTCGGTACTCGTTTTTCACCATATTGCCCGCCACGGTGTAGAGCCAAGTGGAGAAGCGCCGCTCTGGGTCGAAGAGGGCCGCTTTTTCAACTACTTTCATAAAAAGCTCTTGTGTGAAATCGTCGGCCCGGTGGGCGTCATTGTTCAGTAACCGATAAAAATAGCGGTGCATCCGAACACTGTAGCGGTCGTACAATTCCCCGAAGGACAGCTCACAGCCGCTGCTGGCAAGCTGCCGCATCAACTGCTCGTCGGACAGGGTTTGGTATGTTTTATCGCTTTGCAAAAATTCTTGATTGTTATTGGGTTATTGAGCTATTGGGTTATTGGGGATTGAGGGAATATCCCAATATCCCAATAACTCAACAACTCCAATCACTCAATTTGTCTCCACTACCTCCATGAATACCCGAAAGCCAAGGTACGGCGCAGGTTTCGTGTAAGTATTTTTTTCAAAAATGCTCCCATTTTTGATAGGCTCGTACCAACTGCCACCCTTGCTGATTCCCGGTTCAACGATCATCTCCGCCACGTTCCCGCTTACGTTGTACAAGCCAAAACTGTTTGGGAAATAGGAGTTTGCTTTCACAGGAAAATAGCCGCCGTCATCTGGCACGTCACTTTTTGCACTGGGGCAGTCCTTGCAGGGGGCTGCATCGCTCACATCATAATTTCCGAGGTAGCAGCCTTTTCCATTCTGAATCGAGTAATTTCCGAACGGATATGGTGCATCGAAACCACCATGCGCTGCCAGCATCCATTCCGCCTCGGTGGGCAGCCTGAACCGCACTTTTTTGAAAGCTTTTTTCTTCTCATTGCTGGCATTATACACCTTCGTTATCCACTCGCAGTAACGGTTAGCCGCTTCGTGGCTGATGTTCACCACCGGGCAATCCGGGTCGTCGGGGTTGGCGTTTTTGAAAAGCTCACTGTCGGACAGGCTCTTGTATTTTTCGGGTAAAAAACTGCGCCAATCTGCTCGTGGAGCTTGGCAAGTACCTAACTGCTCGAACTCCTTATTTTTTACCAAATCCATCAAAAATGCCTCGTACTGTGCATTGGTCACTTCCGTTTCAAAAGCGTAAAGGTTCTTGGTGCGGTGGATTTCCTTAACGCCTTTGTCGAGGCTGCGCACGGAGATGGAGGATTCTATGGTGGATTCCTTGTCGTCTTTTGGCTGGAAGTAGCTCCGCAAAACATCCATGCGGTTACCCTCCTTGGCTACTCGTTCCATCAGAATTTCGAGGTTGGCCGCTTTGAAGGCTTCACCGCTGGCCATGTAGTGCTGGTGCAGCATGACCAAGCCCGGCAGGTACTGCAGGTTCATGGCGGACATGACCGAGGTGATGGAGTCGGGGCTGAAATCCACCCGGAGGTAATCAAGGAGGAAGCGGTTTTCGAAATTGTTTTTCAAGACCGCCAGGTTATCAAAGCTGTTTGGGGTAAAACGGAGCGCCAAACCAGTGAGGTAAAGGTTGTCGCCAAATGCCAAACGCAAGTCCTCGGGCATGGTGTTGGCCATGTAAACGGGCTGCTTCGCTTTGGCCGTAACTTGATTCAAAATCTTGAAATACATCTCCTTGCTATCCTTGCTGCCGCTCAGGTTAACGGGCGGGATTTCCAAGCCATCGAAGGATTTGTTACGGTATTCATCCACCAGCAAAAGGTTGATATTCAGTACGTTAACATCTTTTCGGATGTCCCGTGCCGACTGTAACACCCAAAGGGGATACGTGTCATTGTCGCCGTAGGTGAGCAGGATGGCGTTCGGCTCCACGGATGCAAAAAGGTTGTAGTTCCATGCCAGCAGCTCCGCTGGAAACTCGCCCGCTTCAAACAATTTATTGAGGTAATTCAGTGCTTCAGTTTGCTCTCCCCGCATCTGGTGGTAGGTGGCTAGGTCATGGTAGATTTCGGTGCGCTGCGGCGCAATTTCATGGGCCTTCAGCAAATACTGGAAGCGCCTTTCGTCCCAATCGGCATTCAAAAAACGGATGAACTGGTACTCGAAACTATTGGTCAGAGCGGCGGGAATCTGAGCCACGATAGCGGATAAATCAAACGCTGCTTGGTCATTCCGGTCAAGCATATTGGCGTATCGGGCCGCCCGAAAATAGTTGAGCCAAGCATCGGGGTTCATGTTGTTCTTCCCGGTTTCGAGCTGCCAGAGTTTGGCTTGGTCGGCGTAATATTCCATCGGAAAGGCCACTTTGGAAATGGGTTTGATGGGTTCTGGCAGCGCTGTCGAACGATGGTTAGCGACCAAGCTGGTTGCTGAAAGCAGCAGGGAAAACAAGATATGGAAAGTCTTTTTCATCATTTTCAATTTTAAAAATACAGGGCATTGTACCCCAAAATAGCAGCCAGGTTCAATATCGGAAGCTGTTTTTTTAAAGTTTTTGTCAAATTATCATTTATCTCTATGGCTTAATATTTGCTTCCTAGCAAGCATCTGCATGTACTTCCCATAGACAAACGTTACCCGTTTCATCCATTTCACATCAAAAAAATCAACCTTAAGACTTAGCAGCAAACGCTAAAAATCAACTTCGCTATGCGCTATTGGAACATTCTTATTGCAGCATTTATGCTGACCTCCAACCTTGCCTTTGGGCAATATTTGGAAAACTACGAGAAGAAAGCGCTCACCGCCTTCCATTCCAAGGATTACCAGTCGGCGATGTTGTTCAGTGAAAAGGTACTTGAAATAGACAGTATCAATATCTCCTCGCTCTTCGTAGCAGGGGAGGCAGCTAGGCTTTCCAACGAATATGACAGGGCAGAAGCTTATTTGGGGCGCATACCCGACGAGGCAAAAGTGGGCTATTATGCCGTAGTTGACTTTCAGTTGGCAGGTGTGAAAGCGGATTTGAACAAAGTCAGCGACGCTAAATTTTACTACCAAAAATACCTCAATCAACACAATGAGGCGAACAACCTCTTCGCATATCTGGCGCTAGAAGCTTTAAAATCCATCGGAAAAGAAGACAGAAGCAAGGGAAGCGCTTTGGCGACTCACGCCGTGGGCGGAAACATAAATTCTCCAAAAAATGAGATGGCGCCGCTTCGTTATGGCGACAAGATGTACTTCACCAAAATGGTGGAATTCGTAAGCAATAGTCGGAAGCAGGATAAATTTGAGGTAAGCCGCATTTATGAGGCAAGGCCAAATTATCCCGCAATGAAGTTCGAAGGAAACCCCATGAGAGCTGACCAAAGTGCAGGTAGCATTTCACTCACACCAGATGCAAGCCGGGTTTACTACACGCTTTGCAGCGGGGATTTTGTGGACCATGAAGGCTGTGAAATCTGGTTCCGTGATCGGGAATATGAAGGCGATTGGGGCGTACCCAAAAAGTTGCCAGAACAGGTCAACTTGAGGGGCTATTCTTCCACGCAGCCTACCATCGGCTGGGACAAAGTAAATAGGCAGTACACCCTTTATTACGCCAGCGACAGGCCGGGAGGCCGGGGTGGCATGGATATTTGGTGCAGCAATATCAATCGGGATGGTTCACTTACCCAGCCGTTTTGCCTGCCTTTCAATACCCCGCAAGATGACATCACGCCGTTTTTTCACCAATTGACCCAGACCTTGTTCTTTAGCTCAAACGGTTGGCCGGGCCAGGGCGGTTTTGATATTTTCCGAGAGGCCAAAACGGCTGAAGGTGAGTGGAAAGTACCAGAAAACTTGGGTGATATGCTCAATAGCTCCTTCGATGACACCTACTACAGTTTCCATTCTCAGAGCCAAAATGCCTACCTCGTTTCCAACCGCCCAAATGAATCAAATTGGGAAACAAGCAACTTCGATATTTTCGAAGCCCGCATTTTTGCGGAGATTGAGCTGAAAGTTTTTCGTTCTTTAGATAATACGCCCATTTATGCACCTCAAGTGGACATCAAGGAATTGAACACGGGGGAAGCCGGCTCCTTTGCTGCACGGAATGACCAAAACACAGTGAACGTAAAACTCGAAACAGGGAAGCGTTACCAAATGACGATTTTAGCAGACGGATATAGCCCCTACAAATTCGAGTTCAGCACCGAAGATATTAGCTACTTCATCCAACTGAATCGCCAGATTTACTTGAAAAGGCCGTTGGATCCTTGATGGTTTCATAATTTTATTTAGGGTTTTATTGCTCCGCAATATGGCCAAATAAATCGGGGAAGGCTCATCTAATTCGTTCATTTTCAGCAACTTAATAATTGTGTTAAATAAGGCATCGGTACTCTACCGCTTTATTGGTGTTTAATGGCGCACTCCTCCCAAACCCTTGCCAAAGGCACTTTCTGAACTTATCTTTGCACTACAATTCTTACCATCTCCTTCTCCACATTTCGATTTTTGCTTACAATTTCTGGTTTCATTACACACAATTTTAGACTGACAATTCACTTACGATTTTGACCAATTCCGGCATTTGACCCGGTGTTTTCTGATTTTTTTTATACCAAAACTTACGTAACATGTTAACCAGAATCCTGACGCTTGCGTGCTGCATCTTTGCGGCCGCTACCTTGGCCGCACAGCAGCCAAAAAACAATTCCAATATTCAAGTCAAACGGCTCGACAACACGGTGAATTCGCCTATCGCCGATTTTGCCCCTGTACGTTATGGCGACCGCATCTATTTTTCAAGCATGCGGCAAGAAACGAACAATGGCACTGCCGTCAGCCGCATTTTCTCCTACACTCCAGGCCAAAAACCTACCGTTGACACCGAGTTTAATCCTAAAAACAACAGTAACAGCCACATGGCTTGCCCCACGCTGATGCCCGATGCCAGCCGCATGTATTTCACACTTTGCCGGGATGAAGCAATGCATAAATGTGAAATCTGGTATCGTGAACGGGAATATGAAGGAACTTACGGTGCGCCCCAAAAGCTGCCAGAAACCATCAACGAGCGGGGTTCCAACACCACACAGCCGGCAATAGGCTGGGATGCCAAAGCCAAAAAATACACACTATTTTTTGCCTCCAACCGTGCTGGTGGGAAAGGCAAAATGGACATCTGGGCCAGCACCATTACTTGGGACGGAAAGTTTGAAGCACCAGTTTGCTTGCCTTTCAACACCCCTGAAGATGAGGTGACCCCAAGCTACAGCCAGACTGGGCAGACGCTATTTTTTAGCTCCAACGGCCTGAAAGGGCTGGGAAGGTTTGATGTTTATTCCATCGAGAAAGCAAAAGATGGCAACTGGGCCGCCCCAAAAAACATGGGCCGCCCCTTCAATACCGCTTACGATGACCTATTTTACACTTACCACGAATCTTCGCAAACAGGCTACCTCGCCTCCGACCGCCCTGGTTCGCAGTGCAACGAGAGCATCGAAGGTTTTGGCTGTTTTGATATTTACGAAGTGAAAAAAACGGCAACTAATATGGCCCAAAACACAGCAATACCTGCTGGAGACCAAGCCAATCGCTAGTTATCATTTTGACAATTAAAATAGTTTCTTTTAAAATCCAAAAAGCAGGTAAATTTCGCCCAGAAATCCGAAGCCATGGGATAGCCAGAAGGCCGGGAGCAATAGTCGCTTCCGGCCTTTTGGTTTAGGGTGGCTTCAAAACTAACCAACCTGCTTTTATGTCTGTAAAAGAAACGATTCCAACGATTGGCAAAAACCTTAAGCTGACGGCTTGGGCTGTCAGTGCTGCCGCAATTTTATTGACCGGAGCAAACCTACTCAGCCCCGGCGCCCTTCCTGATATGGTGCCTACGATGGCAAGGTGGGCGGCCATCCTCGTGCTCACCCTTGTTTGTTGGAAAAAAAGCAACCTCACGGCTTGGATTTTTTTCAGCATGGTGGTCGGCATCGAAATTGGCTATGATTTTCCTGCCTTCGGCAAGGAGTTGGATATTTTTTCCAGCATCTTTATTCAACTCATAAAAACCATCATTGCGCCATTGCTCATTGCGACGCTCATCATCGGCATCGCTGGCCACGCCAACCTGCGGGATATGGGCAGGCTTGGCCTGAAAACGATTTTGTATTTTGAAATTGTGACGACGGTAGCCCTTTTCATTGGCTTGGGAGCTATTAATTTGACAAAAGCGGGCGTTGGCATCAAACAAACCGTTGCCGAAGAGAAAACCATCTTGACACCCAACGACCTGACGCTGCAGCTCGAAGGAAGCAAGCTCACTGCTGACTACGACGGGAAGAAAGTCGAGTTCGTTTCACCCAAAAAACAGGACGGTTGGAAGGAAGTCGTGCTGCATATTTTCCCGTCCAATATCGCTAAATCCATTGCCGATGGGCAGGTGCTGCAAATCGTGGTGTTCGCTGTGCTGTTCGCAATGGGCCTCATGTTCGTGGAGGAAAAGCACAAGGCTACCATGCTCGACTTCTGCGATTCATTGGCGCATGTTATGTTCCAGTTTACCAATTTTGTGATGAAACTGGCGCCCATTGCTGTCGGCGGTGCCATCGCCCACACCGTCGGTGACAAGGGGATTGACGTCCTGAAAAACCTCGGTATGTTAGTGCTCACCCTGTATGGAGCGCTGGCCGTTTTCATCCTAGTGGTCTTCGTCCCGTTAATGATTTGGCTGAAAATCCCCATCAAGCGCTTTATCAATCACGTTAGCGAACCTGCAACGCTAGCCTTTGCGACCAGCAGCAGTGAATCCGCCCTGCCGCTGGCTTTACGGAACATGGAAAAATTCGGTGTGCCCCGCAAAATTGTTGCCTTTGTACTGCCAACGGGCTACAGTTTTAACCTCGACGGCTCAACACTCTACCTCGCCTTAGCCACCATCTTCGTGGCACAGGCCGCTGGGATTCACCTCGAAATTGGGCAACAAATTATCATAGTGCTCACCCTAATGCTCACTAGCAAAGGCGTTGCAGGTGTGAGCCGTGCCTCCTTGGTCATCCTCGCCGCCACCTGTTCCCAGTTTGGGTTACCCGACTGGCCCATCGCCATCATCCTAGGGGTGGACGTGCTCATGGACATGGGCCGTACCATGGTCAATCTCATTGGAAACTGCCTTGCGACTGCGGTGATGGCAAGGTGGGAAGGGGAGGCGCAATGGGATGAAGCCGTGGACTGAAAATGAACTTAAAGCGAGGACTGCCATACCAGTTCACGGTGTCTTTTGTGCAATAGTTTGGAAAACTTGGCTATTTTGGCCGCTACGGCTGCGGCCTTTTTTAACCAAACTAGATTTTATGAAAAAACTGGCGCTACACTGGCAGATTCTGATTGGAATTGCAGCAGGTATTCTTTTTGGGCTTTTAGGGGCAGAAATGGGGTGGGGGGACATCATCAAAGATTGGATAAAACCTTTCGGTACCGTCTTCATCAACCTCCTGAAAATGATAGCCGTGCCGCTTATCGTCACCTCGCTCGTCACCGGGGTGGCCGACCTCAAGGACATCAGCAAGCTCGGCAGAATGGGGGGGCGAACATTTGGGATTTACGTGCTCACCACCGCCATTGCCATCAGCGTCGGCCTGATTGTAGTCAACGTCATTCAGCCCGGCCATTTTATCAAACCAGAGACCCGTGACATGATGTCGGCGAAGTTTGCAGCCAACGCCGCCGATAAAATCAAGGCTGCCGAAGACGTGCGAAAAAGCGGCCCGCTCCAGCCCCTCGTTGACATGGTTCCTGATAACCTCTTCAAGGCTGCCACTGATAATTCGAGCATGTTGAAGGTGATTTTCTTCGTCGTTTTCTTCGGCATCGGCCTCATCCTCATTCCCGAAGAAAAGGCCAAACCCGTCGTGGATTTCTTCAGTGGCGCCAATGAGGTCATCATGAAACTCATCGACATCATCATGCTTTTTGCGCCCATCGGCGTCTTTGCGCTACTCGCCTCGCTCATCGTTGAGCTGCCCTCCACCGACCTGCTGGTGGCGCTGCTTGGCTACTCGTTCTGCGTGCTGCTCGGCCTTGCCATCCTCATTTTTGGCTTCTATCCGTTCTTAGTAAAAACCTTCGCAAAAAGGGGGTACGGCTTTTTTCTGAAAGGTATTGCGCCAGCACAGTTGCTGGCGTTCAGCACCAGTTCCAGTGCTGCCACCCTCCCCGTTTCGATGGAGCGGGCGGAGGAGCACCTCGGCGTGGACGAGGAAGTGGCCAGCTTCGTGCTGCCCATCGGTGCTACCATCAATATGGACGGAACAGCGCTTTACCAAGGCGTTGCAGCGGTGTTCATCGCCCAAGCCTTTGGCATGAACCTCGGCTTGGGTGCACAGCTCGGCATCATTCTGACAGCGACACTGGCAAGTATCGGTACGGCAGCTGTACCAGGTGCAGGGATGGTGATGTTGGTCATCGTGTTGGCGCAAGCGGGCATCCCAGAGGCGGGACTTGCGCTCATCTTCGCCGTTGACCGCCCTTTGGACATGTGCCGTACCGTGGCCAATGTGACAAGCGACCTCTGTGTTTCGATGATTGTGGCGAAAAGCCTGGATAAACTAGGGGAGCCGGTATCAAAGGATTTGTGATCAAAAAAGAGCGGGTTGACAAATCACTGAGATTTGTCAACCCGCTGCATTATTAAAGAATCTAACCTTTATGGGTAATATTCTAATTTTTCCAGCAATTAGTGCGGGCGGTTCTGTAAGATGATACCTACCGTTATTTGATTTTTGATGTCAGCCCACCTGTTACCATCTTCTTGCCAAGAAGCGTTTCCAGTGGTGTAACGCACGTTGATTATGTTGCCGTAGCGCATTCCGACTTCAAATCTTTTACTATTATATCGGTAAGGCATTTTGCATTGAACAATAGTGCCTTGTGCGACCGTATTCAAACTATAAACGGTCAGTGGGCCTGTTATCATTGCGAATCCTACACCAGCTTGTGGGCCAAATCCAGTGTCAAACCCTTGATTGGCTGAAGTATATGGATAGTCATATTCCTTGTGGGCTGGAGCATAGGTTCCGAATTCCATCCCTAAACTCGTTACAAGCTTGAAAGTAGTGTTGCCCCAAGCACCAATCTGAGGGGTCAACATGATGGCGAAGTCTCCATTAAATAGAAGGGGGGTCAATTTGTTTTCGTCGGTGTTATTTGCAATAACATTATCATTGGAGATGCTAGAAGGGGTTCTACCTTTTGTCCAGCTTGCTTCAACATGCCAGCGAGGTTCAATTGGAAAAGAACCTCTAGGTGCCTTTTTATCATAGCGTGGCAATGAACCAACCCTGATGACGCTAGCATTTGCCGAATACCTATCCTCATAATATTTGAAATCGCCTGACTGCTGCCCAAACGCAAGTTCGAGATCAGGAAAAGTAATTTCGTCAAAAAGCTTTCCTATCAGCCCTGCAATATTTCCCGGTTCAGGCATACTGTTGTCAAAGCTATCCTGCAAAATATCGAACTGACTGTCCTGCATGGCGTCCAAGCCAATCACTGTGATGGAAGTCCAAGCCGAGTCGAAAACTAGGCTATCTTGGTAGTTACCATACAGGCCCCCTAGAGAATCGAAATTGGCGTTAAAAAGCGAATCGAGGTATCCGTATTGTCCTATAATGGTGTCCGAGTCAGCGCCGGGGAGCCCATAATTAGGTAATCCTTGGTTCAAGAGGTCAAGTCCCTCATTTAAAGCATCCAAGTAGCTTGAATCAAGGGTGCCGCCAACACTGCCACCATTGGCATCGTTGTAGAGCCCGGAAAGCAGTCCATTGTTAAGGTCTCCTGTATCCCAAGTGGAACCAAAATTGCCGAGGCTATCTTGGAATTGACCATAGACCGTTGAATCCATCTGACCGTACAAATCGGCAATGATGTCCCATTGAGCAGTGGCTTTTTGGCTAAAAAGTAGCAATCCAATGGTGGAAATCATTACGAGTAAAAAATTTTTCATGAGGCAATCTTTTTTAAAATATTTGAAGAAGAGTTAATGCTGAATTAGTAATAATTTAACAAGGAAATGTTTCATGCTTTGGCTTTTTGCATACAAGCTCCTTAATTTTGAACCTGTGATGTGGCATAGTCAAGTTTGTTGTTTTAGGAGTCAAGATTTGTGTAGTCAAGTGCTGTATAAGTTTAGGTGTTGCAGGCAAAAAGCAGCAAGATATGCAACAAGTGCGCATATCAGTGGTAAAGGGTGTATTCGATTTTTGAGAAGAATGGTTCTTTACGAAGGTCAAAATGCGGCCATTAAAGTGCAAAGCTACAAAAATGATATTTGAAATTCCGAAAAATCATTCCACCCTAGTAAAATACCCGATTTGGGTTATTGTTAAATTTATTTTTTAAGCATGGGTGACACTTGTTGAATCAAAATACCTGCCCCCAATTAGGTGTTTTAAAAATTTAGTAATTGCCTGTGCGGGTCTCAATTCTCTGGAAGAAATAATTAAGATTGCACTTTCCTTTGACATATTAAAATAATATAGCACTGCCCTTCTTATTCTAACCTCGAAAATGCTGGGCTAAAACGTCCTAAGAATAATTGAGCGCCAATTTTGAAGCAAGTTTTTCAATGAGCATACCGGATGCCTACGGAGTAGGCAATGCAAAAACATTGGCACTCATCAGGTTTCTTTTCCACTAAATTTATCAGGAAGATGTAATCCGATTAATACAAGAACAGAGATGGCTAGCAAAATAAAGTCAGACATTGTAATTTCATTTGAGTTTAAAGGTAAAATTTCATATGCAAATTTACAAGAAATAAATGATTTCCAAAACATTCACCATATTATTTTTTGGTGTTTCCAACTTAAATTTATGTACTTTTTAATGTTTTTAACATACGTGTCTTAGTTTCAACATGCCGTAGAGGTGCCAGTAAAATCAGCGCTTCAGTCCCGAAGGAAGGTGGCATTGGCATCTCGTTGCTTTTATATCAATAGTCCGTGCAGTTTAAGCCCGGAAATTTGGTGAATTAAAAAAGGTCGTGAAGTTTTGCGTTGCGACACCAAAACTCACGACCTATGGACAGTACCCAATGGATACTGGCGTCAATATTCGAAAGAATGGACGGCGCTGGCAAGTGGTGGCAAAGATTTTTTGCCGAATTATTCGCACTCATTTTCTCCGTACAGGGCAGGGTCAACTTTGAGAACATTTCCCGGTACAGCAAATTCAACGAAGTCCGCTTCAGGCGGAACTTCCAAAAGTTCTTTGACTGGCTGGAGTTCAACTATACCATGCTCACCCTTTGGGGGCACACGCCCGGCGGCGAACTGCTGGGGGTGCTGGACTGCTCGTTCATCCCCAAGGCCGGGAAAAAGACCTTTGGGCTTGACAAGTTCTGGTCGGGCGTTGCCAACACGGCCAAGCGAGGGCTTGAAATCACCGTCCTTGGGGTCATCGACGTGGCGACGGCAAGTGCTTGGACGCTTGACGTGACTCAGACACCATCTGGCCTGTCCAAGAAGGAAACAGAGAAAGGGGGCTACACCCGGCTCGATTTTTATATCGAGCAGGTCCTGGACTGCCTCCCCAAGCTGGGGCTCGTGCGCTACTTCGTGGCGGACGGCTTCTACGCCAAGACCAAGATGTTCAACGCTTTGTGCGCCTGCGGCAAGCACCTCATCACCAAGCTCCGCCCCGATGCCGACCTTCGCTACCCCTTCGCAGGGGAGCGTCAAAAGGGCAAAAGGGGAAGAACGCCCATTTACGACGGCAAGGTGAGGTACGACGACCTGTCCCGGTGGGAGCTCGTGGGTGAGGACGAAAAATACCCGTACCTCAGCCTTTACACGCACGTGCTCTACTCCCCGAAGTTTGAGCGGTGGCTCAGGGTGGTACTGGTCTGGAACACCAAGACCAACCAGTACGTCCTCTTGGCAAGCTCCGACGTGGAACTGTCGGCCAGGCTGGTGCTCAAGTATTACCAGCTCCGTTTCCAGATAGAGTTCCTGTTCCGGGATGCAAAGCAGTTTGCTGGCCTGACCCATTGCCAGGCAAGGGACGAGGCCAAGCTTGACTTCCATTTCAACATGAGTATGGCGGCCATCAACCTCATGCAGGTGAACCGAAAATTGAACCCATCCATTACGTCAATGAACTCTTTTGTTCGAAAATCCTACAACCAGAAATTGGTCGAATGGCTTTTCGAGCAACTTAGCTCAGAAGCTAAGTTTGACTTAAATCATCCTGCCGTGCAGAAAGCCTTGGGTTTTGGGGCAGTCAATTATGCCTGATTCTCATTTTCTGCATGGACTATTGA
>JBGSWN010000097.1:0-6488 GCA_041752395.1 Saprospiraceae bacterium | reverse complement strand
AGTGCTTGATTGGGCGAATACGCCAACAGTTAGCCAGCCAGCAAAAAATAAATTAACAAGGAAGGATGATGTTTTTTTCATTGAGTGTTTGATTTGCAACAAAGGTAAAATTTCAAGTGGGTTGCCAGTTTTGGTAGTGTTTTTTTAATGACACAGACACCGTCGATAAATCGGATTTGATAAACTTTCCTCTCGAAAATGTCACAACAAAATCAATAGCGCCAAGCCTTTTCATAAGTTATGAAAATGCACTGCCAAGTAAGGATTTAGCCATAAATCTACCAACCCATTTTTAATGAATCACTCCAAACTACCAACCCAATTCGCTTACTTTGCCGCTAGATAGCGGGTGAGCGGGCGAGAGAATTGAGCAATTGAGAGCGATAATGCGTATGGTGTAGAATGTGGGTTGGATAAGTTCCAAATCATATTTTTTACTGATACTTATTGTAATTCGCTCACTTTTCTCACCTGCTCACTGCGAACTCGATAAAAATGCCAACTACAACCCTCAATATCCCGATTCTTGTTTCGCCAACCAAACTAGATGGATTGGCAGCATTTCAAGTACAACCCGTGTTCTTTTCGGCACCAGTGGGGGTGCACCGTCGTTACAGCGAGGCATTGTCACTTTTCAAAAAACAGGTTAAACGCCGCTACACAGGCTACACTTTTTCACGGGCTGGGGCCGAACAGCTGCTTTGGTTCAAATTTGGCCCAGAAGTAAAATTGCACCAGTTTTCCCTCGAATTCAGCATTGGCAGCCATTTCATCAAAGGCCGTTTCAGCGTAGCCAGCTTCGAGTGGCATGGCTTGACCTTTGCCTGCCTGCCCAATTTTGATTCGTTCATGTTTATCGTAAAAAACAACGAAAAAGGCAAACCAGACCTCAAAGCCGAGACCGAACGAGTGGTGCGTGAACTGATGCGTTTGAGGAAACAGCTGGAGGGCAGCGAATTTGAAGCGGAGGAATACTACGCTGAAAAAAAGGAATTCGTGACCACCGTGCAGGTGGAAGCCAAATACCTTGCAACCAATTTCAGTTTTGAAAAAAGCGGGATGGAAGGCATCATGGCCGCATTCAGGTTGCAGGAACAGTTCGATGGCGGCGAGGAAATCGAAAAAGTGGCCACCGACCTCTGCGCCCGCTATCCAGACGAACTGAACCGGGCTTGGCACCAAGAGCAATTGTTGAGGCAACTGGACCAAATCGTTTTCAAAAAAGGAAATACCGATGGCGTGAACAATCCGGTGGTGCTGGTCGGGCCAGAAGGCGTGGGCAAACACACCATCATCCATGAACTGACTTACCGCTACATGGCCAGCGTCACCAAGCATACAGACGATGACTCCCGCCGCCACAATTTCTGGCACCTGAACCCCAATCGGGTCATAGCGGGCATGAGTGTGGTCGGTCATTGGGAGAAGCGGTTCGAGGCTATTTTGCAATTTGTGCAGTCGCCCCGTGGGCGGGACAGCTACCCCGACAAATTGCTCGTGGACAACCCCGTGGCCTTGCTCCGAATCGGAAAAGCGGCGGGCAGCGACCTTTGCCTCGCCACAGTGCTCAAGCCGTTTTTGGAGAAAAGGAAAATACAGCTCGTGCTGCTGGCCACGCCGGAGGAATGGAAAATTCTGCAAGAAGGCGACCGCAGCTTTGCCGACCTCTTCCAAGTGCTGCGAGTGTCGGAGCCGGATGTGCCTACCGCCATCAAAATCGTGCTGCAAAATCGCAGTCTGTTAGAGCTTCAAACGGGCAGTTCCATCACCGTGCCTGCCATCAGCCAGCTATTCGCCATCCAGCGCAACTACCTGAAAAACAAGGCGTTACCTGGCTCAGTCATGCGGATGCTGACGCAATTGACGACGAAATACAGCCATACGTTGATTGATGCGCCAGAAGTGCGGGAGGAGTTCAAGTCCTTCAGCGGGATGCAGGAACAGATTTTTGAGGAGCAAACGCCCATTGAAAAAAATGAGCTTCGCAATTTGCTGGCGCAGGAGCTGGTCGGGCAACCCAACGCCGTGGAGGCGCTGTCCGGGGCGATTCACTTGGTGAAGGCACGGCTCACCGACCGAAACCGACCATTGGCCTCGTTTCTTTTCATTGGCCCGACGGGTGTGGGGAAAACGCACGCCGCCAAATTGCTCAGCAAAACCATCCTCGGCACGGACACCAAGCTGATGCGCTTCGACATGAACGAGTACATTGACGGTGGGGCGCTGCACCGTCTCATCGGTGACGGGGCGAATCCGGAAGGACAGCTAACGGGCAAGGTGCGCTACCAGCCGTTCGGTGTGGTGCTTTTGGATGAAATCGAGAAGGCACACCCCAGCATCCACGACCTGCTGCTGCAAGTCCTCGATGACGCCCGACTTACCGACAGCCTTGGCCGAACAGTGGATTTTTCAAACACCATTATTGTGATGACCTCCAATTTGGGGGCGAGAGAGGCTGCTTCGCAAATTGGCTTTGCCTCTGAAAATCGGGACGAAAGTGCTGTTTACCGCAAGGCAGTTGAGCAGGCGTTCCGGCCAGAGCTGGTCAATCGCATCGAGCAGATTGTGGTGTTCAACCCACTGACTTTCAGCGAGATACAAAAAATTGCGCAGCTACAAATCCGAGAATTGCTGCAACGGGACGGCTTTGTCCGAAGGACAACCATTGTCAATGTATCGGCGGAAGCGCTGGATTGGGTGGCCCGCCGGGGTTTCGATGCCCGAATGGGTGGCCGGGCGCTTAAACGGCAAATCGAGCGGGACTTGACGTTACTTTCTGCGGAGCAGCTTATTAAATCCACGTCAGAAACGCCCGTGATTCTTGATATTTTGCTGGAAAATGAGCAGCTGGTTCCCCAAATCACGCCGATTCAATTGGCAAATGGGCTAGAAGGCCATTGGCTACCGGAGATACCGGAAGAAAACAGCGCCGTCCGGTTTTTCAATAAATTGCTGCAACGCTTGGAGAAAGTGGAAAAGGAAGTGGCGAATTTTGAAAGGAGGCAGGAGAGGGAAGGCCAACTTTACAACGTGGCTGGGCAGGATGCCGACTGGAAACACTATGATTTTAAGAACAAAGTGGCCATTCTGAAAGAAAGCTTGCAGTTCAAAGCACTGCGCCTGCGGGAGCGGCGGCTGACCATGACCCCAGCAGTGCCTTTCCGCCTCAAGCGGGTTTACCTTAACGACTTCGACGAATCCGGTAAAGCTCGAAAAGAAGCGCTTCGGGACAAACATTTTCAGGAAGAGGGCATGAAAACGCTGCGGGAGGAGTACCGTCACCAAAGCCCAGATTTTGGCAGTTTTGAGACGGATTACCTCGTCAGCTATTTCGACCTGACTTTTTTGGAAAGTATGTTGAAAGGATTTTTGAAGCAAAAAACCGACAAGGTCGTCCTCCAATTGACTTCGACGGTAACGAACGCCGGGGTGCCGGAGATGGAGTTTTTGGTGAACCAATACAGCCTGCTGCTTTCTGCCTTGGACATTGCCCACAGTATTTTGCCCAACCTTCGGGGCATCGAAGCGGACGAGTACAGCCTCGGCGAGCTAATCCAAGGTGAGGCTGGTCTGCATTTATTTTACACCCAAGCTGGAGTGCCTGTGCCTATTCGGTTTTCGTTGGAAAAAGATGGGGTACAGTTGCCTTCCCAGTCCTTGGTTATTAGGATTTACGATGGAAAAGATACCCAAGCTGACCTTCGAACGGGCTATTCCAATACCTTTGCCATGACCACCGATGAGATGAAATTGTTATTGTTCGGGGGAATGTACCATCAAGCTCCGGCTTGAAAGCTGAAAAAAACTTTCCAATTCCCGCCGTGTTGTTTAGACAAAATCTACATTTGCGGACTTTTTGAAATTATGGCTACCATTAAATTTACATTCGAAGATAAAACCATCGCCCCCGTCACGGCCCTCAATGTGCCAGTTGACACTTCCATTTTGGAAGCTACGGAGGAGCATGATGTTCACCTGAACCACAACTGTGGCGGTGTTTGCGCTTGCAGCACCTGCCATGTTTACGTACAGAAGGGCGACGAATTTTTAGAAGAAATATCTGACAAGGAGGAAGACTTCGTGGACCGGGCTATCAATCCCCGACTGGAATCTCGGCTTGCATGTCAATGCGTCATTTTGGATGAAAACGCCGTCATCGAAGTGGAAATCCCAGACCAGAAGCGGATTATCGGACACGAACATTAAAAGTTGGCAGTTTGGCAGTTGGCAGTCAGACCTGTGCATTTGTGTTTTCACCGAATCAATTCCAAATGGGGGCTAGCAATAATTTCCAGTCTCCAATCACTAATCACCAATCACAAAAAAATGGCTTTCAAAGACATAGAAGACCTCCCAATTTCCTGGAAAGACCACGAAGACGTGGCCATACGGTTGTATGAAAAATTTGGCGACGACTTCAACGAAGGCAAAATTTACCGAATCCGTTTTACGGAATTGATTGAATGGATACTTGAAATCCCTAATTTTGAAGGAACCCGAGAGCAATGTACCGAAGCCCACCTCGAACAAATCCAAGCTAAATGGGTGTACGAGTGGCGAGATAATCAATAGTTACGATTTACGATTTACGGTGGAGACTGCTGCAATGCTCGGTTGTTCGTAGAATCGAATTAGCACGGAAGTTTTCGACGCCCTTCCTCTAATCGTAAATCGTAAATCCAAAATCGTAATTCCACAAAGTGCTTCCTTCAGACAACAACGAACGATTCCAACATGCCGGCAACGTCCTCAGCCGGTTCAAGGATATTCACACCTTTATTTTTGATGTGGATGGCGTGCTTACAAACGGCCAAGTGCTCGTCACTGAAAAGGGCGAGCTGCTGCGTTCCATGAGCGTCCGGGATGCTCAGGCGATGCGAATGGCGGTGGAAGAAGGTTACCGCATCCTCATTTTGACAAAAGGCAAGTCCGAGGGAGTGCTGCTGCGATTGAAGGATTTGGGCATTCAGGATATCGTTTACGGCATCCAGAACAAGCTCAAAGCCTACGAAGAGTTCCTCGATGCCTACGACCTGGACGAAGAAGGCGTCCTCTACATGGGCGATGATTTGCCCGACTTTGAAGTGATGCGTCGGGTCGGATTGCCTACTTGCCCCGCCGATGCTGTGCAGGAAATACGGGCCATTTCCCACTATATTTCCCCGCTAAAAGGCGGCGATGGCTGCGCCCGGGATGTGATTGAAAAAGTGATGAAACTGAACGGGGTATGGCGGTAGCGGCTGCCTTTTTCAAACTGATCCGGTTTCCCAACCTCACCATTGTTGCGCTTACGCAATACCTCCTCCAATATTTGGTGCTAGTTCCGGCGCTTCGGGAAGCGGATTTGACCCCGATTTTGGATGCTTTCCATTTCTTTTTGTTGGTGCTCACGACCGTCCTTATTGCAGCTGGCGGCTACCTCATCAATGACCTGTTGGACTATGAAAGTGACCTCATCAACAAGCCGGACGCCGTCTTTGTGAACCGAGTTTTTTCAAAAAAATTGGTTTGGGCTTTTTATGTTTTTAGCATTTTGTTTGGCTTCGCAATTGCTTGGTATTTAGCTGTTTATGTAAAGAACCTACCGCTAGTTCTAATATTTCCCACCGCCGTTTTTTTCCTTTATTTTTATTCAAAAAAGCTAAAGAAAATGCCGCTCTGGGGCAATGTCACGGTGGCCGTTTTCTGTGCTTTCGTGGCTGGTGTGGTGCTGTTTGCGGAGCGCCAAAATTTCGCTCAGATGCCAGACGAGGGTGGGGTAGTGACGGTACTCTTCGGCGGCTACCTTTGGTTCGCCTTTCTTTCCACCCTATTCCGTGAAATTGTGAAGGACATCGAAGACATGGAAGGTGACGCCCGGCTTGGGCTTCAGACCTTGCCACTTCGTTTTGGATTAAAAACGGCAAAAAATATGGCCTTCGGAATAGGGGTACTGCTCCTGTTTTCGCTTCTGCTATTTGTCTATTGGCTTTTGCAAAGGCAGGAGTTATTAAGTTCCATGTTCACCGTTGTTGGCGTGGCATTCCCTTTGGCCTACACTTTATTTTTTTTGAAAAAAGCCAATTCAAAAGCCGAGTTCACCAAAGCCAGTTTTTTAGCAAAAATGATCATGCTCAGTGGCCTGATTTTGCTCGTGGTTTGTAAATTCGCCTAAAACGAAACCACGTCAAAACTGGTCGGATAGAAAGCGTAAGACATTCAGAATCAAGGCAACCCGTATTCAGAAATTCGTAGAAATGATTTTAGTTGGTAAAAAAGCGCCCTGATAATTTTTGTCCAACCAACCAGAATCTTCAAGTCTGCGTCTATTAAATCGAAATTTTGACTAACTGATTGATATAGAAGGATTTTTTGGCACGTTTTTTTAAAAAGGTTAGGTAAGAATCAAACATTAGAAAACTAGATTGCGTTAAGCTTCAAAAGAACCTAAGAATTAAGTTTCATACAATTAGTGAGAGTAAATGACGCCGCGGCTGCTTCAACAAGCA
>JBGSWN010000096.1:0-29456 GCA_041752395.1 Saprospiraceae bacterium | reverse complement strand
AAAAATCATCCTTTGGCTGCTGTTTTTGGCAGCAGCCAATTTTTCATTTGCCCAAAGCCTGGAAGTCATGGTGGGCGAAAACGGCGCTTTTGCGGACTTGCAATGGCTCAAGCCCTTCGACCAGCAATATCGTTGGACGCTTTTCAGTCGAACCCGCATGACGGTGGACTACGACAATCGGGCGAATCTCTTCAGCGGGGCATACCTGAATTACACCAGCAAATCAGGGCTTGGTGCCAGCCTCGTTGGCAAGGTCAGCCAGACCACAGGGGCGGGCGCTGACGCTGGGGCCCATGTTTTCAAATCAAAACCATCGTGGACACTTTTTGGCCTTGCAACGGTGGGTTTGAAAAAGGATTTGGAGTACAGTTGGTTCTCGATTCTCCGTTTTACCCCAAAAATCAATGAACGGTGGAAATGGTACACGAGCCTTGAATTGTTCCACCTTTTCAACAAAAATGGACATGTATCCAGTGTAGAGCGGGTGCGATTTGGGCTGGATTTTCAGGGGTATCAATTTGGGTTGGCAGGAAATTTCCTTCAAATAGGGAGGGATTTCAAAACCAATGACAATCTTGGCGGTTTCGTCAGAAAATCCTTCTAATCAAAAAATAATAAACAGATGAAAATTGCAATTATTGGCTCTGGAAATGTGGGCGGTGCATTGGCGCAACAATGGATAAAAGCTGGGCATACAGTTTTAATTGGCGCACAATTACCTTTAAGTGAAAAGAATATAGCATTGGCGACAAAAATTGGCGAAGACAGGTTTACGAATATTCCTTTTGCGGTAAAACAATGTGAGGTCATTTTGCTGGCAACCCCAGCAACGGCAGCGGTTGAAGTGGCGCAGTCATTGGGCGAAACGACTGGTAAAATCATTATTGATGCCATGAATATAGTCATGGGCCGTGGGCCAAAAGGATATGCGCATACTGCCGATGCCATATTGGATAATACGGCCACAAAAGATGTGGTTAAGTGCTTTAATACTACCGGATATAACAATATGCTTAACCCAAATTATGGCGATATGGCGATTGATATGTTCGTGGCAGGAGATAGTGTTAAAGGCAAAGCTGCTGCCATTCAATTGGCCAAAGATGCTGGCTTTGGTGAGTGCTATGACATCGGCGGAAATGACAAGTTTGGGCTGATGGAACAGTTCGCCTGGTTTTGGATCAACCTCGCCATGTTCCAAGGGCAGGGCAGGGAAGTCGGGTTTAAACTGATGAAACGTTGAGTATGAAATAATTTCCCCCAATTGTTTACTTCCTTCCATTTCGTTACCTAAATGGTTGAGCAATACTATGAACTTCGACTTAGTCGCTGCTTTTTAGCACTAATTCGTACATTGGCTCACAACACCTACGGCCTATGAAATGGAGCTATTTACACACACTGCCAGTTGCATTGTTTTTTGTGTTTTTGGCAAAGAATGGGTTTTGCCAGCAGCCAATTTTTTCCCTACAAGGCCAGGGAGATGAGTGGCTGTTGAATGAGCAACTGGAAGTTGCGGAGCTTCCAAACGATGAGCTGAGTCTCGCCGAAGTGGCCGACCCTGCGTGGTCTGGCAAGTTTTTACCCTACCCTGATTTTATTAGAAAATATCTGCCCGCCTCATCAGAAGGCAATGTGCTGCTCGATCCGTCAAAGGTTTACTGGTGGCGACTGAGGCTCCGAAACAACCTTGACCGGCCAATTAAAAACTGGGTGCTGTACACGGGCCGGAGCAATTTCACGGAAGTGTACGATGTGGACTACAGGCGCCAGCCAAAGCGTACCTCCTTCACAGGCTTCCTGACTCCAGCAAATAGAAAAGACTTCCAACACGGTAACCGCCAAGCGGAACGGGTAGCCTTCAACCTACCCATGGACAGTGTGGCAACGCTTTATGCAAAAGTCAAAGCCATCAACAAAAAGCCGCCGTATATTCAAATCAAGTTGGCTAAGGTTGATTTCTACCAAACTTGGGAATACGTCCGGAGTAGCCGTGCCGACTGGGCGTTCCTCGGTTTTTTGATGTCGTATATCCTGCTAAACCTGTTACTTTTCTTCTCCACCCTCGACCGGGTATTCCTCTGGCATTCGCTGTTCCAAACAGGGATTTTTATCTACTTGATGGAGTTTTTCAACGTCATGCCCGACCTTACTTGGCTGCGTGACCACCCGCATTTGCTCCAGTACATTGTTTACACTGCACTCTGCCTCATGGACGTGGCCTGCTTCCAGTTCATTCGGCATTATATGGTGATGAAAAAGTCAAGACCGGACTGGGACAGGCGGTTTAGAATGCTGGTCTGGTTCAGGCTCGCACTTGCAGCCTTGGTGATTACCGCTTATGGCATGACGATGAACGTGAAGCTGACCGACAACGTCACGGCCCTTTTCATGGTGGCACAATATATCTGTGTCATTGTGCTGCTGGTTTGGATATTTGGGAGGTCCGATAGGCGAAGCTTTTTCCTTATTGGCGGCACGGCTTTCTTCGTGACGGGCGTGATTTTGAACGCTATTTATGTCATAAAAGGCGTAGGGCTTCGGTTTTCCTTTACCCAAATTGGGGTCATTGGCGAGGTGGCGCTCTTCACGCTGGGACTTGGTTTTCGGATGACATTTTTGCACAAAGAAAAACGCAAAGCATTGACATTCAAAAGTTTGGATGAATTCAAGTCTAAATTTTACACCAATATAACCCATGAGTTTCGCACGCCACTCACGGTCATCTTGGGCATGGCGGAGCAATTGGAAGCAGCCAAAACGCAAACCGTTGGCAGCCAAAAAGACAAGGTGTCGCTCATTCGCCGCAACGGCGAACAACTGCTCCGCCTAATCAATCAACTGCTCGATTTGTCAAAGGCGCAATCTGGCAAACTGACCCTGAACATGCACCAAGCGGATGCCGCCGATTACCTGCGCTACCTCGTGGATTCGTTCAATTCCTTTGCCACTTCAAAAGATATTCGCCTCCGCTTCCTCTGTGAAATTGACCATTTAAACATGGACTTCGATGCGGAAAAATTGCAGGATGTGATGACCAATCTGCTGTCCAATGCCATCAAGTTTACGCCGCCGGGTGGCGAAATCAATGTGAAATTGAGCCGGTCAGTAGGGGATTATTTAATCATAGAAGTGAAAGACGACGGAGCGGGCATTTCGGAGGAAGCATTGCCGCATATCTTCGACCGCTTCTTCACTGCCAAGGATACAGGTAATCCTGCTGGTGGCTCCGGTATCGGTCTGGCACTCACGAAAGAACTGGTGGAAATTATGTCTGGCAACATAACCGCTGAAAGTGAAGTTAACGTTGGCTCTACCTTCACCATTCGCCTGCCCATCACCAACCAAGCACAGCCTTCCGATAGCCCCAATATGCCCAATCCATTGGCGGAACCCGTCGCTTCGCAGTTTTTTATGCCTGTTGAGCAGTCCAGTATTAGAGTATCAGGTGAGGAAGACGAGAAGCCGATTTGCCTCGTCATTGATGACAGTGCTGATATCGTCCGGTACCTCCAAATGCTGCTCGAACCTACTTATATCGTGGCCGTGGCGTATGACGGTAAAAGAGGTATAGAAAAAGCGCTGGAACTGCTTCCCGACGTCATCATTTCCGATGTGATGATGCCTGAGAAAGATGGGCTCGAAGTCTGCGATTTTTTGAAAAACGACGAGCGTACCAGCCATATTCCCATCATTTTGCTCACCGCAAAAGCCACCGTGGCCGACCGTATCGAAGGCCTCCGTCGGGGCGCCGATGCCTACCTCCAGAAGCCGTTCAACCAGGAAGAACTTTTTATTCAGTTGAAAAAATCGGTGGAACTCCGCCGAAGGCTGATTAGCTATTTTTCAAAAATGCCAAACTTGAGTAGCGGCGAAACTGCACCTGAGCTTGATATTGAAATAGAGGATGCATTCTTAAAAAAGGCAAGGGCTGCGGTTGAAAAAGACTTTGCGGACGAAGATTTCGACATCCATCGGTTGTGCCGGGCGCTGACCATGAGCCGGGCACAGTTGCACCGAAAGCTCACGGCGCTCACGGGCATGTCCGCCACGCATTTTATCCGTTCCATCCGCTTGGATCGGGCAAAGGAATTGCTCCAAACGACCAACCTCACCATCTCAGAAGTTGCTTACGAAGTGGGTTTCCGTGACCCCAATTATTTTTCAAGAACATTCACGGAAGAATTCGGTACTCCGCCAAGTGAGACACGTAAGTGATTGATTTTCAGAAACTTGCCACTGTTTTTTCAGCCTGCCTACAACAATAGTCCAGAAGATTTCCTGCTGCTTGCAACGATGCTCCATGCCTTTGAGACAATGGTGCGTGATGGTCGGCGGGGTATGCCCACACCTTTGCTTCATCGAAAGAAAACAGGCTCCCGCTAAAAATTTCACACTAAAAACTCATCGTCATGAAAAAGCACACCTTCCTGCTCGCAGCCACATTCATCAGCATGTTGTCCACCCGGATATCCGCACAGGACAGCCCACTTCTTTACCTCGTTTCGGACATGGCCTCCAACGGTGCTGCCCAAATCACGCTGCACGTAGATGCTACTGTCGAAGTCGCCTATTGGGACCATAATTACCTGAAAGTGGAAATCCAGGTGACACAGAGCAACCTCAGCCGGGTACAGTTGAAGTCGCTGGCAGCGATGGGGTTTTTCAAAGTGGAGGCCCTTGGCAATGCCGCCAACCTCGTCGTGAACATGCCCAGTCAGCTCATCCCCATTCAGGTCAACGGCATGAAACCGACCAACGAAATGACCTTTAAAATCACAGTGCCCCGCTACGCAACTGTCATGCATTACGGCGAAGCGACCGACCTGCTGGTAGGCAAATGAATGCTGAACAGTAAACGAACTGAACCCATTTTTTGACCTTTTTCTCAAAATACAAGCCAACGGGCTTGATGACCCGCTCTCTCGATACTGAAGACTGCATTTTACCTCGATTCACTGTAAACCGGCATGAGCCAAATTTTTACGACGGCACTTGAAGCATGATTTAACCCGACCACCTACCACGCTCAAGAAACAACACCAAACCAAAAATTTCGCACCCCTCACCGCTCACCCGACCCATCGGGAGACTGGCCTTCTTTTGCCTGTCGGTGAGCACAGGGCATTTTATAACTACTTAAACTATTCTGCTATGTCTAAGATGATTTTTTTAATGATGCTTGCCACAGCCCCTTGTGTGCTGTGTTTTCCCAAGGCCGCTGAGTTCGGCCAAGCCTGCCCGGAACCCGCCAACCTTTCCATCGTATCCAAGTCAGGTGGCAGTATCGCCTTCGACTGGAACAATTGCCTAGGGGGCTGCAACCAGTACCTTGTAAAATACTTCCGGCAGGACGATGATTTCAGGAGCCAAGTATTTACCACAGATGATTCCGATATTTCGTTCAGTGGATTGTCCGCCGGCACTTACGATTTCTCGTTTGCGACCGATTGCGGCTCCATTGCGAGTGGCTGGATAATCGTGGAGGATGTCATTTTCAATTGATTAGTAGGCTGGGTTGTCAAATTGGCAACCCAGCTTTTATTGAGCCCACTTTTTCCAAAAGCCACTGTTTGCCCTGCATGAATTCCTCCCTGTTGATTTGTTCCTCGAAATCTTCCAACCATTGCTCATCCCATTTCTTTTCGACCAGTTTTTTCAACAAAATAATGGTGTACTTCACGAAGTTCAAGAAGGCTGTTTTCCTTCCTTCGGAAAGTAAATGGTCACGATGGATATATTTCTTTAACGCATCACTATAATCCAACAGAAACAGTAAGTAGGAGTCATCGTTTTTGCAGGCTTCAAAATAAGCTTCCACGAGGAGTGACTTTCCAAGCAAAGAAAAATGAGGGTTGGTAAACCCATGACTGGAAAGCAGGGAGATAGTTTCTTCAAAATCATTTTGTTTGTAAAAAGTATGCGCCATAGCCCATGTCTTTCCATCATCCTGTAAGCCAGGCGGCAGTTTGCTTGAGTATTCATTCACGAATTTCATTGTAAAATCGAACTGTTTCAGACTGTTTCCCATACTCACAATATTGGAAAATGTTGTTTCTGACAACCTGCCAAAGTTGATGAGCAATCCTTCCTTTATACCCGTTTTATACAATTCCAGCAGTTCGCCCATGATTTGGACGAAACCCTTTAGCCATAAGGAGATGGCAGAGTTTATTAGGTAGTACAACAAGAGCTTTTTGTCCTTCTCGGACAAGTATTCAAACTTGGTAAAAACTTCCGTTTTTAAATGAATATATCCTTCCATGGAAAGGGAACGGGACAGGCCTATTCGCTCTTTGTAAATATCCAGCACAGGGATGTCAAGGTGCTGGGTCTGTTGCTCCAAATGCAAGATATTCCAAGTCGGTGGAGCCCCTTCTAGCAAAATCAGCTGCCGCTCTTTTAATTCTGTGATGCACCGCCATTTATGTAGGCCATAAAAGCAGTCGAGGTAGCGGTCGGCAGCCAGCAGCGATGCCTGGCTGGACTTAAGTTTAATTGATTGTGGTCGCTCATAAAGTTCGCCGTGGAGTTGTCCCAGAAGCAGGAAATCTTCGGTTTCCTTGGCCTTTTTGGCTTCCAACTTATTGATGAGTTCTCCCATTTCTTTTTCGTGCCACTCGCCCTCGTGTCTTTCGAGGTATTCCCTTCCCAGCAGCCTAGCGGAGAGGGTATCGTCGCTTTCCAGCCGTTGGTGTACCAGGAATTGCTCTACCTGCTTGCACATGGCTGCCATTTGGTTGCGCATCCATTTATCGTCGAAGGCTTTTCCGGGGTATAGCTTTTTGAACAACTGCGCTTTGTCCATCGCTTTTGTGTCAAAATCGGGGTACTGCTTCTGTAGGATATTGTACAGCTCCACCAGCTTTTTGTTGGTGTTGGCCCAGGGCGATTGCAGCCACAGGCCCAAGGATTTGAACTCTTCTGGGGTCAAAATGGCCAGTATTCGAGCCATTTTTGAAGGGGAAAGGGTGATTGTTTTCATGGCGTATTCATTTTTATAAAACGCAGTTATACAGGTGTTTACGATGAAATTTCGCACACAATGTACTGAGATTTTTCATGGCAAATGGGAATATTTGTCTTTGGACGGTGAGCGGCTTGCGTGTAGGTTTGTTGCATAAAAGATAGCGAGTGGGTTCAGCGAGATGATGAATCCATAGACGGAGGTTGGATTTGATTTTTAGTGGTTTAAAAAAACCTAAATGATAGAGGCAATGCACGAACCTAAAAAAGAGCAATTATGAAAACAACAGTTTCTTTTTTCATCCTAACTGTTTTAACCGTTTTTTTTACGGGCAATGCCAATTTTCCGGTCGGTAGCCTTTATGCTGCCAGTCGTCAGGTGTCCATTGGGTCGTCCGAAATGGGTAAAATTGGCAGCAAGGGTGTATCAACTCATGCGGGAAAGCAAAATGCAGTAACCCGGCATAGAAAAGGCAAGGGTTTATTCAAAAGGCTTTTCGCCTTCGGCAAATTGAAAAAGGAAGTCCAGTTTTCAGAGGAAACGGAACCAGGTAAATGTGCTTTGGTTTCTTTGGTTTCAGGTTTTGTGTTTAATATGTTGCCCATTATTCCTGTACAAGGCTTTTTATTGGTGCTTTTCGGTTTATTGTCGCTTATTGGAATTGCTTTATTTATTAAAGCCCTGGTGCTTGGGAAACGTGCCAAGAAACATAGCACAGGCAAAGATCGGCGAATGGGGGTGGTAAGTATGTGGATAGCGAGAATATTATTGATAGGGTTGGTAGTTACATCAATCATACTTGCCTTTACTTCTTTTTCAGTAGGTATCTAATTTTAATTATCGCCATAAAGTTCGGTCAATAAATCACCAAAAGAATCACCAAATGAAACTCGAAGGAAAAACAGCAATCGTTACTGGCTCAACAATGGGAATTGGAAAATCCATTGCCCAGCATTTGGCTAAGGGTGTGGCCTCAAGACGGGCTTTTCAAAGTTCCGATTACGGTTTTTTAATACGTATTTGAAAGCAATGTTCTAGGGAAACCCATTTTGTGTTGCACCGCAAATCATTAGCGTAAAATGAAAAATCACAACAATACAATAAAACTCAGGTGGCAGCTGGAGAAAAAATCTTGCCCTGCCTTTATTTACCAGCAGTTGAGAATTCATGACCCAATAGCAGTTAGGCTTTTGTGCGAGGGGATTAAATCCCATCTTCAACTCGGAAAATATAGGAAAGCAACGTCGGCAGAAGACCTGGAGGAACTCACCAACGATGCTGCTGTGCTGGTACTCCGAAAAATAAATGATGGCACTTTCAGTTTTTTTGGGGTTAGCCCATTGTGTTATGCCAAAACAGTTGCGGACAACTTGCTTCGCAATTTTTGCCGAAGGAAACGCCAGCATTGGCAGGACCTTGAAACGGTAACCTTACCAATTCAGCCGGAAGTCGAAGCTTATTTTGCCCAAGAAGAATTAAAAAACCAAGTGGAAAATGCGCTCTCAAAATTAAGCGAACCGTGCCAATTGATTATCCGGCTCAGGTATTTCGAAGACCTAAAGGACGAGGAAATCGTGCGGGACGGGCTTTCGCCACATCGCACCACCGACTCGCTGAAAAGCGCCAGGTGCAGGAGCTTGAGGCAGTTGGCGGTGATGATGAAGAGGTGAAGAAGTAGTCACAATAGCTTTCGAGCTCGCTTATTTAAATGCCAGTTTCGCCAACTATGAGCAATTGTTATTCTCATTGTTTACGAAACTATAATCAGCGATTTACTTATTTGATGTCGCTGACATTATTCATAAAATACACTGATATGCGACAATTTATTTTGCTTTTGCTACTGTCGGCCCTTTCCCAGACTTCTGTTTTGGGGCAAGGTGAAACTATCACGCTTGGGAAAGAAAAGACGTTCCGCCTGAGGTTAGGGCTGGGGTTCAGACTTTCATCTACTGCCAAGCAACTGAAAAACCATTTGGAGAAAAATGGGTTTGGGGCTGATTACCATCATAACGGGATATTTTTACATTTTGATACTGAATATCCTCAATCCACGAATATGCCATTTGTGATGGAAGCGATGTTAGAACGCAAACTCAACAAGTCTGGATGGGTGGGCCTTTCCATAGGGTTCAGCGGCAAAACAAGTGCTGATGGCTACCGTGCAACGGGATCAATAAGCTCTTCGATTTTTGGTATCAACATTTCACAAGGTCAAAGGGTCAACATGAGGCAGAGTTCATGGTATCTTTCACCACAATACACCATCAAATTACCGGAAAGCAAAAATGTTTTTTATAGTGGCCCTACCTTTAATTTCTATCGTTTAGAAGCTAGTTCGGATAATTCTTCAACAAAAATAAGGCCAGTAAATATCGGCGCCATGTTTGGCATGAGGGTAAATTTCGCTGCCAGATTAGAATGGTTTGCCGCTTACCATTGGTCTCCTAAATTAATATTCGAAAATACTAGTACCAACAGCTTGCCTTCTGCTAAGATAGGTTTCAGCTATTTAAAAACAGGATTTAGTTATCGTTTTTCTTTGTAAATAAGTTCCTTTTAACAATTAAGCAATCAATATAATTTGCCTAAAATGGCATGAAATGATTGCTTAATATTCAATAATAATCTGCACATGAAATTAATCACTTTACTTTTGGCATGCCTTATGGCAACGATTGCCTTCGGGCAAATCACCTTTGAGCATTCCTACCCTTGCACCATTCTTATGCGGGACAAGCTGGAAACGGCAGGTGAAAAATATTACTACGTGGACGCCGAATCCTCGGTAGTCAGGTTCTTTAATGCTGACCATACGCCGTGGAAAACGGTTTCGGTCACGCTGGTTGCCGATGCTACGCTTAATTTGGTATATTTAGCCTCCGAGCATATTTTCAACCAAGATGATGCTATGGAATTCTATTTGTATTCGGGCAGCTCAACATCGAGAATAAATGCAGTTTATAATGAAGATGGTGAGGTAATTTTGGAGGCTTTATCACCAAATTATTTTAATGTAGCAGAAATTGATGGCGAGTGGAAGGTTTTGTTTGATAATGGAACTATAGTCACCGCAGACGGACTTGTTTTCCAACATTCGTTCCCACAGTACCCCCGTATTTTATTTGATATTGAAAATGAAGGCGACAAATATTGCTATCAAGACAGTGAAGGTTCCTACCTGTTCTTTAATGCTGATTTTACCTTGTGGAAAAAAATTGAACCGCAAGATATAAATCCTGATTGTGGCAGCGGTGCGATATATGAAAACCCAAGCTACCAGGTTTATGATGATGACACTAACCTGGAAATCGGCGTTTCGGGATATTGTCCTTCCACTGGCGGCTATGAATACAGGTTATTGGATGAGTCGGGCGAAGTACAGTTCCAATATAATAGCGCGTCCGGTTATTTCTCCTACTTGGCTGTACCCGATGGGGATGGGGGCCACCAATGGATGACACGCACATCAAATTCTTCTATGTTTTACAGTCTACCGGAGTTCGATATCATTCAGCAATATCCCTTCTACATTTGGTATAAAGTTATGTCGACATCGGGGTTTAAATTTTATAATCAGAGCATAGGAACTATAAACAGCAGCTATTTTCAATTCTACAACCCCGACCATACACCCTGGAAGCAGTTGACCAAGCCTTCTGGGTACGAGGCTGACATTGTAATCGCTGATGAGCATGTTTTCACGGACGACAATACGCTCGTTGCCGTTGTTAATTATGCCAACTTTTTTGAATCAGGGATGAAAATACTCACTGAATCAGGGCAGGAGCTGCTAACGCTGGGCGACGCCAACAGTTCATTGGTCTCCAATATTCCGGGCTTGCAAAGAAAACTCATCACCGGACACTATGAATCGGAACCTGCGGCATTGAAGTTCACCCACGTGTATTCCCTGCCGACTTCAATGCCTTCTCCTGCTAGGGAACAACCTTTAGCAACCGTAAAAATTGGAACTTCACCCAATCCCATCTCCAATACCCTGGCACTTGATTTCCCCGAATCCATCCTTCCGGTCTCCGAAGTTGTGATTTTCGATGCCTTGGGAAGCATCGTGTATACAAAAAAGGTAATAAGCAACAAAAAACTGAAAATCGAATCGATAGGCCATTGGTCACCAGGCATTTATTTCTTGCAGGTAAGGTCGGTGGACGGGCATGTTTTTTCACAGAAGCTAATTAAATTATGAAACAATGAAAATGATTAAACAACTTGTTTTCGCCCTTTTCGTGGGGTCATTTGCGCTTGTTGTAAGTGGCTGCAGTGTCATTGGCTTTGGAATAGGTAATGCATCGGATTCCAACAACAAAATCAGTTGGCAGGAATTTTCAGGTGAAGAATTAACCCAGATGCCAAAAAACAGCGAAATCCAAATATTCCTAAAGAATGGACAAGTGCAAAAAGGACGTTTCATAAGGCTTCTTGAGCAACAAGAAGGCGAAGAAACTATAAATTCTATCGTATGGAACGACTTGGCAACCTACCGGCAAGCAGCAACCCAAATCACAGAAATAGAGCGAGTAGTAATAAAGTCAACAGAGGGAAATAATAAATGGCTTGGTCTTTCCGTAGGTGGCCTTTTGGATGCTATTTCAGTTTTTTATTTAATAAACAATGTTGATTTTGGTCTTTACCAAGGTAGTTAATGAATGTTTTATTCTAACACAGCATTATTGGCTATGTTAATGAGCATGTGCATTTATCTATAACCGCTTTTAAACTTTCGAATTATGAGGCTGATTAGACAATTCTTGTTCGCCATTGTCATAGGGCAGTACATGTTTTCAGGAACTGGCTGTAGTGCCATAGGCTTAGGAATAGGTGCTGCATCGGATTCCAACAACAAAACCAGTAGGCAGGAATTTCCAGGTGAAGAATTAACCCGGATACCAATAAACAGCCAAATACAGATATTCCTGAAGAATGGGCAACTACAAGAAGGGAAATTCCAATTTTACATGGAGCGAAGAACTGGCGTTGAATATGCAGGATATATCGTTTGGTACGACAAAGCAACCGACCGACAAGTATCAACTAAAATTGCAGATATAGAACGTATAGTGCGGATAGTGGCAAAACAGCAACAAAATGGGAAATGGATTGGCCTTGGCATAGGAGTATTGATAGATGCCATTATTTTAAACAGCTATGACCCTTTTCCTGATGGTTTTTTTTAAATTTCGGTTTTTAACCTTGTGTTGCAGGTGAAGCCAGCGAACGTGTACGCCTTTTTTCAAAACTATATAAATCCTGAATTTATGAAACTGATTAAACAACTCATGTTCGCCCTTATCATCGGGCAATATATGCTTTCAGCAACCGGGTGCAGTGTCATCGGCTTTGGCATAGGTGCTATATCGGATTCCAACAACATCAAAAAAATGGAAATTTCAGGCGAAGAATTAACGCCGATTCCAAAAAATAGCCATATTAAAATATTCCTAAAAAATGGGCAACAACAGGGTGGGAAATTTATAATGCGCTTAAAGCAGCAGGTTGGCGACGAACATTCAGAATCAATCATATGGTACAGCGAAGTAACCCAACAACAAGTATCAACTCAAGTTGCAAGTATAGAACGGATATTAGTAGGCAGGGGGCAAACAAGGGAGCAAACAAATGGAAAATGGATTGGCTTTGGGATTGGAGGCGTTATTGATATTATTATAATTATAGGTGAAATAAAATCGGTGGGTAATTCTTTTTTATGGTTTTGATTTCGGTTTTTAAAGTTCTGTTGCCTGGGAAGTGCTATGTGGCATATTTTTATACGCTGTATTAAATAGATTTCCCCGACCTTTGGTCCAGGAAAACCTATTAAAACAGCGTATGGTTTCTTTTTTAAAAAAACTCTTACCTTTCATTTGCCTTGGGCACACAACTTAACACCTGAAACCCTATCACGGCATGCTCGGCTATCGGGCACGCTATCAAAAAAATGACGCCATGCTGAAACTTTCTTTTTGGGCAAAAAAACATCCCGTTCAGTCGTGGGCTATCATCGCCTTTGGGCGGGCAATATTGGGGGCACTTGCCCTGTCGTGGGGCTTTGTGCTTGCAGCAGAAGGGCATTATTTTGCCAAAGGGGTATTCGGGGCCAGCGCCCTTTTGTACCTTATCGGCTATGGAGCCTACCCCGATAAAAAGGAAGGGAGGCACAGATTGGATAACTTCACCCGCCGCAAATGTTGCGACGCCCTGCTCGTGGCCTCCTCGTTTTTGGCATGGGGAGGTGTGGGCAATTTCCTGCCTGCGTGGAGCCTAAGCCCAACCAATAGGGCGCTGCCTACCGAGCCTGCTCAAATACCTGTTCTTCAGTCGGCAATGTCAAATCCGTTTGAGGCTTGGCCCATGGAAAAGCAGTCGGCGAAACCCCATGTTCTCAAAGCGAAAAGTGGAACTTTTTTCCAGAAAATAAAGGCATGGAAGCAAACAAAACTCAAAAATGCAAAAGCCAGCATACGGAAAAATATCGCACTTATCCGCCATGCAGCTAAGGAGTTGGAGGCGGGCAAAATAGCCTTACTGGTGCTGGCCAGCCTTGCAATTTTTGCCGTTTTGGGGTATCTAACGGCAGCCATTTCATGCAGCTTGTCTTGCAACGGGCAAGAGGGTGCAGCCACCACAGTGCTTGTTTTTGGTTGTGTGGCAATAGCTGGTATCATTGCTTTGGTGTGGACATCGGCAGTAAAAAATGACCGCCGGAAAAAACAAGCTGAGGAGTTAAAGGGAATTTCGCCAGCTCTACTTCCGGTGCATTCGGAGCAAACTGTGCAGGTTGCCCAATCGGAGTTTCGGGTTTGCATCTCCGGTGAAAGCCCCAATGACAAAGGTGTGGTGTCTGTTTTTATGGGGGAACAAGTATTACTCTATAAAGCTACCCTTGGCAATGTGCCATATTGTTTTAATGTGGCACTAAATCCCGGTAACCCGAATAAGCTTATCATCAATACGATTAGTACCGAAGAAATGGGGAGCAATAAATTGAGGATTTTTGTAGAACACAGTTCTGAAAAAAACTTTTTTCCAGTTGAAATCGAAGCAGAAAAAACGACGGTGTTGCATTTTCAACGAAAGGAATAAAGGCAGTGGAAAATGCCAATAGGCTCAAAATTAATCAAATCCTGAAATTATGAAACAGATTAAACGGTTCATGTTCGCCATTTTTGTGGGGTCATTTATATTTGTAGGCAGTGGGTGCAGTGTCTATGGCTTCGGAATAGGCGCCTTTTTGGATTCTAAGGAAGTAAAAGAAATGGAATTTCCTGTCGAACAAATTTCCTCTATACCAATGAAAAGCAAAATTAAAATATTCCTAAAGAATTGACAGCAGCAGGAAGGGGATATCTTGTTTTATAGGAAGGGAAAAGCTGGTGAAGAATATGGTGAACATATTATATGGTACGAAAAGGGAAGCTATCAACAAGCATCAACGCTAATTTCAGATATTGAAGGAATAGCGGTCAAGCAAGAAAGAAATAAAAAATGGAAAGGTCTTGCCATAGGTAGTATTATGGATGGCATTGCAGTTTCTTTTATAGTGTTATTATTTTACGGTTATATACACTTTTAATGTGCTTAATAGTGATTTCGTTTTTTGGATACTGAAATCCTGACGAGGATTAGGAGTGTGCACAATTAATTAATGTCTCAATAAATTTTTTGAAAATGAAACAGATTAAACAACTCATGTTCGCCCTTATCATTGGGCAAACTTTACTTTTAGCAACTGGATGCAGCGTCCTCGGTTTTGGAATAGGCGCTATTAAGGATTCCAAAAAAAATGAGAAAATTAGAAAATTTGGAATCCCAGACGAACAGGCAGCGGCTAAACCAGTGCAAGAAAATGACCATATTCAAATATTTCTGAAAAATGGGGAAAGACTAGATGGGGGATTTGTAAAGTTTGTGAGACAAAAGATTGGTGATGAAATCCAAGAATCACTTGTATGGCACGACATGCAAACCGACCAGCAAGTATTAACTAAAGCTACAGAAATTGAACGAATAATCAACATTAAGAATGGACAAGATAAATGGACAGACATAAAAGAAGCAGCGAACATAAAAGGGAATAGTAAAATTAAAATCTTCCTAAAAGATGGGCAACAATTGGAAGGTCGATTCCTAAAACACATGGAACACCAGGTAGGAAATGAATATGTGGCAACTATCGAATGGTATGACAAAGCAAATAACCGACACGAGTCAACTCAAATTGCAGATATAAAAGGAATAATTGCCATTGAAAATGAAAAAGATGAATGGGTGGGACTTGAAGAAGCGGCGACCATAAAAGCTAACAGCCTTATTGAAATGGTCATGAAAGATGGGCAACAAATGGAAGGCCGATTCCTAAGGCAAATGGAGCAACAGGTAGCAAATGTAAGTGTGATAACTATCGAATGGTACGATGAAAAAAATCAACGTGTGTCAACACAAGTTGCAGATATAGAAGGCATAGTAGTCAAACAAAAACGAAATCGGAAATGGAGAGGACTTGGTACTGGTGCCGCTATAGATGCTATGTTTGCAGTAGCTATATTAAAAAATGGGTTGAATATTGATTTAAGCGATTAAGGATTTCATTCAAGATAATTCTAAATTTGACTTATGCTGGAAGGCAACATTGATGGGGCTTACCCCTCCCGTTCCAACCCCCGAATCCGCTCCCGTTTCCCAATCAATTCCAGCCTTTTTTTCAAAAAGAAAGCTTCATTGGCTTCTAAAATGGAGAAATATTGCAGCCCGCTACCCGTCGCCCAGAGGCCGAAAATCAGCAACAGCACGAAGATGGAAACGCCTGTAACCGACACGGCATCAAAGACTTTTGCGCCAGCATCGTCAAGGTAAAAATTCATCCCGATGATGTCGAGCAGGAACCAGAGGAGGCCAGAGTCGAGGATGAGGAAAAACAGAAAACCAGTGAGGAACAAGGTGAAATAAAGGCCGAGCATCTGCCCGAATTGCGTCACCATCAGGTCACCCGTGCGGCCAATGCTTTTGAAAATATTGCCGCCTTCGTAAATGATGACCTGTGTGAGCAGGAAAAAAATGGGGAACAGAAACAGCGTCAGGAAAAAGGAAGCCCAGCCGGGCAGCAGGAAAATCAAGCTGAAAACGGTGACGGCCACTGTTGTTTGGAGGAAGCCGGAGAGGATGCTTCCGAAACTGGTTTCCGGCGTTTCGTCTTCGACCTCCTCACCGTCGGGGGTGCGGTCACGCCAGCGTTTCAGGAAAAACTGCGTGACGAACGTGACAATGCTCATGGCCAGTACCGCAAACGGGAAAAGCCAAGGGTTGCCAGGGTTTTTGAAAAAATTGGGAACGGCCTGCACCACGCCGAAGAGGTCCTGTTGGTAATTAAAAAGCTCGGTAGGCTGCACCTCCGCCAGCAGGAAGGCGCCCCCGCAGAACAAAACCGCACCGCCCAGTGCAGCAAGCCCTATGGGCTTCAAGCATTTTCTGAAAAAAATAAAAGCGTCCGTGAAAAGCTCGCCTGCGTTTTTCACGGGCGTGAAGTCCACCCGGCGCTCCATGTCGGGCGTCAGGCGCACGTCTTCTTCCTTGAACTCGCCCTTTTTGGCTTTGTATCGGGGGTAAATTGCGAAGTAAAAAATGACGATTGCGAAGCAAGTAAAAATGAAAAGCGCCCGCAGCCAGTCAGGTGCCCCGGTGTGGCGGGTGAGGTAGCTCTCGGTGAAGCCAGCGAAAATGAACAGTGGCACCACGCCCACCATGAGGCTGAGGCCCCGCCGGGCGGCCAGTTGGAAGGAGCGCTCACGGGTCAAAGTGCCAGGGAAAACAAGCCCCCGTCCCATCGTCAGGCCCGCTGCTCCCGCAATGACGATGCTGGAAATCTCGAACGAGCCGTGCAGCCAAACGGCCAGGAACGACTCCCGGAACAGCCCTTTTTCGATGAAAAAATACTGAAAAGCGCCGAGCATGATGCCGTTGTAAATCAACATGCCGATGGTGCCGATGCCGTAAATGATGCCCAGGATGAAGGTGCGGAAGGCTACCAAAATATTGTTCAGGGTGATGCCGAGGAACATGTTGAACTCCCCGGCTTCTTTGTACACGGCCATCGGGTCGCCGGATTTGATGTTCTCCTCGGTCATTTCCACGTACTCGCTGCCGAGAATGGTTTTGAGGAAATCCGGCTCTGCCCAGCAGGACAACATGCCGATGACCATGGCCAGCGTGAAGATGAAGAGCGAGATGCGCAGGTCGAAGCGGGCATCGTAAATGAGGCGGGGCAGGGTTTCAGTCCAGAATTCGGCGAAGTTCCTGCGCCTCGATTTTTTGTTTTTGTAAATATTGAAGAAAATCTTTTGGGAAAGGCCGTTGAGATAGACCCGCACGGAGCGGTTGGGGTAAAAAGTGCGGGCATACGAAAGGTCGTCCGTCACTTGCACGAAGAGTTCGTTGAGCTTTTCGGGGTCGTTCACTTGCCCCTCCAGCAGTTGCTCAAACTCCTGCCATTTTTTCTGATTTTGCTCGATGAAGGTTGTTTCACGCATTTTTAGAGCAGTGAGAAAGTGAGAGAAGTGAGAGCGTGAGAGAAATGAGCGGGTGATACTCCAACTGTGGTTCACCCGCTCATTTCTCTCACGCTCTCACTTCTCTCACCCGCTATCTAATGGATAACAGATACGCTGCCGCAAAGGGCAACAGGAAAATGAACGCATCAAACCGGTCTAACATGCCGCCATGGCCGGGCAGGATGGTGCCGGAGTCCTTTGCTCCGATGCTGCGTTTCAGCATGGACTCGATGAGGTCGCCGATGGAACCGAAAACGGAAACGATCAGTGCCAAAATCATCCAGTCAAACAATTGCAACTCTCCGGTGAAAGTACAAAAAAGATAGGCTACCAGGAACGTGACGGCTACGCCGCCCAGCGTGCCTTCCCAAGTTTTTTTCGGGGAAATGCGTGGCAGCAATGGCGTCTTCCCGAACTTAGAACCGACGATGTAGGCGCCGGTATCGTTCATCCAAGTCAGCAACAACAGGCCAAAAATGGGCCAGACATTGAAGCCGTCCTCGTTGAAGGCGATGAAATTGAGCAGCGAAAACGGGGCTCCGATGTACACCATGCCCAGCACGATGTAGGCCACGTTCTGAAAGGGCTTTTCAGATTCACTGAACAGTTCGTAGATGAAAGAAAGAAAGAGCAATGGGAAAAATAGGATGGAGGTGAAAATGACAAAACGGTCGTTGCTGGCCAGGGCCAAGTGCATGGCAGTCGCCAGCACGAAGGGTGTTAGGCCAAAAGTGACGCCGATGAAAATGCGGATCCAGTCCCGGCGGGAATTGTGGTGGAGCACCATGTTCAGGAACTCCCACAGGCAGAGCGTGGTGATGATTGCGAAGAGGAATATGAAGGACATCCTGCCCAAGAACAGGCCAGCCAACATCACCACCACAAAAATGACGGCGGTTGCTGCCCGCCGGGTTAGTCCTTTCATAAAATGGATTGAAGGATTTTAGTGACGCAAGAACCTGAATATTTTTCAAATGCCCGCCTCAAAAATCGGGTGCGAAGTTACCAAGCCATTATTTCATCCAAAAATACCCAGCCACTGTTGCCTGCGCCGGAATGCCATGCAGGTAGTGAATGCAGTGCTATTATTTTGATTGTCAACGACTTGTGGCGATACTTGGTGAGTTTTAAACTGATGAATTCCATGCTATTGGGCAACGCAGCGGCTTCGACAGTCAGGTTTTCCCTTGCCAGCAACTTTCCTTTTTTATCATAAATCTCAATGGCAGCAGGCAGGAAAATCCAAGCATTTTGCTGGCGCAAAAAACCAATGGCGATATTTGAAATGGGCTGCTTTTTTGAAAAAATTACTGTCAAATCAATTTCGGTAGAATCAAAACCCAGCCAATTCTGCTTGAAATTCGCATCGCCCAGTTGTTTGTCGCACAGGGTTTTCCAGCCGTTGGCTGGGTATTTTTTGGGTGCTGGCGCAATGCTGATACTGTCAAAAGCCTGGCTTTGGTAGGGCAAAACCTGAATAGTGGTCGTTTCCGAAGGGAGAAACCCAGCTTTGAACGCTTTGGCTTTTAAAATGGCTGGACCACTGACTTTAATTGGTGACGTAAAAATGGCAGAAGCGACGGTTGGTTCAGTGCCGTCGGTGGTGTAGCGGATTTCGGCGCCTTGCAGGCGAAAATCGAAATTGACCTTGAGGTTGGGTGAAGCAAACAGCCTTTGGCTGGCCGTTTGCGGAGATGCCAATTGGAGTTTTTGGGCAGTTGTTTTACCCAAAACCAAAAGCAGCAAAAAAAGCAGTGACCTTTTTGACATAAACAAGGTGAAACTTGGTGCTAAGGCAATGGAAATCGGGCGATAGGTTTTAGTTAAGGTATTGGTGACCAATTACTTATCTATTGTCTTAAGTCTATTGCCTAGAGTCTGACTACTTAAACTGGTGTGAACTTGTACGGATAGACCTGCCCAGAATTCCATTGACAGACGTAAAGGTTTTCTTCATCGTCCACCAGCACATCATGTGGGTGCTGAAAGAGTTGGATGGTCTGGTAAAATGGCTGCAAACTGCCGTCGGAATTGTAGGCTGCCTCGGCACCGCCAATCACGGAGACCACTTTGTTTTCTTTGTTCAAAATGATGACAAAGCCTGTGTTTTCCGTGCCCATGTGCGGCGAGCGTAGCACAGCAGCGTAGAGGTAATCGCCTTTGATGACTGGCCTGCAAACGCAAGCACCCGGTAGCTCGATTTTTTCAAGGTACTCACCTTGCAGCGAAAACCGCTTGAAGCAGCAGCGGGTGCGGTCGGTGACAAGCAGGGTGGGGGAGCCGCTGCGGTTGTCCAAACAGATGCCGTGGGCGTTGTCTAGGTGGCGGTCGCCTTCGCCCCGGCCACCGAAATGGTTTTTGATGAGGCCATCAGCGCCGTAGTGCAGGATATGCTGCTCGCCGTAGCCGTCGGCAATGTAGAACTCGCCATTGGTCAGCACGGTGGTTTCCGTAGGCACAAATTTGTTGGCATCTTCGTAAAGCCCAGTATCCATTGGGCAAGGCCAGGTTTGGATGACGTTTCCTTTCAGGTCGGTTTTGAAGACTTGGTGCAGTTCTGTGTCTGTGATGAAAAGCAGTTGGTCCTTGCCTTCACCAGCCAACGTAAGCCCGTGCCCGCCGGGGAGGTTGTGGGCAGAAGTGTCAAGCACTTTTCCTGACTTGTCGAAACTGATGAGGTTGTTCTTGGTCTCGTTGGTGAGGAGGAGAATGTTTCCTTGGCTGGTCTGCACCATTTCGTGGCAGTCCTTGACGGGGAGATTGTTGGGTGTTGCTTTCACCCAATTTTGGTCGAGGCTGTACTGTTTTTCGTTTTGCCCGAAAATTTGTGCAGCCTGTTTTTTGCTATGCAAGCCCCCTGAAAGGATAGAAAATCCTGCTAGGGCTGTGTTTTTAAGGAATGGCCGACGCTCCATTGTATATATTGCTGTTTGTTTTTGCTCAATTTTTGTAGGCTCTCACCCGCTCAATCATCGCATTTGGCGGTATTTCCTTGTCGAGGCAATCCCGCATGACACCGATAAGTTCGGCTATCATGTCCATTCTGAACCCGAGCCGGAAGCCAATTTTATGACACATGTCCGCTTCGTCTTTGCTGATGCTGCTGTCGGCCCGCATCATGAAAAGTAGGTAATAGAGAACGTTCATGCGTAATTGTTCGTCATGTGGCGGTTCGATTTCGTACCCAGCCGGGTCTAGGCGAATAGCAGCTACCTCACTTTCCGACAGGCCAAGCGTTCTGCCAGCGTAGGCAAGGTATTTTTTTTCACGGATGGAAAAATCGTGGTCGGCCTGTGCTTCTTGCACAATCAGTGAGATGATGTACTTTTTCAGGGCCAGTTCGTGTTTGGGGGTTCCGAAATCCATAGGGTTTTATGTTTTTGGTGAAAAAAACAAAAAAAGACGTGGTGAAAGTAAGCCTTTTTTGAAATTCTACGTAGTAGTTAGTAGGTAGCTATTTTTGAATGGCTGCTTTACAATACGGGAGTCTGTATTTTTTGTGTTGTAAAAGTAAAATAGGTAGTTTCCTAGTGCTGCCAACCGCCACTGTTTTTCGTTTGAAATGTCTTTTTATGATAATATTGTTTTTTAAGTCGTTGATTGTTAATTGATTGTGAAATATTTTTTTATCACTAATTCAATTACGACCTAATCTAATAATACCTAAACATAGGGATGTTTCGTGAGAAATTAGTATTTACTTTTGCATCGTGAATTTATACAAGTTCAGATTTTTTCCTGAACTCCCGTGAACAAAGACTAAGGACGGCACCTGAAAACCTGCTGCCCGAACTGCTACAATGAGCCGATTATAGAAACAAACGTTACCTTAAGCCGATTTACAAAGAATACACATCTTACCAGTTGTTGGACGGTCTCCCCGCACCACTATTTGACGAATTAGTATCGAACTACATTTCTGGCTGTTTCCCGATTTTAAAAATTAATGCACGAGCGGTCTCGCTCGGAGTCGTTTGGTCTTTACGGGTTTTTCGTATCCCATTCGACCCAAAACAATTTGGATTTGAAACAAGCGGACAGGTTTACACCTGCATCCCTAGGATAAATATTTTAATTAATTAAACTAAGCCTACAACTATGCAAAATTTTGACACTCAAGCGGGACTTCGACACCGCTTATCGTCCCACGAACATGTTTTCAAGGCTTCCCCCTTGCCAAATGGATTGAAAACTAAGTTCGCAGCAACACTGGCCCTTTTGCTTTTGTGTTGTTTTTCCTACCAAACTGTTTCTGCGCAGTGTAGCCCGGACATCACTGCACCAACAGCAGTATGCGAAGGGCCGTTCACCATTGCGCTCAACACCAATGGCAACGCTCCCATCAGTCCAGATGACATTGATGCCGGCAGCTTTGACAATTGCGGTGCAGTGACATTGGCTGTCTCCCCCAGTTCTGTAAACTGTACGAATCTCGGCCTTGTTTCGGTGGTTCTGACGGTTACTGACCTGGCCGGTAACACCAACACTTGCCTGACTCCTGTTTTAGTTGTGGACAACTTGCCACCGGCCATTATTTGTCCGCCTACCTACACCTTTAGTACTTGTCCTGCAAATACTGCTCCGGCGGTCACAGGCTTTGCTTCGGCTATTGACAATTGCGGCGGAGTATTGGCGCAGGCTGGCATTGACTGCTCCGCTCCTTATGCCACGGGCATCACCTATTGCGATGTATCGAACGGCTGCACCGGCAACGGCATCACCCGTACTTGGAAAGCTACCTATGATGGCTTGACTTCTACCTGTGTACAAACCATCATCGTGAACGATACGCAGGCACCTGTGATAGATTGGAATGGTGCCTCTGCCGGCAACGGTACTGCTCCAACCAATGTTTCGATAACTTGTGCAGCTGTAATACCACCTGTAATAGCTGCTACTGCTAATGACAACTGTAGTGGTGCGCTGGCCTTTGCTGGCATTGATTGTGATGTACCTTATGCTACGGGCGTTACCTACTGCGATGTGAGTACAAAGAGCAACGACCCGAGCGTTTGTCTCAACACGGCATACGTCATTACCAGAACATACAGGGCTGTAGATGCTTGTGGTAACACAACCACGCACGTACAGACCATCACAGTGACCAATACTTCCCCAGTCATCACGGCACCAGCCGCCATTAACCTGCCTGCTGGTCCAAACTGTCAAACAAGCGTTTCGGCGGCGCTGTCCACGGCTACCGTTTCCGACTGTTCACCCAATGTCAATTTGCTCTTGGCATTTGTCGTTCGGAACAATGTCACCAATGCTATAGTGGCATCTGGTGCTGGCCTAAACGCCACCGGCACTTATGCTGCGGGCGCCTATACAATAACTTATAACGCCATTGACCCTTGCGGAGCATCCACCAATGCGACCACGGCCATGAACATCTTGGACAACGTTGCGCCTACGGCGATTTGTGTTGCTGGCTCTATCCAAGTTTCCATCCCGCCCACGGGTACTACCACGCTGACGGCAGCTCAGGTGAACAATGGCAGCTTTGACAACTGTACGCCTTTGTCAGGATTGACTTATACGCTTACTGGTGCTACCTTCACTTGTGCCGAAGTTGGCGGGATTTTCCCAGACATCGTACAACTGACGGTGACGGATGCAAATGGCAATTCAAACACCTGTACTTCTTCCGTTAATGTGGTGAACAATTCGCCACCTGCGGTAATCTGTAAAAACATTACAGTTCAATTGGATGGCACTGGGAATGTCAACGTCTTGGCTAGTGCCATAGACAATGGAAGTTCCGATGCTTGTGATTCACCTGCACCGCTCGGTTTTGCGTTTGTTGAGTTGAACTCATCTGTAATTCCCCCTGCAAATTTCTTGATATTCAATTGCACCCAAGTTGGGGTCAATACTGTGAAAGTAAGGGTAAGAGAAGTTGACACTGGACAAATTCCTATATTTACTAATGATGGCTTCTGTACCCAAACTATTACTGTCCAAGATGTAACGCCGCCAACGGCTGTTTGCACCAATATCACGATTCCATTAGATGAAGACGGCATGGTTTCGCTTTCAGATGAGGCGTTGTTGTTTTCCTATACCAATTCGCCTGGGACTCCAATTGTGGACTTGGCTACTACCACCACAACTATCAATGCGCCATCTTCTGGGACGATTGCCGATTTGAACGTTACGCTTAATATTTCGCACACTTTTTTGGATGATTTGCGCGTTTTACTTACGTCCCCTTCGGGAACAACCATCACCTTGTTTGATGATGCAGGTTGCGGTGGGAATGACCTTCTAGCTACATTTGACGACCAAGCTGCATCTACTTATGCCGCTTTTACAGCTTCTTGCGACAATTCAGGTTCTCCAGAAATTTCAGGCACTTTCCATCCATTAGGCGCTTTAGCAGCTTTTGAAGGCGAAGATTTTAATGGTGTATGGACATTGACTGTAATTGATGAAGTGGGTATTGATGTAGGTACTATCAATTCTTGGACACTTGATTTTAGGAATAATTATTTAGACCTGCTTGGGGCTCTTAGTACCGACAATTGTGGTGTGACTTGGAGTGCTACGCCAACAATGTACAATTGTAGCGATGTGGGCGACCAGGACTTGATAACCCCAGGCATCCAAGGGAATCCTTATATCCTCACGGTGACAGACCCAAGTGGCAACACAGCGACTTGTACAGGAATAATTACAGTGACCGACCCAGAAGCACCAGTGGTTACCTGCGCACCAATTACGGTGAGCACTGGCATGCTAAACCCAGTAACTGGAATAAGCACCCCCGGTCAAGTAACAGTATATCCAACCGATGTGGTAACTGGCGGCCTTTACATGTCCACTGGCGATAACGGCTCCGGCAATCCCGGAACGAATAATTTCCAGATTACAATGCCAAACGTGCTGACCTTTACGTTTGACTGGGAATATGCATCAAACAACAGCTCGCCTTCTTGGGACAAATTTGGCTATTATGTCGGTGCCACTTTCACACAGTTGAGCAACGACTTTGGTGCATTAACTCAAAGTGGAACGGCCACTGTCTCCGTAACGGCGGGAGTTACATTCGGTTTCCGAGCCCAAACGGTTGATAATTTAGATGGAAACGCCGAAATCTGGATTACTAACTTCAGCCCACGCTTTGCTGGCCCTTTCAAACCAAGCAACTGGGTGCAGTCGAGTACCAATTCAGATGGCAAGCAGTTTTTCTACGATGCTTGTGGCATCACTAACAGGGAAATTTCAGCAAACGGCGGCCCATTTGCAGCCAATGCCATTTTCAACTGTGCAAATGTCACAGCATTGCCAAACCCAGAGGCAGTTGTAATCAGGTTTACTGATGTAAGTGGCAACCAAACCACTTGCGCCACTACCGTTACTGTTATTGATCAAGAGGCACCTCAAGCACAGTGCCAACCGCTTCTTGTTTCACTCAACAGCGGCGGCAATGCCACGGTATTGGCGACCGACGTCAACTTCGGAAGCTTGGATGCGTGCTGCCCTGCACCGTTGGTTTATGCCATTTCCAAGGACAACGGCGTTACTTTCAACCCGAGCACAACGTTCAATTGTGCCAACGTTGGCTCCAACAACGTCATCCTTCGGGTGCGTGATTGCGCTATGCCATTAGCAAACGAGGCATTCTGCCAAACAACGATAACCATCAGCGACCAATTGCCACCGGCCATCACTTGCCCTGCAAACGTGACCATCAATTGTGACCAGTCTTCCGATCCTGCTTCGACAGGCTTGGCTACTGCAACAGACAACTGTACTGCATCGGTCACTATCTGGAAAACAGATAGTGCTACGCCAAATACGCCGAACTGCCAAGTCATCACCCGTACCTGGAGGGCCAGCGATGCTGCTGTGCCAAACGGCAACCCGCCAACGAACGGCAATATCAGTGTTTGCTTCCAGACCATCACGGTAGTGGACCTTATTGCTCCTTCGCTTGACTGGAACGGTACAACGGCTGGCCTCGGCACACCACCTGCCGATGTTACCGTAGATGCTTGTGCAGTACCTGCTGCTGTTACAGTCGCCGGTGTTGACAACTGCGCTACACCTACGCCAGTGCTTGTGACTACCGATAGCCGTTTTGGAGGCATACCGCTGGTAAACCAGTTTACGCCTGCTCAAAGTGGTTTCTACAACTATACACTGACCCGTAAATGGACAGTGACGGACAACTGCTCCAATATGAGCATGTACACGCAAGTGCTGACCGTTCAGGATGCCGCTGCTCCAGTGTTCAGCTTTCCTGCCCCTGCTCCGGTTGCTAATTTCACGTTCAACAACAACCCCGGCAACTGTGCAGGTACAGCGAACATTGATTTGTTGGCTTATATTACAGACTGTGCACTCGACCAGTACCTTGCTGTAACCTATAAGATTGACAATGGTGCAGTACAAATAGGTAGTACAATCAATGCAGTACTTAGCGTTGGTACACATACTGTTTTGGTAACTGCAGATGACCCATCTTCCATGACTGGCGTGGCATCAACATCATTTACCATTCTCGTCAAGGACACGGAGTCTCCGACTGCCGTCTGCCAGACTGGTCCAATTTCTGTGACCTTGAACAGCAATGGCATCGCCAACATTTCGCCTGCCACCGTGAACAATGGCAGTAACGACAACTGTGGGATAGCTTCGTTGAACGTCAACCCTGCGACGTTCAACTGTAACACCACACCGAATCCGCACACCGTAACGCTGACCGTGACGGATGCTGCTGGCAATTTCAATACCTGTACCACGACCGTTCAAATATTGAACGTTTCGGCACCGACCATCCAGTGTCCTGCAGCCATCACGGTTTCTTGCAGTGTATTCAATGCTGCCAACCCAGCAACCTCTGGTGGTTCAGCCACGGCAATGACCGCTTGCGGCCCTGTTACTACAACTTATACGGATGTAACAACCAGTGGAGTAGGCAACTGCCGCACCATTACCCGGACTTGGTCAGCTACTACTGCTGGTGGAACTGCTACCTGTACGCAGGTGATCACTATTACGGACACCACGCCCGCAGTCTTGGTAGGTGTACCAGCAAATGCAACTGCTCAAGCTTGCGCAGTGCCTGCTGCCGCCACGGTAACAGCTACGGACAACTGTGCTACGCCAAGCGTAACTTATGCACAAGCATCCACACAAGGCGCAGACCCTGCAGTTTGCAACCACTACAACTATACGCTGACTCGTACTTGGTCAACTACCGATGGATGCCAAGCTGTACCAACCACAGGTACACAAACCATCACGGTTTCGGATAATACCAATCCAGTATTGGCGATACCGAATCCACTTATCATCGGTACGAACCCGAATACCTGTCAAGCTACTGCCAACATCAATTTGTTGGACTATATCTCTGACTGTGCGGCAGACCAGTACCTGATGGTGACCCGTATTGCGGCAGCACCTATCGGAAATGGCTCAAACGTAATCACTGGTCTTTTGAACACAGGTAATTACAGCATCACCGTTACAGCTGTTGACCCTTGTGGCAATTCTGCTTCGCAAACATTCGTACTCAGTGTACGGGACTTGCAAGCGCCTCAAGCTGCTTGTTTGCCAGGTGTGACGCTGATACTTGACAGCAATGGAAATGGTTCGCTGACACCAGCCGACATTGACAATGGAAGCTTAGATAACTGTGGTACTGTCAACCTTAGCATTTCACCGAGCACTTTCAACGTATCCAACGTAGGTGTAGTGCCAGTGGTTTTGACAGTGACGGACAATGCGACACCAGCCAACTCAAGCCAGTGTACGACACCTGTTACTGTTATCCAGCGTGGTACGATTAGCGCTGGCAACGTTCAAGGTGGAGCAGGTTCCAATATTTCAATCCCAATCACCGTGACTGGCTTTGACAATATCTGTGCTTTGTCCTTCTCCATGCACCTAACTGGCCCAGCGGGCAACGTGACGGGTGTTAGCGGTTTCAACCTTCCTGGTATGACAGCCAGTTCGTTCAGTGTAACGGGCAACGACGTGACTGTTAGTTGGGTATCTGGAGTACCAGTAACGGTACCCGATGGTACCACGATTTTCAACGTGAACGTATTGCTCTCAGGTCCAGTTAACAGCGTTTCCACCATGACCTTAAATGGCACGCCTACTGCTGTGATGATGGCCCGCTGTAATTCCAGCATAGTACCAGTGACCACCATCAATGGCTCTGCCACGGTGATTTTGGTGCCAAGCAACGTAACCTTGAGTGGAACCATTTCACGGGAAGCCCCTCCAGGAGGCAATGTTCAATTGGTGAACGTGGCTATGGCAGGTACTACCAATGGTACGCAGACGACCGGCGTACCGGGCACTTACAGCTTCACGGTAGCCTCTGGCAGCAACGAGACCATAACACCGACTAAAGACATCAATGACTGCAACGGTATCAATGTGATTGACGTTCTGCTTTTGCATACCCATGTATTGGGCACGCCCGCAGGACAATTGCCAACACCTTACCGCCGCATCGCTGCCGATGTCAACAATGACGGCGCTATCAACGTACTCGATGAGCTTGAACTTCAAATCATCGTACTGTTGGGTAGCCCTTGCATTGGCCTTGCCAACAATACTTCCTGGAGGTTTGTGGATGCAGCTTATGTGTTTCCGAACCCATTGAATCCGTTCTCGCCTGCTTACCCGCAGAACAAGGTTTATACCAATGCGACGACCAACCAAACCGGCAACTTCATCGGCGTAAAAATCGGTGACCTAGACCTGTCTGCCGATGTTGCTAGCTTTGGTGGAAACGGAGTTTCTGACGGTGGAGAAGGTGTTTTGACCTTCGGTCTTGATGACCAGCCAATCGTGGCTGGCAACGAGTACCGGGTGGAGTTCAGGGCAAATGATTTCGTTGACTTCTCTGCCTACCAGTACACACTGCAGTTCGATCAAAGCAAGCTCAAGTTCAAGCAGGTGGAGATGGGCGCATTGCCATACCTGAATGCTACAAACTTTGGCACTACCAATGCTGCTGAGGGTGTGATTACTTCTATCTGGTACAATACAGAAGCTACCACCATGCAAGATGGCGAAGTGCTTTTCACCATGGTGTTTGATGCAATTGGCGACGCCAACAAATTGAGCAATTTGGTGAGCATCGTCTCTGACCCAGTGGTTTCTGAGGCATTTACCAGCGACTTGGTGAAAAAGGACATCGGCGTCACGTTCAACAGCACGGCGTCTGGTGTGAATGACCTGCAGCAAGGCAAGATTGCCCTTTACCAAAACCGTCCAAACCCTTTCAGTGGCGAAACGGTGATTCCATTCTATGTACCAAGTGCGACCCATGCTTCGTTGACCATCACTGATATTTCTGGCAAGGCCGTGAAATTCGTTGAAGGCGACTTCTCCGCTGGCAACCACTCGTTCAAAATCAGCAAGGCTGATTTGTCTGCTACTGGTGTTTACTTCTACCGCTTGAACACGGAAAATGGTAGCGCCATTAAGAAGATGGTTTTGATGGACTAAAAAAAAGAGTGGACTGGCCGCTTGGCCAGTCCCTGTTTTTTATTTTGACACCTTTTTTGTAAATAAAGATTTGCATAGTCTCGTAGCTTGGTATTAGTTAGCCATGCTTTTGGGGCAGAATACCCACATTTTTTGTTTCAGTTGTTTAAGCCGCTTCTCTTGAAATAGGGAAGCGGCTCAACTGGATACCTTGTGAAAAGCGTTGGATTCGTTTTATTTTAAAATAAGGCACTTCCAAACGACTTGCTAAAAAAAACTGAAAGATCGGACAAAGGAAAATTGTATGAAAAATCCTGGGTGATGTATTACAATAGTCCGTGAAAGTTTTTGGGATGAAAAAGGGTGAAAATTCTAAGTTTGAGTTTACCACAACTTGAACAAAGAACAATCACCCAATGAGTACAAGCCTCATCGACGCAATACTGGGCAAAATGCCTGGGATGAACAAG
>JBGSWN010000095.1:0-22055 GCA_041752395.1 Saprospiraceae bacterium | reverse complement strand
ATGAGCCGGAATTTGGTCGGGCTAAGTTTGCCCATGAAGAAATCGTAGGTAAGACCACCAACGATATGCGCCGATTTCTGCGATTGCACACCTCGGTTCACCACGCCCTCCAAATTGCGAAGCTCCCGGTAAAACGGCGGCTGGAAGTACAGCCCCGTTGCGAAGCGATAGGAAATATCTTTATTGCTGCGCAATGGTTTGTAGAGCAATTGCGCCCGTGGCGTCAAGAATTTTTCTTGGTTCAAATCCCAATACTGCCCCCGCACCCCCAACGAAAGTTTCAGTTCCCCGACGCTGTCCCGCCGCCAAGTGTAAGTGTCCTGAATAAAGGCAGTCAGCCGGTTGGAGCCGAAATTGTTTTTTGTTTTCAAAACATTGTACAGCAGCAGTTGCGTCGTATCGTACCGCAACGAATAACCCGCCGAGTCCAGCCGCTCCCACTCGTTTAGCTGGTCGTCAATGTCTTCCCGCTGGTATTTCAGGCTCCATTGGAGGAAGTGGGATTTTTCGATTGCGGATTGCGGATTGCGGATTGCGGATTCACTGGACTGTAAACTGCCCCCGACCTTGGTCGGGGTCGAACTGCCAACTTTTTGCAGTTCGATTCCCCCTTTAATTTCCACATTCGAGACCTGCGCATTCAGGAAGTTTCGCACGTATTGGTGCTGCGTACCAGCGCCCAGTTCCGCTATCACATCGCCATAATTGTCAGAGCCAAGGTTACTCTCGATTTGCCGCAGGCTGTAGCGCCCGATGATGTCAAAACGCTCGTTTTCGTTGCTTCGGTAAGTGCTGGCGAGGAACTTGACAAAGAGCGGATTCTTGTCCCTATCGGGCAAATAAGTGAGGGAAGTGCCCATCATCGAAGTGGTAAAATCGTCCACTTCCTGCCCCTCGAAGACACTGAAAAGCTCCAGTGCATAGTTCACGAGGCCGAATGCCGTGCGGCGTTGGTCTGGCACAAAGTAGAACTCGCTGCGGTTGTAATTTCCGATGAGACCAAGCTGCCAATTGCGGTTGAGGTCGTAGGTGAGGTAGGCTTGCACGTCGGCGAAATTTGGATTGTACTCGCCTGTAACATCCAGCGAACCAAGCAGATAGCTTGTCGTTTTGTACCGTGCGCCGACAAGGTAGCGGAGCTTTTGGTACTTGGTATTGCCCAGTTGTTTTGCCCCTTCAAAATGCAATGTGCCACCCAAAAGGCTGGCCGAAGCACTTCCGGCAAATTTCTCTGGCCGCTTGTAGTGGATGTCCAGCACACTTGATTGCTTGTCGCCGTACCGTGCCTCGAAGCCGCCGGAGCTAAAAGTCAGGCTTTGAACCAAGTCAATATTTGGGAAGGTAAGCCCCTCCTGTTGCCCCGCCCGGATGAGCTGCGGGCGGTAGATTTCGAAGTCATTGACGTAAACGAGGTTCTCGTCGTAGTTCCCCCCTCGCACGTTGTACTGGCTGGTAAGTTCGCCACCGGAGCCGCTGGTCGTACCAAGTGCCAAATGCGGAAGCATACTTTCGAGGTTGCCAGTGGTGGTTGGGAGCAGCTTCAGCTCGTCCATTTTCTCCCGAATCATGCCGCCCTGTTCGATGCGGCTTTCCCGTACTTCGACCTCCACGGTAGCATCGGCGGGGGGCATGGCGAGGTCTATTCGCTGCTTGGCGCCCTTCGGCAATGGCTCCACATCCACGGTGGATTCCTTGTAGCCGAGGCGGGTGAAGACCAGCACAATGCGTTGATTAGCAGGAACTTCGAGTTTCCAGATGCCTTTGTCGTTGGTTTCTGTGGCATTGTTCGTGCCCTTCAAATACACGGTCACGAGTTCAATGGGCTGGTCAGAAAGTGCGTCGGTGACAGTGCCCGTGAGCAGCGCTTGGTCTTGGGCTTGGATGTTTCCGAAGGCAAACAAAACCGATAAAACGAGTAGGATTTTTTTCATCAAAAGATTGCTTTGGTCGAGTGCGTAAAGGTACGTGGAAATGGAGGAAAGGTTTTTATGGATGAAACCCACGCTAGGACGAAGTTTTGCATAAAAAAGCCGCAAAGCGTTTACAATTAACACTTTGCGGCTTAGGCGCAGCGCAATTCTGCATCACCGAATCAGCACTAATTTTTTCGTCAAAACTCTTTCCAATTGCCTGATTTTCAACCAATAAACCCCGCCCGGCAAGTAACTCAAATCGAATTCACTCCGCTCCACCGCTTTTGTTTTTTCGGTAAAAACCTGCCGCCCTACCCCATCCCAAACTCCCACTTCCAGCGGCTCATTTGGCGTTTTGTTTTCGATGAAAAAATGGCCGTTGCTTGGGTTTGGATAGACTTTGATTTGTTGCTCCGCAATGCCCTCGTTCGTTCCAACCAGCGGGTGGAAATTGTAATTGATGATGCTATCACACCCCAAATAGGTTTCAAATACCAAGCTAAAACTAAAATCATCCGAATGAGATACGCCTCCGATGACGATGGGCGGAACGTAGTTGGAGTCAATGCTTTCATCATAATTCTGCCCGACAGTCAGGAGAACTTCCATGTGAGAAATACAGCCGTTAGAGTCGGTCAAAATGATTTCGTGGATGCCCGCTTCCGTTAAAATACTGTCGCCAAACATGATTTCCTCGCCTTCGCAAATAGTCACGGAAGTTGAAAGAATTGGTGACACCATTACGTCCAAATAAATACGCACCAAACTGTCGCAACCACTACTTGAAGGAAACGTTTGCTCGTAAACCCCTGATTGTGTGTAGATTGTGCCATTCCATTCATAAGTTTGTCCTTCGCAAATGGAAATAAATTCTTGCTCCACGATATTCTGTCCTGCGCAAGGGTCGAGGGATTCCACAAGAATGCCCAAGCTCAAATTCCAATGCGAGCCACTACCTGAAGTCTCCCATTTCACCGCCCGAACGAGGTAGGTCAAATTGCCGCTCGGGGCACTTGCATCCATGAAATTTGTCCCAACAACGTGGTTATTCAGCAGCACAAAATCCATCTGCAAGCTGTCAAAACGGGACACCGTGTAGTGGGAAATTACCTCGCCGCTCGGCGCCGTCCAATTTAGAACCACACCCTGCCCAACGTAATTTAAGGTCAATCCAACTGGCGGCTTCAAGGCATGCAAACGAAGTGATGGGTCGCCCATCAAAGAAGTTTGGACAAGCTGCGGGCCGGGGTAGTAGTCATCCTCCGTAGCGTTTTGGGTACGGAGCAAACCAAGGCCAATCGGCTCGCCCATCGCCATGCGGTGCAAGGTGAACGGCGGGTTTCCAGCCCAACAACTCGTCAGCGTCCAGCCAGCCGAAGCCAGCGGCGCACGAAGGAAATTGTTGGTATTGTCCCAATCGCCGAAATAGCTGCCGCAGAGCAGGGTGAAAATGTTGTGGAGCGAATCATTCACGAAATCTTGGGTATTGCCAACACCGTTGGCGCTGGTAAAACTGCCACTGCCACCCCCGAACGACCATAGGTAAGCCTCGTTTTTCATCGTTGAAAAATAGTCGAGCGCCTGCACGTTGTCAGCGGTGAACATTGGGGCAAAATTGCGCCAGCCGCTGGCCGCAGGAGCGCCGAGCGCAATGCCGAGATTATTGTCAATCAGGCCACGGCGAGGTACATCGAATTGGCCTGTTTTGAATTTATGGGCTTTGTTCAGGTAGCGGCGGGTCAGCTCCACATCGCTGAGGCCGAAGGCAGGCATGTCGTATAAATCCACCCGACCGACGGCCAGTTCGGCGGCAGTTGGAATATCGCTTTGGTCAAATTTGCCATCGCCGGGGATGTTGTGATTTTTGGGAAAAGAAGCACTGATGTTCGACACTGTCATATCCGTCCAAATCCCGTCCATTTCACCATAATAAACATCGGCGGGCCAAGCACCCCAGTGGCTTTCGATGTGGCCGTCAGCGTAAAAATTGCCGCTGTACGGGACGGGGACATGACCCAGCAAATAGACCATTTTCAAGTCGGGTATCTGTTGAAACTGATTGACAATCAATGATTTAACCGAATTCACTGCATCGTTTCTATTTACAAAAATTGTCTTCACCTTCCAGCCGTCGCCTTGCAGGTCACGCTTTAATTGCTCGATTTCCGATTGCAATGGGACGGTGTACAAATCATCTACCACGAGTAGCAGGCTGCCTCGTTTGTCCACTTGCACTTGGTCATTTCCAGCTAAAATATACCCAAACTTAGGTCGCTCGGCGAGGTTGGTATTTGGCACACCAGAACTGTCAATCGTTTGTCCAGCTAGCGTTTTCAGTTTCCACCAAGTGTTGTTGGTGAGCATGTCCGGGTTGATGGTGACGGTGAGTTCTTCGGTGGGATTTCCGTTGTTGCAGATGGTGATGGTGTCGCTTTTTGCGAAGCCAAAATCGGCACCACCACTGAGGGTTTGGCCGCAGGCTTGCGTTAAATACCAGCCGTGCCCAAAATTGCAACAGAGGCCATTACCGTAGATATTTTCAATTTTAAAAACAAGCGTGGAGCCAGCAGGAGCATCCACTTTCCACTCGATTTTTTCGAATTCCTTTTTGTAAAAAGCATATTCGTAAAGGTCGGTTGGACTGATGTTTAAGTCAGTAAACTCCGTGGAACCGAACGGTAAATTGGCGATGGATTGCCCCCAATCGGTGGCATCTGGCAGCTTCCGGTAAACCGTGTAGCCGCCCTCCGACCAGTCCCAAGTCCAGGTAAAATGGAGGCTGGAATTGCTTTGGTCATAGTTTGCACTGACCTGCACCGACCGGTTGAGCGCATCCTGCGCCACCACTTTTTCAATAAAAATAAACATGGCGAACAGCAAGATTGGCTTTATTGGCCTTGCCACCCACAAAATGGTCTGAATGCTGCGCCCCTGCAACGGCGATGGAGAATACAATTTCTTCATTGTCAAAGGTGTAAATAGTGTATGCTTTGTCCTTGAAAGGTACTAGTCTATCGTCGTTGATGGCCAATCTGTTCATTTTGCCGGACATGTCCAGCATGTTCAGGTCATCAACCAAACCGACGCCGGTTGCTTTTAGCAGGGCTTCTTTCATCGTCCAAAATCGGTAAAAATCACGGTGGGAGTAAACCATATCGCATTCTTTTTTCGAGAAATAGTGGCCGGCAAATTCCCAGTAAGTTAAATTTTTGTCAATGATTTCAATGTCAAGGCCGATTTCCCGCTCTGTAAATTCAAAAGCAATGGAGACTTTGCTGCCGCAGTTTGAAAGGTTGAATGGCAGTTTTTTTTCAAACCCTTCCAAATAAGGTTTACCGTACTGTCCTTCTTTGATGACGATTTGATCGGCAGGCGTTTTCAGCATTTCGCTGGCAAGCTTCCGCAGCATTCCCCGACCGGACAGGTAAATCAAGCGGTCATTCTGAAATCGGAATTTGGAAGATTTGCGGAGTTCCGAAGGCGACAGCAGTTTCCCAATCTCGAAAGTCAGGTGGTTGGGAAGTTTGAGGGCATCAAAAAGCAACAACCGCACGCCTGCAAGCCCAGGCTCAGTTGGAAGCTCGTACAACTGGATGAATTCCTGTTTTGACTCTTTCATCTTTTTTAAATTTTGGGTAGTGTTTATTTTTAATACAAAATTTTGCCAAATTACTCGTGTAGCAACATGAATTGATGGCTTAAACCAAAACTGTCTGCTTGTTGACAGCCCCCATTCGCTCCTGCATGACTGCTGCTACCTCCTTCCCATGGTCCTCATCGAAAAGCGTCAGGTGGTTGCCTTCGATATTGTGGCAGACGACGCCAGCAAGCGCAAACTTATCCCAACCATAATGAACGGGGTCGTTCAGGTAAAACATCTGCTCCTTTGCCTTGAACAGATCTACCTGAATATCAAGGGGTTGCAGTTCATATTTTTCGTAAGCCTCAATGCTCTTGTCGTACACCTTGCTGCCGTACGGGATATAGCCCTCTTCAATTTCATTGGTTTTGTTGTTCCTGAAAGCGGTGAGCAATCTCCCTTTTTTCTGCCCGAGCTGCATTTTTAGCACATGTGATTTGTACTCAAAAGTCTTCGCAGGGTCTTTCATCAACAGTGAAATATTGTAGCCAATTTTTTTCATTTTTTTATTGAAACCGCCTTTAGTCCCATGCCCGTTCCACTCGCCTTTTGCCACTGCATCGAATAGGGAAAGCATCAATACCTCCTTGCCCATGGCCTTGAGTTGCTTCGCCATTTCCCATGCGATGATGCCGCCGAGCGAGTAGCCGGCCAAGCTGTACGGCCCATCTGGGTTGCTCCGCAAAATTTCCGAAATATAGTGCGCCGCCATATCCTCGATGCTGTCGAGCGGCTCTTCATCGCCGTTCAAACCTTTGGCTTGCAAGGCGTAAATCGGCTGGTCGGCGTCCATGTATTTCACCATGTTTTGGTAAAAAAGGACATGAAGGCCGCCGCCATGAACGAGGTAAAGCGCAGGTTTTGAGCCGCCTTCCCGGATAGGGACGAGCGAAGTAAAAGCTTGACTATCAGCCTTTTCACCATTTTTAGTGGATTGGTTTTTACTTTTAAAACCATTGAGTTGCGCCGCCAATTTACCCAAAGTCGAATGCTGAAACAAAGTAGTCAGCGGCAGCTTCACCCCCATCTGCATCTTGACTTTGGACATCATTTGCACGGCGACCAAAGAGTGCCCACCCAGCTCGAAGAAATCGTCGTTTACCCCCACTTTCTCCACGCCCAAGAGTTCACTCCAAACTTCTGCCAGCAGCTTCTCACCCGGCGTGTTTGGGGCAATGAATTCACCAGTGTTCAGGTTGGACATATCAGGTTTTGGCAGCGCCTTGCGGTCCACTTTCAGCGAGGTATTTTGCGGGAATGACTCCATTTTCACAAATGCAGAAGGCACCATGTAGCCGGGCATTTTGCTCCGCAAAAAGTCCTTCATCTCCGTCTCCCAGCCTTCAAGGAGGGGGCGCCCATTTTCTATCACATAACCCACCAATCGTTGGCTCTCCGACGAGTCCGAGAACAAGTTCACCACGCTCTGTGCCACACCGGGGAACTGCTTCATAGTCTCCTCGATTTCACCCAATTCCACCCGGTAGCCCCTGATTTTCACTTGGTCATCTATGCGGCCCAGGAATTCGATTTCGCCCGTCGGCAAATAGCGGACGAGGTCGCCGGTTTTGTAAAATGCAGATTGCAGATTGCGGTTTGCGGATTGGGTGAAGCGGGTCGCAGTCAATTCTGGGCGGTTGAGGTAACCATTTGAAGCCACGCCGTTTCCTCCAATAAATAACTCACCGGGCACCCCAATTGGCACTTGCTCGCCATTTTTATCCAAAATCAACATCTCCACATTGGCAATCGGCGAACCGATGGCCGCAAACTCACCGGGGCAAGCCGCCAGATGTTCTTCCGTAATCAACTGCCAAGCGGCATAAATGGTCGTCTCCGTTGGGCCGTAGCCGTTCCATACCTTTGCGCAGCGGTTCATCATATCTGCAGCCAGTTCTTTTGCAAAACCCTCGCCTCCGGCAATTGCCCGCAAGTTTTGGTCGCCTTCCCAGCCTGCCATTAGCAGGATTTTCCAGGTGGTCGGCGTGGCCTGCATCACCGTTGGGCGGTGTTTTTCGATGGCTTCCCGCAGGACAAAACCATCTTTTTTCGTCTCTTCTTCCGCCAAAATCAGCGTGGCGCCAGTCATCATCGTGAGAAAATAGTCCGGGATGCTCATGTCAAATGCCATGCTCGACACACTGAATACGGTGTCCAACTCGCTCATTTTCAGCTGTTTATTGATGGCAAACAGTGTATTGATGGCGTTGGCATGGCTGATGACGACACCTTTTGGCTTACCGGTGGAGCCGGAAGTGTAAATGATATATGCATTGACGATTGACGATTGACGATTGACGATTGTAGGGCGCAGACCCGCTAATTTATGCAACCTTGGAAAATCTAAACCGTCAACAACAACTGTTAACCCAGAAAACTTCGGAAGCAGGTGCGCCACCGATTTTTGGGTCAAAACGATGCTGCAATCTGCATCTTCCAAAATCAATTTGATGCGCTCCTGCGGGTTCCGTGGGTCAATCGGCACGTAAGCGCCGCCTGCTTTCAAGATAGCGTAGATACTGACCATCATCTCCAACGAGCGCTCCATGCACAAGCCCACGAAGCTGCCCGGGTCCATGCCCTTTTCGAGCAAATGAACAGCGAGGGCCTTGGCTCGGTCATTTAGTTGGCGGAAGGTCAGTGTGCCACCATGCGATTCAGCCCCAAAAGCAACCGCAATCTTATCCGGTGTTCGCTCCACCTGCTTTTCAAATAATTCATGCAAGGTCTTGTGAAGCGGAAAGTCGCCGCATTTTTCACCGCTACCGAATATTTCAAGTTGTTTTTCTTCGAAATATGGAAGGATGGGTAAATGGAAGATGGGGGTAATGGAAGATGGGTTAAACGAGTTTTCAACTATTCCTTTCAGAAACACCTCAAACTCCGCCAACCGCATTCGGATGCTTTCCTTGCGGAAAAGGTCGGTATTGAAATTCCATTCAAAATCAATGGTAGCACCGAGCGGCTTGAGGTTGATGAATGTATCAAAGGTTTCGTAGTGCTTTGGAATAGCACGGGTATCGGCCTTAAGGTTTCCAAATTTCAAATTATCAAGCGGACTATCCAGGTTAAAAGCTACACTGACCAGCGTGTTTCGGCTGGCATTTCGTCCTATTTTCAGCTTTTTCACCAGCGCCCCAAACGTGTATTGCTGGTGGTCAAAAGCGTCCAACACCTGCTTCCTGACCGTTTTCACGTAATCCTTGAATTCGCTTTTGGCGTCCACCCTCGTCCGCACGGGCAGCAGGCTGATGGCATGTGCGACGAGGTTTGCATTGCCCGGCAGATTATGACCCGCCGCAGCCACGCCCACGACGAGGTCGTTTTGACCAGTTATTCGGCTCAAATAAGCCTGATAGGCCGCCAACATGAACACATAAAAAGTGCTCCCCTGCTTTGTCGCCGCCTTCCTGATTTGGGCGGTGAACGCTGCATCAAAGCTGATTTTCTCTACCGCTCCATTGAAGGTTTTTACGGGAGGACGCTGGAAATCGGTCGGCAAATCAAGGACTGGGACGCCAGATTCGTATTGCGCCAGCCAGTATTTTTCATTTTTTGCGAAGACATCCGATTGTTGTAAGTCAACCTGCTCCGTGGCGAATTGGCTGAGTTGTTTGGTTTTGCCAAGACTTTCCAAGTTTTTGAAACTTGGAAAGTCTAACCTGTACATTTCCCCCAGCTCCTTCGTCAAAATCCCCAACGACCAGCCATCGCAGATGATGTGGTGGACACTGATGAAGACCAAGTGTACCTGCGCTGCCAATCGCACGATTTTGAAGCGGACAAGTGGCCCATTTTGTAAATCAAAAAGGTGTTCAGCCTCTTCGTAATGCAGTTCCAAAATCCGCTCATTCGCATCCGTCAAATCAACAAAAGGAACTTCGATTTCTAATTTTGGAAGAATGGTCATCGCCTTGCCGTCTGCCGAAAAAACAGTGCGCAATGCCTCATGCCTATCTACCAAAGCTTGGATGGCAGTCCGCATTTTTCCTTCGTCAAAATTACCTTCCAGCCGGATTTCGGTGGCGATATTGTATGCTCTTGAAGCTTCCGGTGAGAATTGGTCAGATAAGAAAATCTCTCTGTGACCCTCCGTGGAAGAAACGTGAATTTTTTCAAGGGTTTTCCCAATATTGTTTGAATCCTCCCCGCCGTACAAAAATCTTTTGGCAGTAGCGTTACCACTTTTGCCATCAGTGGCGTCACTTTTGCCAAATGTGTTAAGAGTATTGCCAAAAGTGTTAACACTTTCGCCATCCGACAAGCCATTTTTAATATCAGTGGCGTGAACTTTAGCATCTATGGCGTAAACCTTAGCACCAATGGCGTCACTTTTGGCATCTGACGCTTGTCCGTTGGCAAATACAATTACATTTAAGTCATCTCCCTCCCAAGTTTCCATCAATCCTAAAGCAACCATCTCATCTATCGCATCTTCAAAGCCTTTGTAGGTGCGCTCGAAATCAGCCTCGGTATGTGCCGTCGAAATGAAGCAGGGCCGCTCTCGAATATTGATGCCTTTGGTACGAAGCACGTAGTTGAACAAGCGGGTGAGCGGGCTGGCGTCGGCATTCTTTATCATAAAAAACGAGGACGCCGACTGAATCATCAGCGGTGCTTTTTTACGAAGGAAAATCTCGCTGATGCGCCTCGCAAAACGGGCGTTCTTTTCGTTCAAATCCTGCTGCAAACTCGGCCCGATGCGCTGAATTTCCCTCAAAGCCGCATGAGCAGCAGCTACGCTGATGGGATTTTTGATAAAAGTGCTGGCGAAATAGGCAATCACGCCCTCCGGTGCGCTGTCGTCGCCGTAGCCCCAGTAGCCGCCGTCGAAAGAACTCATGTACTTCTCCTTTCCAGCCACCGCAGCCAGCGGGAAGCCGCCGGAAATGCTTTTGCCGTAGGCAGAAATATCGGCATCCACGCCATACCAAGCCTGAGCGCCCCGTTGGTCGAGGCGGAATCCGTTGATGATTTCATCGAAAATCAGCGCTACGCCGTTCTGCTCTGTGATTTTACGGATGGCTTTGATGAGTTCGCCATGTTGCCAATGCGGGTTCTGCGCCTGCACAGGTTCAATGAGGACAGCTGCCAAATCCTTTATATTTTTCTCCAGCTTTTGTAAAACATTGGGGTCGTCGTAATCGAGAACGAGTACGTTCTCCACGTTGTATTTTGGAACGCCTGGTGAGGATGGCAGCGACTTGGTTTCATCCCCCGAGCCATCGGGGCGAGATTTGAAATGTACGCCCCGCACCATGAATTCGTCAATCATGCCATGGTAGTCGGTGTCAAAAACGGCGATTCTATCACGCCCCGTTGCGGTTCTGGCAGCACGAATTGCACCCAAAACGGCTTCTGTTCCGGTGTTCGCCAGCGTCACTCGGTCATAGCCCGTCATCTCGCAAATCATCCGGGCGATTTCGGTGGCTTCAGGCGGCAGCAGGTCAATAGAATTGCCCCGTTGGATGGCCGCTGCCGCTGCTTTTTCCACAAAATCAGGCATGTGGCCGAACAACGCCACGCCGTAGCTCATCACGTAGTCAATGTAGTGGTTGCCGTCCACGTCCCAGATGTCAGCGCCTTTTGAGCGCTCGTGCGCAATCTGGTAGCAGACCTCCTTCCACAATTTGCTGAAACCTGTCACGCTGCGTGGGTCGGCGTAATACTGCCGGTGGCGCTGCGCCATTGCCTTTGATATCGGGGTCATTGCCTCGTATCGGGCCATAAAATCCTGCAATCCTTGCCGCTGCTTTTCACTCAAATCATCGCCTGTCGAAATCTTCTTATAGCTGTTCAGTTTGGCGGTGACGCCTTTGGTGGAGCGTTGGATTTGAACTTCTTGTTGAGGATTTGAGGATTCGTCCCGATAGCTATCGGGATGAGGGTTTGAGGGGGGCGTTGGTTGATTAGCTACTTGAGGCGCAATATCTTGAGCAATTTGCTGCGCAACTGCCTGGCCGTTCAACAATGCCAATTGCTGCTGCATCAACTGCAATTGCTGGTTGATGATTTGCTGAACAAGTGGGGCATTGGCTGGAACGAGGTTTGACAAATTCTGATAATTTGGCAAAGCTGTTTGCTGATAAACCGGAGACTGAGCCTGTGATGCCTGGCTTGACATTTCAATCTGAGGTTCCCCTTTAGGGGTCAGGGGCTGAACCTGCGGGAAAATGGGCGCAAACAACCCTTCCGCAATCAATTCGTCAACGTATTCGGCCAGCGTTTCAATGGTCGGAGCATCCTCAAACAATACCCTGAAACTCAAGTCCAGCTTGAATTTTTGGTTGAAACGGATGATGGCTTGGCTGAGGAACAAGCTGTCAAAACCAAGTTCGAGGAAGCTCGCCGAGGCATCCATTTGCTCAGGTTCCATGCCGCTCAGTTCGTGAAGCGAAGCCTTGATTTCGGCTATTAAATTGGGGATGCGGGATGTGTTGGTTGGTAACATGGCATTAGTGCCGGCGAACTCCAGTTCGGCGGAGGATTGGGTAAAGGCATTCGTTTTCTCAATATAATCTACCTCGCTGAACTGGAGTTCAAGGGCACGTTTCGGAGCAATGAAATACTTTTTCCGTTCAAACGGATAAGTCGGCAGTGGCACACGGCGGCGGTTTTCACCTTCGTAAAATGCTTTCCAGTCAACGTCCACGCCGCTGACCCACAGCTTGCCGAGGCTGCGCAAAATGAATTCGACATCGTTGCGCACCTCTTTTGGATGCCGCACAGATGCCAATATGATTCGAGCCTCGTTGGGGAGAGTGGGAAGTGCCCGTGCAAACGTACTAAGTGTCTGCCCGGGGCCCACTTCGAGGAAGATACGGTTCTTTTGAATTGCGGATTGCGGATTGCGGATTGCGGATTCAGGCGCTGCCAGCGTTGCTAGGCCATCGGCGAAGCGGACGGTTTGGCGGAGGTGGCACAGCCAATAATCCACGGAGGTGGCTTCTTCGGCAGTCATCCAGGTGCCGGTCACGTTGCTGATGATGGGGATTTTGGGCGCATGAAGTTCAACGCCTTCGAGGTATTTTTTGAACTGCGGTAAAATCGGGTCAATCAACGGCGAGTGAGCCGGAACTTTGATGTGGATTTTGCTGGAATCAATGCCCACCGCCGTCAGTTCTGCTTGCAGACTATCAACGGCGCTAGAAGTGCCGCTGACCACGAGGCTGTCCACTTTGTTAATCACAGAAATCGTGTGCCCGTCGGTCAAAAATGACCGCAGCTTTTCTTCCGTCGTCGCAATGCTTAACATGCAGCCGTCGCCATCCAGCGTCTCGAATAACTTGCCTCGAACGGTCACCAAACCAAGCGCAGCCTCCAAGGACATCACGCCAGCAATGCAAGCCGCCGTGTATTCGCCCATTGAGTGGCCTATGAGTTCGGCGGGTTGGATGCCCCAATGTTGCCAGAGTTTGGCCAATGAATATTCGATGGCGAAAAGACTTGCAAGACCTGCTGCCGGGTTTTGCAGTGCCGTTTCATCTGCCGCATTACTTTCCTTCGGAAACACCAAGTCCTTGATTATCAGGTCATGCTGCGTTTCCAAAATGACGAAACACTTGTCCACTTGCCCTCGGAAAAAGTCATTTGTTTTGTACAAATCCCTCGCCATGCCAACATACTGTGCGCCGCCGCCGGGAAACATCATGACGATTGCGGATGGCGGATTTTGGATTGCAGATTGCGGTGCGATGACCTCCGGCTTTTCTTTTCCTTCTGCAATGAGCAGGGCTTTTCGCTTCGCAAAATGTTGGCGGCCAGCGGCAAGGGTGTACGCAACGTCGGGGAGGTTTTGAACCTCCCCGACGTTTTTGCATTTATCCACCAAGCGGTCAAGCGCATCGTCCGTTTTTGCAGAAAGTGGTAGGAGTTGCGGACTGCCAACTGCCAACTGCGAACTGCCAACTGCCATAGGCGCTTCCCCTAAAATGATGTGCGCATTCGTTCCCCCCAAGCCAAAACTACTCACGCCAGCATACCGTGGCTGCTCGCTCCGCTTCCAAGGGCGCAGTTCGGCGTTCACCTCGAAAGGTGAGTTCTTGAAGTCTATCTGGGGATTGTTTTTTTCAAAATGCAAGGTGGCCGGCAATTGCTCAAAGTGAAGCGCCAAAGCCGTTTTGATGATTCCAACGATGCTAGCACCTGCATCCAAGTGCCCGATATTGGTTTTCACCGAACCAATTAGACAGGAATGAGGGATTAGGGATGAGGGATGATTTTCCTCTGGCCCATTCATTCCTAATTCCTCATCCCTCATCCCTAATATCAGTCCTTGTATCTCAATCGGGTCACCAATGAAAGTGCCAGTACCATGCGTTTCGACATAACTGATTTGGTCGCCCGTCAGCCCCGCCTTTTCAATGGCTTTTCGGATGACAGCGGCTTGACCCTTAGAGCTTGGCGCAGTGATTCCTGTCTTATCCGAGCCGTCGTTATTGATGGCGCTGGATTTGATGACTGCCCAAACATGGTCGCCGTCAGCAATGGCCTTGTCCAGCTTTTTCAAAACCAACATCGCCATACCATGCCCCTGCACCATGCCGTTTGCGCCAGCATCAAAAGCCCGGCAGTACCCATCGGCAGAAAGCGGTCCTCCCTCGATGTGCTCATAGCCGCCAAGCACGGGTGCTTGTACCCTACCCCCTCCAACGATGACCATGTCAGAGTCACCAGCAAGGAGGCTCTGGCAGGCGAGGTGTACCGCTACCCCACCCGTCGAGCAGGCGGTTTGGACGTTGACGGCGGGGCCTCGAAGGTTCAATTTGTAAGCTACTCTGCTTATGCTGAAAGTTGTATCGGAAGCCAGCATTTCTTGGTACCAGCCGCCGCTTTTTTCCAATAAGTCCTTGTTTGTCAACAAGTTATTCAGGGCGTAGGTGTTCCTTGCCACACCACCGAAGACGCCGATATTTCCCTCAAAACGACTGGGGTCGTAGCCCGCCGATTCGAGCGCCTCGTAGGCTGTTTCGAGGAAATGGCGGTGCTGCGGGTCCATCATCTCGGCTTCTTTCGGGTGGTATCCAAAGAAGGAGGCATCGAAAGCGTAGGGGTCGGCGAGGGCGTAGGTTCGATTTACGAAAGACGATTTACGATTTACGATTCCCTCGGCTTCGATATCAGCTTCTGTTACTAGGTGACTGACGTCTTTGCCTTGCACCAGGTTTTGCCAAAACTCCTTGATGTTACTGGCGCCGGGGAGGCGGCAGGACATACCGATTATTGCGATTGACGATTGAGCAATTGACGGTTTACGATTTTCCTCAACGCTAGCAGCACCTGAATCGTAAATCGTAAATCGTAAATCGTAAATACCTTGATAGCCAAGCGATTTTGCGATTTCCCAAGTTGCTTCGCAAAGAAAATTATCATCCAAAACGCCTTTCCAATCTTCGGCTTTTTTGGCTTCGATTTTTTTCTTTTGGGCAAAATTGGTGTCGCCCATTGAGCGGCTATCCCGGTGGATGCCGTCGGTCATTTTCTTGTCCAAATCCTGGTAGGGATTGAGCAAACCTTCGTGGAAAGGGATTTCCAGCGCCATGCACATGGCCCGCATGACGGCCTCTGGGTTTTGGACCAAATCCTCGTACACCATGCGGAACTGTTGGTTTTGAGGCAATTTTTCCAAAAAATCCACAGCATTTCGTTGGCTCTCCAGCCAAACAAGTTCGCCAAGTTGGCGTGCGCTGAAATCGTGCGATTGCAGGTACAGCACCTGGTCCATGTGGTACTTTTCGAAGGACTTCACCATGCTGTAGGGATGCCGCACGAGGTGGATGAAGCGGGCATTCGGAAAGTCGGCGATGGCTTTTTCAAGCGCCGCAGGGTCGAGCACGTAGCTCGGCGACTTGTCCACAATAAGGCGGTCGCCGACCCATTCTTGCAGCTGCTCGAACATTTCGAAGGCGGTCATCCCGTGCTTCGCAAAGTTTTGCAGCAGCAATTTTGCCTCGTCTGCTTCGCAATGGTTGAGTTCCATCACCGCCCTGACCAAGCCTTCCGACCAAAGGGCGAATTTGCCCTGATACGCCTCAGCCCGCTCTTCAAGTGTCTCAAAATGAAGCAGTTGTAGCTCGTTGCAGGCAAAGAGGCCGGGATGTCCGGCGAGCATGACCCGCAGCAGCGTGGTGCCGGAGCGGGGCGGGGCTAGGATGAAAATGGGGGAATGGTGATTGGTGATTAGTGACTGGTGATTGGTGGCTAGGGGTAAATGCTTGGGGATTATGGTTTTGAAATGGGCGATGTCAGCTTGATTTAGGGTTACTAAGCTTTTAAAGTTTAGTAACCCTGCGTTTTCTTCAGTTTCAAAAATTGGGGAGCGGCTGTTTTCAACCGCTCCCGCTGCCGTAGGATTATAAATGTTGACAGCTTTGTCTATCAACTTTGGAACTAGGTTCTCATAGTTTTTCTCAAAAAAAGTGGCGTAGCCTGCCACGGTTGGGTGGTCGAAAATGGTGGTGATGAAAATGCTTGCCTCACATGCAGTCATCAACCCCCCGATGAATCGGGCGGCTTGGATGCTGTTTCCACCTAATTCGAAGAATTTGTCCTGGCGTCCGATACGACTGATTTCGAGCAGATTTTCCCATTTCGAAGCAATGTATTTTTCCAAATCGCCCAGCGGGGCTTCGTATGCTTGCGCCAATTCAGGGCGGTCGTTGGCGGGGTCGGGCAGTGCTTTTCGGTCAATTTTACCATTGGTGGTCAGCGGGATGCTTTGCAGCATGACAAAGTGGGATGGCAGCATGTACGCCGGCAAACTGGCCGAAAGGAAGTCCCTCAATTCGCTCACCGTCAACACAAGTCCTTGATTTTGAACGATGTACGCCACCAACTTGCCTTCGTTCACAACATGTTGGTTTTTCAAAACAACCACGGTTTCCCGCACGGCAGGATGGTTGGCGATGGCGGTTTCTATTTCCCCCAATTCGATTCTGTACCCCCTGAATTTCACTTGGAAATCAGAGCGGCCAAGGAACTCGATGTTGCCGTCGGGTTGCCAACGGGCGAGGTCTCCAGTTTTGTATAATTGAGAATTGAGAATTGAGAATTGAGAATTAGGAAAAAGTTGAGGTGGCTTGGGCATGAAGCGTTCTTGCGTCAACTCCGGACGGTTCCAGTAGCCAAGGCCAACGACGGGTTTGGTGCCACCGATGTAGATTTCACCGACTTCGCCACGGGGGACTTCCTCCATTTTTTCATTGAGGATGAAAATCTCGTAGTTCAGAATGGGAATGCCGATGGGCGCTTTTGCTTCGCTAAATCCTTTTGGAAATTTGAAATAGGTGCAATTGACGGTGGCTTCCGTTGGGCCGTAGAGGTTGAAAAGCTGGCCGTTGGGGATGATTTGCTCGTGTTTTTGCGCCAGCGAAGTAGGGCAAACTTCGCCGCTCACGTTGACCAATTTAAGGCTTTGCAGCTTGTGGGCTGGCGCCTGTTCGAGCAGCAGGGTGTAGAGAGAAGGCAGGGTGAGGATGTGTGTAACTCCGTTTCTGTGAATAGTATCAGCAAGCTGCGCCATGTCTTTTTCCTCACCCTGCTTGGGCAATACAAGGGGCGCACCTTGTAGCAATGTCCAAAATATCGTTAGCACCGAAACGTCGAAGCTGATGGAGCAGGTAAGCATCATGGCGCCGACGGGCGTCGGTGCGATGGCCTGCTGTCCTTCGAGTTGGTTGCATAGGTTTTCGTGGGTTATCATGCAGCCCTTGGGCTTTCCGGTGGAGCCGGAAGTGTAAATCATGTAGGCCAGATTCGTTGGATTTACGATTGACGATTTACGATTGACGATTTCGGAAAGGGGCTGGTCTAGGTTGATGATTTTTGCTTTGGAGCTGGAGAGGTTTGGAGCGAGGTGGCTTTGTGTCAGGATAACTTTTGCGGCGCAATCCTCTACCATGAAGGCCATTCGGTCGGTGGGGTAATCCACGTCAATGGGTACGTAAGCACCGCCCGCTTTGAGGATGCCGAAGATGGCAATTATCATTTCGAAGGAACGCTCCAGATAGATGGCAACGAAGTCTTCGGGTTGGATTCCAAGTTGAATGAGTTGATTGGCAAGTTGGGTGGAACGGGTATCAAGCTCGCCATAAGTCATTGACTGTGAGCCAAATACCAATGCAATTGCATCTGGGTTTCGGTGTACTTCCCGCTTAAATATGTCATGCAAACAAGTATCGGATGGAAACGTCAGGACGCCCGATACGTCGATGTCTTCATTCATAGTGGTTGAATAATAGCAAGCCTCATCTAGCTGCCTAGTGTTTGTTCTAATCAGTACGTTAAGGAGGGAATTTTTCTGGAAGACTTTATAGCCTTTACAAAATCAAAAATCTACCAACTAATTTGAATGGGAAATATCGAATTGAATTCGAAAAAGAGCATTTCTACGGGGAGTAAAAATTTTAAGTGTACAAAAATAGGTCAAAAAAACTTACGACACAAATCCTTTGGTGTAGTTTCGCCCATTCTTTTATTATTCGCTTTCCCACGCTATGGCCTGATTGTTGGATTTTTATTGTTTCACAACCTGTGACTAAGGCATTTTTTTGGAATTGCCTGTCCAACAACAACTTGTGTCTGAATGAACCATTTTCACAATTCACTGATTTTCAGGGTTTTAGTAATATTTTTTGCTTGCGCAATGACTCCGCTGCTCGTCAACGGACAAATTGACTACAACCAGATTGTACCACCCGAAGGTACCCGTGCCACTTCTTTTGAAGATTATTTGGTGCAGCTCGCTTGGCTAAATAGTCCACAAACGAAGATTCTGGAATACGAGAAAACCCAGGAAAAAAAGGAGGTCGAGCTGCAACGGATGGATTGGATGAATGACGTCAATTTTGGGTTCAACATCAATGAAGTCAGCCTTTCCAACGTGCTGCAACCGAGCAAAGACAACCTCGTGCTCTACCCGCTCTATCAGTTTACGGCAGGGGTTAGCCTCGGAAGTTTTACCACCAACAAAAAGAAACGGGAAATTGAAGAAGTGGATGTCCTGATATCGGACATGGAGGCGAACCAGCACAAAATCAAAATCAGGGCAGAAACCTTGGCTCGCTACCGCAAACTTTTGCTTGCCATTGAAACGCTGAAAGTACGAACCAAGGGCGAAGAGGATTCTCGCAACACCTACCAAATTGCGCAGCAACGCTTCAAAAATGCTGACCTTGAAATGGAGGACATGCTGCGGGCTTCTGAGTCATTCAACAATTCAACTGAGAAAAGGCTAACTGCCGAAACGGACATCCAGCTTGCCATTCTTGAACTGGAGGAAATGATTGGCATCAAATGGGAAAGTGCCAAGCGGGCCGAGGAACGTTTCAAGAAATAGTTACTGCTGAATCATGCCCGTTTTTGTTTCCAAAACGCCTGCTTCCATAAGTTTGTCGAGGTAAAGTTTTGCGCCAACTTTGTTCACGTGCTGGTAGTCACCAAAGGCATCGGTCTGCGTCACGGCATTTTCAAAATTCTTCACCGTTAGCCCAGTCGCTGCATTAAGGTCGGTTGTCAGCGTATCCAAGTTTCCGATTTTAGGAATAAAAGCGGGGAAATATGGGTTCACTACCAACTCCACCCTCGTGCCTTTTTGTTGGGCATATTTGACCATTTCTGCCAATTCAGCCACCATTTTTTTATCGTAGTTAAACCGCAAAACCTTCTGATTATCAACGTCTTGCACCAAGCCCAGTGAAATGACCCGGTCGAGCAACCAGTCCTTGTCCGATTTTTTCCAATAATAAAAAGTACGCTGAAATACTTCGCTGTTGTAACGGTAAAGGTGGCTCACCATGCCCACGAAGTAGTCGTTTGTAAACTTGTTTTTCAGCAAATCCGAAAGCCGCTCTGAGTAAGGTGAGTAGTGGTTGAATTGGTAGCCGAGCTTATTGTCCATGCGCACACTGTCAATCAGCGAGATGTCCATGACCAGCACTTTGGGAGGCTGGTGGCGGTCGAGGTAGTCCATTACGAGCGGAACGGCGAGGCTGATGGGCATGCCGTTGTAGCTGAGATTGGCGGTTTTGAGGCCTGTTTTTTCCTCGGCATAGGGCTGGTAGAACGAGAGGCCACGGGAGTTTCCAACGAATAAAATATCGGCTGCTTCCTCCCCATTGTAGAGCTTGGAATACCTGAATTGGCTGTCTTTTGTGATTTTTGCCAATAGTAATCCCCCTACTCTATCAGCCAACAAGGCGAGCAAAATCGTGGCGAATATCCAGTATGATTTCTTCATGATTTTTGGTTAAAACTGAAAGTAAATAAACGCTCCGCTGCCAAATGAGCCGAAGAATGCCAGTAGTAACAGCAACGTTGCGTAAGCCACCACCCGGAATACCGGGCGCTGAAACGCCAAGTTATTCCAGTGCATCCGCAGGTTGGTGACTTCAATGGTCAACAGAATGCCAATCAACAGGAAGCCTTTGATGACCCAAAATTTGTTCATCACATTCACCATCGAAAAGCCTTGTAACCCAGCGATGCCCTTGATGACGTCCGTGGCTACGCCAAAATTTGCAGCACGGAAGAAAATCCATGCCAAGCAGGTGAAAAAATAGGTCAGGGCAATGTTCACGCCCGTTTTCAACCAAGCCGGAAACCGCAGCCCGTTCATCACAGACCCGAAAGGCTTGCCCAATTGTCGCTGCGCAATGAGGTATATGCCATGCAGGAAACCCCAGAACACAAAGGTCCAGTTCGCCCCGTGCCAGAGGCCGCCGAGGAGCATGGTCAGCATGTTGTTTTTGTAGGTGGCAAATTTGCCGTTTCGGTTGCCGCCAAGCGGAATATAAAGGTAATCCCGCAGCCAACTGGACAACGAGATATGCCAGCGTGACCAGAATTCACTGAAGTTTTGGCTGAAATAAGGTGTCTTAAAGTTCTCATTGAAATCAAAACCGAGAATGCGGGCGAAGCCAATGGCAATGTCCGAGTACCCTGAAAAGTCGCAGTAAATCTGAAATGAGTAGAAAATGACGGCGATGAGCAGGTTGATGGAGGCGAAGCCATTTGGCTCCGCAAAACACTGTTCCACGAACGGCGCCAGCGAGTCGGCCACCACGCATTTCTTGAAAAAGCCCCAAAGCACCCGGCCAGTACCTGTCGTGATTCTGTCCCAATCGAAATCATGGTCTTTTTGGAATTGGGGTAAAAAATCCGAAGCACGAACGATTGGGCCAGCAACGAGTTGCGGCCAAAAGGCAACGAAAGTGGCGAATTTCAGGAGATTAGGCTCTGCTGTGAGGTCTTTCCGGTACACATCAATCGTGTAGGACATACTCTGAAAAGTGTAAAAGGAAATGCCGACGGGTAGGATAATTTTCAAAGAAAATACCGAAGGGTGCATCCCAAAATTTTCAAGCACCGAGATGAAAGAGTCCGTGAAAAAGTTGAAATATTTGAAAAAAGCCAGAAACCCCAAATTGAGTACCATGCTGGTAATCAGCAACTTGTAACGTTTTTTATCATCATGCTCAGCCTGCATACTCTTGCCCAGCCAGTAGTCCACCAGCGTGGAAATGGCGATGAGCGACAGGAACCGCCAATCCCACCAGCCATAGAAAATATAGCTGGCGATGAGGCTGAGCCAAAGCCGTGCATTGCCCTTCAAGGCAAAATACAAAGGCAGAAAAAAGGCGATAAACGCCAGAAAAGTAAGGCTGTTGAAAATCATGTTTTCTCAATTGAGAATTGAGAATGGAGAATTGAAAATTAGCATGTCGAGCAATTCTCAATTCTCCACTCTCAATTCTCCATTAATCACCGATGCCCACTTCAAGTAAGCTGCCCCATTTATGTGAACACCGTCTTGGGTGTACGCTGCATCCAAATTTCCGTCCAAATCTTGCAGCACATTATATAAATCAATGAAAATCAGGTTTCTAGCTTGCGCAAATTCCTTGATTTTCGCATTCAGTGCCTGCACCTCGTCATTGTCCACTGGGGTTGGGCTGACGATGTTGTTGACGGGCAACACACTTTGGAGGTACAATTTCGTGGAGGGGGATTTTGTCAAAATCTCGTTGACGAGTCGCTCGTATTTCGGCCAAGCTTGGGCGGTGGAAATGAAGGCCAGGTCGTTCACACCCGCCATCAGGAAAATCTTGGAGGGATGGTGGCGTAGCACTTCGCAGAGGCGCTCCCGCATCCCGTCGCAATGGTCACCTGGGATGCCACGGTTCAGGATATTGGGATTTCCGAGGAGTTCCGACCACTCGCCGCCAGCGGTGATGCTGTTGCCGAGCATGACGATGGCCCCGTCTTTGGGAGGTAGCATTTCAAGAAGGTTTTTGCGATGAAAATAGGCTTTCTCGATACCCCGGTTGTTGATTTTTGCCCAGAGGTTTCGGAGGCCGCCGTATTTGTGGAGGGCGATGGCGATGGCTGCCAGAAACAAAAGGTTGACAATCAGCGAGATGTAGGTCAAGGTCTTCATCAGTTATCCACTGCTCTTAAACCCTGCACTGTCTCAAACGCCGACACCACCGGAAACTCAATCGCCC
>JBGSWN010000094.1:0-21660 GCA_041752395.1 Saprospiraceae bacterium | reverse complement strand
TGCTGCTGGAGCAGCAATTCGGGTACTTCCACTTCAAAATCTATTAAATTTTTATGGCGACGCTTCAGGATTTTGGCAATCACTTCCGCAGAAACTTGCAGCGTGCCGGAGTCCTCCAAGCGAACCACCAGTTTATCTAACTGGTGGTAACTTTCATCATCCTGCTTTTTGTTTTCATCGTTGTCAAAATCATTCTGCTTCAATTTATCAGCAGTAACCCTCGCTCGGTTTTTAAGGCGGAGCATGGCACTTGTCACTGGCACATACACATCTGCGTTGTAATCCCGGATTCCCAAATTTTCTAGGCTTTCCTTGCTTGCCACCCTTTTTTCCAGAACACCGATCACTTGAAACCATGAGGTCCCACATTTTATCCACTGACCGATTGGGTCAATTTCCGGGAAGTAACGGGTCTGCACGGTTTGACCGATAATGCAGACAGGTTTACCACCGTCAATATGTTCTTTATGAAAAAAATTGCCAGTGGCAAGGCCGAGGTTATTGAGTTCAAAGAATGCGTTAGTGATACCGACAACTTTGGCCTTTCCAGTTTTTCCGCCTTGTACAAGGTTGGTCGGCTCTACCACTTCTGGGCTGATTTTATCCACGCCGGGTAGCACTTTTTCAATTGCTTTTACGTCCTCCAAAGTAAGGCCAGGTGACCACGGGCGCTTGCCTTCCTTGGCAGGATTACTGCTGCCAGCGGATGCTTGGGCAGTATTGGCAGTAGCTTCACCAGTGCCATCACCTTCTTTCAGCACCAAAGAATTGATGACAATATTGTTTGTGCCAATCAGCTTCATCTGGTCGAGTAGCGCCTGCTTGGCTCCTGTGCCAATGGCCAGCATCGCAATCACTGCTGCCACCCCGAACACGATGCCGAGTGCGGTCAAAACGGAGCGGAGGATGTTGTCCTTCACGCCCTCCATGGCCAATACGAAGTTGAAAATGGTGCGTTGCATAATGGTGGAAGCTGGAGGTTTGAAATTTATTAACCGAAAATGACCATGCCGCCACCTTTTTCGCTTTTAGGCTGGTAGTCTTCTTTCACCTCCTTCATTTTTTTGAGCGCCTCGTCCTGCCGTTTTTTCTTTTCTTCTTCCAGCTTTTTGCGAAGGTCGTCCTTGATTTTTTTGTCGATGAGCACTAATGGCAAAAGGTCAGCGTCATCAGGAATAATGAGCAATACCTCATCGTTTTCTTTCAAACCGTGCTCGATGATGACTTCATTGTCGTTGGTTTCTCCGGTAATTACTTCTTGTTTTACCGTTTTTCCATCCATTTTTTTGTAAACAAATGATATGGAATCGCTCTGAATCGCCTCAAGAGGAAGGTAGAGCACATCTTTAAAAGTATAGGTCAACACCTCGTTGCTTGTCGTCATCGCTGGGCGGAGGATGGAGTCAACCGATTCTAGTTGTACAGTAACTTCGAAAACTTTCGCATCGTAGCCTTGGAGTTGCTCGCCCACGTTTGCAACCGTGATTACCTTGCCCGTGTAGCTGCGGTCTGGGAAGGCATCCACCTTTATTTTTACATCCTGACCTTTTTGTACTTTGCTGATGTCCACCTCGTTCACATAGGTTTTTGAAATCATGGAACTCAGGTCAGGTAGCTCCGCAACAGTGGGGTCCCAGGTGCTTATTTGTGAGCCAGGGCCGACTTTTCCATTCCAACTCCTGGCGTAAATGACCATCCCGTCCTTCGGTGCTTTCACCACAAACTGATCGGCCAGGTCCACCAATCGCTGTCTGCGTTGTTGAACTTGGGTCAGCGATGTCAGTATTTCACTAATTTTTGCTTTGGATTTTGTTTGGGTAAGCTCGTACCGTTTCTCCAACTGGGAGAAGTCACGGAGCGATTTTTCAAGGTCTATTTCAGCTTGCTGAATGACCATGCGGGGTTCATATTTGCTCTGCTCAACTTGGAGTTTTTTCTCCTCCATCGAGAATTTGAGGTTAATCAAATCATCCCGTAGCCCTCGCAACTCAATAGCCGTATCAATTTTGGCTTGGTCCAATTGAGTTTGCGTCTTGTCAATTTCCGTTTGCGCTTCCTTTAATTTGGTTTCCAACTCCGTCCGGTCAAGGGTAGCAACGTAGTCACCTGCTTTCAAAACCGTTCCTTCAGCCACCATGTCAGAAATGGTCGCTTGCCAGATTTGCGCAGAACGCATACCGCTTGGGCCCTTTATTTCCTCCGAACTTTTAGCTTTTAGCTCACCGGTAGCTGCCACGTAAATTTTGAATTCCCCTTTTTTTACTTTGGTAGAAAGGCTCTTGGATTGTGATTTTTTATTGTTGCCGCCACATGCGCAAAGGACCAGCGCAGGGAAGAGGAGAAAGAATAACCAGTGGGAATTAAAAGTAGTGCGCATATTAATATTCAGTTGGTTGGCTGCGAAACATTGGTTTTCAGAAAAGCAAAGTCCCGCATTTTGAAATTGCAAAGTCAAGAAAGGACGCATGGCCCAATTGAAGGGTTGCCTTGGAATCGAAGTTGTTTGATTTTAATGAAAAATCAGATTCCTAACGCAGTAAATTAGAAAAGTATCAGTTTGGTTTGGGTCAAATTAAGCTGAAAGCCCATTTAACCCAAACCAAGACCATAGTTAAGCCTGAGCCGTAGGCGTATTGAAATTCATCGTAGGGTAGGGCGGCGTTTCTGGCTCATGGATTGGGCCAAATTGCGTTTCATACCTTTTGATATTGTCTGCCAAGGCCATCATCAGCCGCTTGGCGTGCTGCGGCGTGAGGATGATACGGGATTTCACTTTGGCCTTCGGAACGTTTGGCGCCATCATGATAAAATCAACCACAAACTCAGAATGGTTGTGGGAAATGACGGCCAAGTTGGAGTATTGACCTTCCGCAATGTCTTCTGGAAGTTCGATATTGAGCTGGCCGGGTGCAATTTTGTTTTCTGCCATGGATGTGGTAATTTTTTTTGTAACAGTAAAGGTTTTATTAAAAAGTCCGGCAATATCTGAATATTTGCCGGGAGTGCAAAGGGATGGAACGTTTTCTCATGGGTTATGGTTTCGCCTGCTTCTGCAACAAATCATCTTAACAAAAGGACAATTCAAATGGAAAACCAGTGGCAAAATTATTTTGAAGAAAACAAAAAAGTCTGGAATGACCGAGTAGAAACCCATCTCAAATCCGACTTCTACGACCAGCCGGGTTTCATGGCTGGCAAAAGTTCCCTCACTGAAATCGAGGCGAACGCCCTGGACGATGTGGCAGGGAAAACAATGCTCCACCTCCAATGTCATTTTGGGCAGGATTCAATGTCGTGGGCAAGGCAGGGCGCCAAGGTCACTGGTATTGATTTTTCTGAAAATGCCATTGAATCTGCTCGAAAAATAAATGCTGAATTAGGCTTGGATGCAAAGTTTGTCCACTCAGATGTGTATTCACTTCCCGATGCACTCGAAGGCCAATTCGACATCGTTTTTTCCACTTTTGGTGCGATTCCTTGGCTGCCTGACCTTAAAAAATGGGCGGATATCGTTTCCCATTTCCTTAAGCCCGGCGGCATTTTTTACTTGGCAGAGTTCCACCCCGCATTTTACTTGTTCAACTTTGATAACCACAAAGTTGAGTACGGATATTACACGGAGCAAAAACCGTATTCCGAAGAAATCAGTGGCACCTACGCAGACCGTTATGCTGGGGTTCAAGGCATCGAGCATTTTTGGAACCATAGCCTTTCAGAGGTGATGATGCCTTTAATAAAAAATGGCCTGCAAGTCCTTGATTTTCAGGAGTTTGACTTCTCCCCGTACAACTGCTTTCCAAACATGGTGGAACGGGAGCCGAAACGATATTATTGGGGGAATTTTGGGGTTCGTTTGCCACATGTTTACAGTTTGAAAATGGAAAAACGGCAATAAATCGAAGCCATCTCCAAAAAAACAAAGGCGTTGAAAATCTTCCGATTCTCAGCGCCTTTTTTGATTTCCAAAATATCGGGATTCAATACCTTCGGCGAACCAACTTGATAAAAGCTTTCGCTTTTTCCTTCTTGTCTTTCGCTGTCCAATTGAATTTCCCGGCCACATTTCTGACCAAGTAATCCTTGGCTTCCTCGTAACTCCGCAATTGGTTCAGGGTAGCAATAGTAGCATCAAAAGTTGCAGCATCTCCAATGAAAAGGTCATTTTGTGCGGTAATCCGCTCGTTCAAGCCCATCGCTTTTTTGATGTCTGTGATAGGCAACTCGCTTAGTTTTTCCGACAATTCCGTTGCAGACTTGAAAGCAAAAAGCTCATCAATTTCGGGGTCATTGGCAGTAGGCGTTTTCGGAACTACTAACTCAATTGGTGCTGGTGTTGGTGCAGGTGGCGGCGTTGCTTCCACAACAATGGGTGGTGGCGGCGGTGCAACAACAACCGGCTGTGGAGGAGGTGCAACTACAACTGGCGGTGGTGGCGGAGCAGGAGCAGGTTCTGGCGCTCGCTCAACTTTCGGCGGCTCTGGCCTCGGCGGCTCAGGTTGCGGGTTTAAAGGTGGTGGTGGTGGGGGTGTGGTTTCTGGTTTGCGAAGTGTAATCCGAGGCTCGACGTGCTTCGGCTCAACAATCACTGGCGTTGGGGCGGCAGGTTTCGCTGTCTCAGTCGGCAAATCGAGGAAAACCTCGTAAAACTGCCGGATATAGCTCTTCATCAGGTCCATTTCAATGCTGGAAACATTGGCCGGATCGCTGCTGATGTTTTTGTAAAGTGCGTTGATTTTGTCGAGCAGGGTTTTGTTTTTCTGAAAATCCATGTTTCGTTCTATAGTTAATTTAGAATTGAATAGGTCGTAAAATGTGCAGGCACAAAGCTATTGATTTGACAGTCAATTATTTACAAGGCCGGAAAATTATCGTTTTCTTCGTAAAAATTGCCTGCGATTCCTTTCTGCCTTCTTTTTTGTGAAAAAAAACGGGAAACTACTACCTTCGCCGCCCGATTTGAACTTCAAGACCGAAAGGTAGGCAAATTCAAATTATACAAGCAAACACCTCGCTTTTCTAAGTTGGTTTCTTGCTCACCAAACACCCGGCTCGCAAATATTATTGGCTTTACGATTAAAATGTGGCCAAATTATAACCAATTTAGCGACTGCTGTCCCTTAACTCTTTACTTTCGCCTTCTCACTTTTTACTTGAATTATGTTTCTCGAACCACATTTTAAAGGCCAGCGCAACGGTTGGATTGAGGTCATTTGCGGAAGCATGTTCTCCGGCAAAACCGAGGAATTGATTCGCCGACTCAAGCGGGCCAAGATTGCGAACCAAAAAGTGGAAATTTTTAAGCCCAAAATTGACACCCGTTACGATGAAGTGAAGGTGGTTTCCCACGATGAAAACTTCATCTTAGCCGTGCCAATTGACCACTCCCGAAAATTGCTCGAACTGTCTGAAGGCGTGGGCGTAGTGGGCATTGACGAGGCACAGTTTTTTGATAGTGATTTAACCGATGCATGCCAGCAGTTGGCCCTCAAAGGCAAAAGGGTCATCGTGGCAGGGCTTGACATGGATTTCAAAGGTCGCCCCTTCGGGCCAATGCCGGACTTGCTTGCCGTGGCTGAGTACATCACGAAGGTACACGCCATTTGTCAGCACTGTGGCAACCTAGCTACGCACTCGTTCCGCCTAGCAAATGAGGCAAACACCGTGATGCTCGGCGAAAAAGACGTTTACGAAGCCCGCTGCCGCACTTGCTACAGCATGGGAAATATCCTTAAATTGCAGACTGAGCCGAGATAATTTCGGTTTTTTTCAAAAAAAATAAAGAACAAACACCAATGACATTTGAACCCGAATTTGAGCGCCAGCTCGCTGTTTTTATCGAAAATGCCCTCCTCGAAGATGCACCGCAAGGCGACCGTACTTCCTTGGCCTGCATCCCTGCCGATGCTCAATGCACCGCCAATTTGCTGGTAAAAGATGCCGGAATTTTAGCGGGCGTGGAAGTGGCGCACCGCATTTTCAAGCAGGTTGACCCAAATGCTAAGTTCACCAAATTCATTGAAGATGGCACCCACGTGAGTTATGGTGATGTGGCATTTCAAGTGGTTTGCAATACGCAGGCGCTCCTCCGTGCGGAGCGGGTTGCGCTCAATATCATGCAACGAATGAGCGGCATTGCAACCTTGTCTCACGAGTTTGTTTTCGAAGTGGAGGATTTGCCAGTTAAAATTCTTGATACTCGTAAAACCACGCCCTTGCTGCGTTTTTTGGAAAAATACGCTGTACGTTTGGGTGGTTGCCACAACTACCGGGAGAATCTTTCTGAATGGTTTATGATAAAAGACAACCATGTCATGGCTTGTGATGGGGTGAGAAATGCCATTCTTCGGGTAGCTGATTACCAAAAAGCACAAGGCTTGAATCTCGGTGTGACCGTGGAAGTGAAGAACTTGGTAGAACTTCATCAAGTACTGGAAGTCGGTCAGGTGACCCGTATCATGTTCGACAATTTCGAACTGCCGTTGTTGGCTGAAGCCGTTGCTACGGTGAATCAACGTTTCGAAACTGAGGCCTCTGGTGGCGTCAGTATCCATACCGTTCGACGGATTGCGCTTTCGGGCGTTGATTTCATCTCCGTGGGTGCGCTTACTCATTCGGCTACTAGCTTGGATTTAAGTTTGAAAATTAAGTAATCATCAGATTCAGAAACGAAAAAAGCCACCAATTCAAAACTGGTGGCTTTTCTTTTTTAGTAAAACATTGAAGGTCAAAAGGTTACCATCTCAGAAACTACTTGAGATTATTCCATAGGATAACCTTTAAATATCATCGTGAAAAAAATAATTGCACTAATGATTACCAACCAAAGTCTCACATCCTTCAAAATAGTCGATTGTTTATTCATGTGTTGTGTTTGTTGTTTAATGTTAAAATGAAATACACACCCAAAAGGTCAGGTGAACTCTAGAAAACTGAAATGATGATGAAGGAGATAAAATTGAGAAGGATAAACCTACCTTTTCAAATAAGATGCCAACAGCTTTTTTTGTAATTTGTAGGAGCTTGAAAATGGCTTCTATTTGCCATGGTTTACTTGCTCTAAAATGCCCTTGTTGATGCACTTGACTAAGCTTGGCCCTTCGTAAACCAAGCCACTATAAACCTGCACCAACGCTGCACCAGCCGCTAATTTTTCGATGGCGTCTGCTGGAGATGCAATGCCACCAACACCAATAATCGTTAATTTTCCCCTAGATTTTTCGTGCAAATACCGGATTACCTCCGTTGAACGAGCAGAAACAGGCTTGCCACTTAAGCCACCTGCACCGATTCTCTCCAATTCCATGTCACTGGTTTTCAATGACTTGCGTGAAATGGTTGTGTTTGTGGCTATCACGCCATCCAGTTTGGTGGCTGCCGCAATGTCCAGGATGTCATCGAGTTGCCCATCGGTCAGGTCTGGCGCAATTTTTAAAAGCAATGGCTTTGGTGTGGGCTTTTGACGGTTCAAAAGTTGGAGGCTAGTGAGCAGCGCCGTGAGTGGCGCTTTTTCCTGCAAATCCCGTAGGTTTGGGGTGTTTGGTGAGCTGACATTTACCACAAAATAATCCACATAGGGGAAAAGCGCCTCGAAGCAAATGGCATAATCCAGTTCGGCATGCTCGTTGGGTGTCACCTTGTTTTTACCGATGTTCCCACCGATGATGACGGGGCCTTTTTTTCGATTTTTTAGTCGTTCGACCATTGCATCTACGCCCTCGTTATTGAAGCCCATGCGGTTGATAAGCCCCTCGTCTGCTGGCAATCGGAAAAGCCTTGGCTGCGGGTTTCCTTCTTGCCCCAGGGGTGTGACAGTCCCGATTTCAATGAAGCCAAAACCCAGTGCCGACATGGCCTCGTAATGCTTTCCATCTTTGTCAAAACCTGCTGCCAAGCCAACGGGATTTGGGAATTTCAAGCCAAAAACCTGCCGCTCTAGCCGCTTGTCCACAACCGTGAAATGACGTCGAAACAACAAGCCAACCAATGGAATTGCCAAGGTGATTTTCAAAAAAAACAAAGTAAGATGATGCGCTTTTTCAGGTTGAAAAAGGAAGAGGAAAGGCTTGAGAAGGATTTTGTACACCTTGAAAAAGTTATTGAGGAATTGAGGAATCTGTTCCGATTACACGATTTAATTCAAAGAAACGTTTGGTCAAAAGCCAATGGCAGCAAATCCAAACCGTTTTCAAAAATGAAAATTGGGCCAGTTTCGCCCTGCAAAATTACACGGATTGGCTGCTTGTTCTTCATTTCCGTTTCACAAATTACCTGCCTGCAGGCACCACAGGGCAGACCCGGTCGGTCAATCACCTGACGTGGGTTTTTGATGGCGATTGCAATTGCTAATGGTGCTATTCCAGGGTGAATATTTGCAGCGGTGGTAAGCACCGTCTGTTCGGCGCAGATGCAAAGCGGATAACTGGCGTTCTCGTAATTACTGCCGCCTAGCAGTTCCCCATTGCGCAGCAAAACAGCCGCCCCGACCTTGAAATTGGAGTAGGGAGAATACGAGTTTTCCAATGATTTTTTGGCTAAAATGAGCAGGTCTCTGTCGCCTTCTGAAAGTTCTGCCAAGGAATCGTAACTCGAATATTCGGTATGAATTGACTGTTTTATCATAAAAACTGCTTAGAAATTGGTCAAACATACAGGTAAAATTGGAAATGCTGGATGTATGTTGAAAACTCCCAGCCTTTCCGTTCCAATGGTTTTTAGGCGAATGTTTACCTTGCACCCTCTTTCAAAAAATGCTTACAAAATGAATAACATCCTGATTTTAGGGGCTGGCCGCTCCGCCAATGCCTGTATTCAGTACGTCCTGAAAAACGCACAAACCCATAATTGGTCGGTCGTAGTGGCCGATTCTGACCTCGAAACAGCGGTAAAAAAAGTGGGAAAACACCCAAACGGCCGTGCGGTTTGGCTCGATGCAGCCAAAGCGGAGGAGCGTCAAGGCTTGATTTCGAGGGCGGATGTGGTGATTTCCCTGTTGCCACCGCACATGCACGTGGAGGTTGCTTATGATTGCATCCGCTTGCGCAAACACCTTATCACGGCTTCCTATGTTTCCAAGGACATTTACAAACTCAGCGATGAATTTCGGAACAATGAACTGATTTTCATGGGCGAAATGGGCCTTGACCCTGGCATTGACCACATGTCGGCCATGCAGAAGATTGACGAAATAAAGGCAAAAGGTGGAAAGATTACCGCCTTCAGTTCCAACGCTGGCGGCTTGGTAGTGCTTGATAATTTAGAGAAAAACCCTTGGCGCTACAAGTTCACTTGGAACCCCCGCAACGTGGTGAAAGCGGGACAAGGAACTGCCCAGTATCTTGAAAATGGCAAGTTCAAATACATCCCCTACAACCGACTTTTCAAGGAATATAAACTGATTGAAATCCCTGGTTATGATGAGCCTTTCGAGGTATATGCCAACCGGGATTCATTGCTTTATCGGGAGGCTTATGGCTTGGATGACATTCCAAGTTTATACCGTGGCACCATCCGTTACCGTGGTTTTTGCGATGCATGGAATGCGCTCTTGCAAATCGGACTTACCGATGGCACGTACCCCATCATGGATTCAGATAAAATCACTTACCACGAACTGATGGAGGCGTTTTTGAGCAAGCCCGGTAGGCCAGGGGCATCCGTGAAAGAGCGGGTGGCGGAGATGCTCGGCGAGTCAGAATTTTCGCCAGTGATGAAAAAACTGGATTGGCTTGGGCTGTTCAGCAAAAAGAAAATCAACACCGAAAACGCAACCCCAGCTTTGATTTTGGAAGACCTGCTGCTTGATAAATGGAAGCTTTCCCCAAAAGACAAGGACATCATCATCATGCAGCACCTGTTTGAATACGAACTAGGCGGCAAGAAATATAAGCTGACCTCCACGATGGAACTCAAAGGGGAGGACAGCGATGATACGGCCATGGCCCGTTTAGTGGGGCTGCCACTTGGCATTTTTGCAAAATTCTTGATGACAAATAAGATTGTGACCGCAGGGGTGAACATCCCAGTTCGCAAGGAAATATACGAGCCGGTCTTGGAAGAATTAAAAGAATTTGGCGTGATATTTCACGAACATGAGGAAGAGGTAAACGATTGATAACCAAATGGTTAAATGATTCGTTTTGACAAAATAAATTCCCTCCAAATTTTTCAGGTTTTGCAGTTCGGTACGGCTATCCTGATTGGCGTTTTATTGGTCAAAGCAGGTCTGCCGACCACTCAAGTTTCGGAGTTCGAGGCGCTCCTGTTCATCGCCAGTTTGTTCTGTTTTTTTTGGGTGGCCGGTGGCCAAAATGCCTTGCTGCAAGTCTTTGCGAAGTTAGATGAACCAACGCAAAAACGGGCGATTTTCAATGCTTTCCTCCTGTTTTCATTGGCCGGGTTACTAGCTGGAGCGCTACTTTTTTTGTTCCAAAAACCTGTTGGGCAGTACCTCACAAACTTCGAGCAAATGCCATTGCTCAACCTCTTGGCACTCTTCCTGGTGCTCAATTCCCCCAGTTTTTTGCTTCATATTTTCTACCTGCTCCTGAAAAAATACAAGCAGCTCGTGCTGTTCGGGGTGGTGAGTTTTGGACTGCAATTGGTGCTAGTCGTCCTGCCTATTTTTCTCCATTTTTCCCTTCGGGAAAGCATTTATGGGCTATTGATTTGGGCCTTCGTAAAATTAGTGTGGAGCCTCGCCGTCGTTCATAGCCATGCCGACTGGAAGCTCGACCCCATTTTTTTGAAAAACTTCCTGTTGTTATCTTGGCCCTTGCTGCTTTTTGCCGCTATCGGAAAAGGCTCGGAGTACGTCAGTGGGCTAGCCGTTTCCACACTTTTTACGGATGAAAAAGCCTTCGCCATCTTTCGTTACGGTGCCCGAGAGCTGCCCTTGGCCGTGTTGATGGTTGGTGCGTTAGGTATGGCACTCATTCCAGAAATCGTTGAAAATCAAGCACTTGGCTTGGAGCGAATCAAATCCCAAACCCGCAAATTATCGCATTTGCTCTATCCATTGAGCATGGCCTCCATGTTGGCGGCCCCATTCTTGTTCCCAATATTTTTCAACGAAGACTTCAAAACCTCTGCCCGCATTTTCAATATTTTTACGTTGCTTTTGGGCAGCCGCATCCTGCTCCCGCAGGCCGTCACCATGGGTGCTGGCAAAAATAAAATGCTGATAATCAGTGCATTGGCGGAGTTACTGGTCTTGATTGGATTGAGCTTTTGGTGGGGCATAACCTTTGGGTTGGAGGGAATCGCTTGGGCCGCCGTTACTGCCTTCATGGTGGACCGGGTGATTTTGATTTGGTACAATTGGAAGCATCTTGGCGTTTCTCCCAGCAGTTATATTGACTGGAAAATATGGGCAGGCTACAATCTCTTGCTTTTCGCTACTTTCCTGATTTCCATGCAGTTATGAAGGGGAAATCAAGAAATCGGGCGGAACGGAATCCACCAGCCAGACCCCATTTTCCGATTGGAAAAACAGAAGCCCGCTTCGGTTCATTTCACCCGCTTTTACTTTCAACACCACTGGCTTTCCATGCCTTCCACCGACTTGAATGGCCGTTCCTTCCTCTGCGGACAGGTGGACGTGGTGGCGTTTCCCTTTTATCAAACCTTGTTTTTTGATGGAACTCAGGTTCTGAATGGCCGTCCCATGATACAGGATTTCTGGTGGCATTTTTGGCTTCAAGCCCAAATCAATTTCCACGGAATGCCCTTGATTTGCCCTGATTTTTAGAAAATCTTCCGAAAAAGCATACCGCTTTTTATTGTTGTTTTCGACAATGGATTTTAGCTGCTCGAAGTCGCAACGATAGCCATTTGAATTGAGTTTTTCGAGCAAATCTGATGTCAATGCCCAGCCGTTTTCATCAAGTTCCAGCCCAATTTTATCAGGCCGGTGCCTCAGCACGAAGGAGAGAAATTTGCTTGATTTGACGAGGTCTTGCATGTCTATAATAGATTTTTGCTCAAAAACTGACCTGTCACTAAATTAGTTCCACCGCCTGCCTAAATTGAAACCCCAAGTCAAAATAACCGTTTTTTCTATCTTGCGCCGTCAAATCAGCACCGTATCATGAGTAAAAAACCTGCAAAGCCTATTCGTCCACAAGCTGTGGCTTCCTCCCAAAAATCTTCGTTTAATCCAAGCAATTGGGTGGAACGAGCCACTACTACATCCGAAAATGATGGACTTTACAAGAAGATTTTTTCGGGATTAACCCTGCTTATCTTGTTGATAACCATTGGGTTAGCACTTGGCAGCGGCATCAATGGCGACGACGAATACCAAGATGACTACTCGGCCCGCCTGATGGAGCACTACACGGGTGGCAATCCCGAAGCCCTCAAAATTGACCCGAAAGCAAACGACCCTTACAACAAGGGCAAAATGTACTACTACGGCGGCTTTTTTGACATCGTGACTGGCTTCGCAAACAAGGCAATGGGTTACACTTGGCAGGACGCTGGCTACCACGATGTTCGGCATGTATTCAACGCCATTTTCGGAGTGCTGGCCATGCTTTTCACGGCGCTGCTGGCCAAGGAAATTGCTGGATGGCGTGCAGGCATCCTGACCTTGTTGTTTATGTTTCTCTCGCCCCGTTTCCTAGGCGATTCATTGATGAACCCCAAGGACATCCCATTTGCCGCTGGATATGCGATGGCCATTTATTACATGGCGCTTTTTTTTAAAAAAATGCCAAATCCAAATTGGAAAACCGCCCTCGGAATTGTGTTGGGCATTGGCCTGGCGATAGCGACACGGGCAGGTGGCTTGTTACTGGTGGCGTTTTTGTTGCTCTTCGCAGGCTTGGATTTTTTAATGAAAAATGGATTTGGAGGTCTTACTTCCGAAGGAAAAACGGTGGGGAAATATGCGCTTTGGACCATTGGAATGGCTGTGGTTGGCTTTGTTTTGTGCCTGCCATTTTGGCCGTATGCAATGGAATCGCCCATCAGCAATGCCTTGGAAGCACTTGGCGAATTCTCAAAATTGGGCGTGAAAATCCGGGTGCTTTTTGCAGGTGAAAATGTCATGTCGGATGAAACGCCTTGGAATTACGCACTTACTTGGGTTTGGCGCACAATTCCGATTTTCAGCTTAATTGGGATGATTGGCGGCTTGGTTTTCTTGGGCAAATTTTTCAAAAAATACCAACCATTGCCAGTTTTTATGGTAGTTTTTGCGGCGATTTTCCCTTTGTTCTACGTCATTTACAAAGACAGTATCCTTCACGATGGCTGGCGGCACTTGACTTTCGTCTATCCAACAATGACGGTCGTTGCAGCACTTTTTTTCCTGGAACTGGAGTCCATGTTGAAGGCCAACAAAACTGGAAAATACGTGATTTACGCAGTGGTGGGTTTGATGCTGCTGGAACCTGCCGTTTATATTGCACGCAACACCCAATTCCCCTACACCTATTTCAACCCGATTTCAGGTGGCATTTCAGGTGCCTATGGCAATTACGAAACAGACTATTGGGGCATTAGCATGAAGCAAGCCGTGGATTGGCTGGAAACGGAGGGCAAAATCAACCCAACGATGAAGGACACGGTGACGATTGGCACCTCGTTTTCCTACGTTGCCCATGCCTATTTGGACAAAAAATACAATGGCAAAGTCAAGGTAACCTACGTCAAATTCGCTTCCCGCTACGAGAAACCTTGGGATTATGGCATCTTCCCGTCCCGGTATATCAAAGGCCCGCAACTGAGGGAGGGCAAATGGCCCAACAAGCGCAGCATCCACACCATCACCGCAAACGGCGTACCGCTGACGGCCATCGAGCAGGGTGGAGGCGCAGTTTTTGAAGGCGAAAAAGCCCTGAAAGCGCAAGATTTTCAGGGCGCTGTGGCCGCTTTTCAAAATGAAACCCAGCAATACCCCGACAACGAACAGGCTTGGTTAAAAATGGCAATGGCCTACCTCAACCTTGGCAACCCCACGGAGGCGAAAAAAGCCGCCGAGAAGGCAATTGAGGTAGCGCCCGGCGATACTTCCGGGCCATTTTATAAGGGGCTGGCAAGTTTGTACGGCGGTGATTTGTCTGGTGCTGCCAACGATTTCCAAGCGGCCATCAAGATTGATGGCGACATTTTACCCAATATCAAGAGTGCTTACGAACGATTGGCACAATCTTATGACCAGCAGGGAAATGCCCAAAATGCGCAGCAAATTCGGGAAGCGGCGAAGAATTTGTAAATAAAAACCCTGTTCAAAATATGAATTACAAACTCCTTTTCCCGACCTATCGCAACCGATACCTTTTCATTCGTGAAAACCTCGCAAAATTTGGTGCAAGCCGAAAATTTGCCGAGGCGCTGAACCTTGGAACAGGTGAAGGAGACTACGACCCAATGATAGCCGCCGCCTGCCAAAAACTGACTTCCTGCGACATCAACGAGCACGATATTGCCTTTGCGAAGCAAATGAACAGTGGCGTTCCGAACATCAATTACCGCATCGAAGACGCCCTGAATTTGAGTTTTCCAACTGCAAGTTTCAACTTGCTGACCAGTGTGGATGTAATGGAGCACGTCGGAAAACCACAGCGCATGACCGAAGAAATAGGGCGGGTGCTAGCCCCAGGCGGCTTGGCGTTCATCACCTTTCCGCAGACCAATTTCCCCTTAACTTACGACCCCATCAACCGCCTCCTAGGCAAGCGAGCGATTGCCCAAGGCGCTTATGCCTTTGGACACGAATACCTCGTTGACCCAGCGCTTTTTCGGCATTGGGCAGCGCAATACGGCATGGAGGTTTTGGAAGAAAAAAACCTGAGCGGCTACCTTATTGGCCTGCTTGAAATGTACTGGACGGGGCTGATTCAACGCCTTTTCAAGGAAAACGCTGGCAATGTTTCCGGCCAAGCGGAGAAGAAGGTCAAGCTGCGGCCTTCGGCCAATGAACCCGGTTTGACCTTGCTCACCGATACCATCATCAAATTGGATTTTGCCCTTTTCAAAAATAGAAAACACAGCGTGGGCAAGGGTTTTGTGCTGCGCAAAAAATAGCCAGATGCCTCGTCGGGCATTATTTTCTTCGTAAAATTTTTCAAAAATGGACATACAAGCACTTCGCAACGATACCCCCGGCTGCTCGCTCCATACCCACCTGAACAATGCTGGGGCAAGCCTTCCACCGCTGCCCGTTTCACAAGTGATGCACGATTATTTGACCGAAGAATCGCTCCACGGTGGTTACGAAGTGGCTGCAAAACATGCGGAGGACATCACCGGGTTTTATAATGCAACCGCCCGCTTGCTCAATGCTCAGCCCTGCAATATCGCCTTCGCAAGCAGCGCCACCGATGCTTATTTTCGGGCGCTTTCGTCCATCCCCTTCGAGCCGGGCGACGTGCTGCTCACCACTGACGATGACTATGTGAGCAACCAGATTGCCTTTCTTTTTTTACAAAAAAGGTTCAAAATAAAGCTGGTACGTGCCGCAAAACTGCCGGAAGGTGGTGTGGACCCGCAGTCCATGGAGGAGCTGATGGAAAAGCACCAACCCAAGCTCGTCGCTGTGACCCATGTACCGACCAATTCCGGCCTAGTGCAGGATGTGGAAGCGATTGGTCAACTTTGCCGTGACCGGGACATTTGGTACCTCGTGGATGCCTGCCAGTCCGCTGGTCAGATGCCGTTGGATGTCGCCAAAATTGGCTGCGATTTCCTTGCCGCCACCATGCGGAAATGGCTGCGAGGCCCACGTGGCGCTGGCTTTCTGTACGTCTCTGATTTGGCTTTGGGTGCTTGCTTTGAACCCATTTTTCCAGACATGGCAGGTGCCGTCTGGACTTCTCCCGATAAATATGAACTGGAGCCAAGTGCCAAGCGCTACGAGCAGTGGGAAAAAAACTATGCCTTGGTTTTAGGCTCAAAACTGGCGATGGAATATGCCACCAATCTCGGGTTAGCGGCCATTGAAAAAGAAGTAACGGGGCTGGCAGCTTACACCCGTTCTCAACTTTCGGCCTTGCCCGGCGTTCGAGTGCTAGACAAAGGCGCTTGGAAATGTGGAATTGTAACCGCCCATTTCGACGGAAAAAACCCTGCCGAAATCAAAAAAGCGCTCGATGGTGCCAATATCCATGCGGGTATCGGCACTCCAATCAATGCACAGATTGATTTTACGGAAAAAGGGGTAGGGTGGGCACTCCGGCTTTCACCACATTATTACAACACAAAAAATGAAATTGACCGGGCCATCGAAGTCTTGTCCGGGATTTTGTAATTTTGGATAAAAATTCAGTTAAAATGGACAGTTTTCAAGATTTTCCAGCAGAAACGAGGGTCTGGATTTACCAATCAAGCAAGCCTTTTCCGATGGATGTGGTTCCCAAACTAAAGGAAGTGGTGGACAGCTTCGCACAAAACTGGGTCAGCCACAGCAACCAACTTCGGGCGCATGGTGACGTGCTGCACGACCGCTTCATCCTCCTCGCTGTGGATGAAAGCCGAGCAGGCGCCAGCGGCTGCTCCATTGACAAAAGCGTCCATTTCATGAAGCAGCTCGAAACGCAGCTTGGCATTGACCTTTTCGACCGGATGACCTTCGCTTGGAAAGAAGGCGAGGAGGTGAAATCGGCCAGCCAACCGGAGTTTTCAGCGTTATACCAAAATGGTGAAATTACCTCCGACACCCTTGTTTTCGATAATTTGGTCAAGACAAAAGGCGAGTTGGAAGAAAAATGGCTCAAGCCACTCAACCAGAGCTGGCACAAGCGGTTTGTTTAACGGTTTTTGGTTTTTGGTTTCAGGGAGGCCCTGAGGTTGAAACCAGAAACCAAAAACCAAAAACCCATAAGCGTATGTTTGGAAAAATAAAAAAATACCTAGGCATCGAGGGCGTGAAAGTGGAGTTAGTGCTCCCGGAAATGGTCTTCGAGCAAGTAGGTGCGGTGAGTGGTCAGTTGGTTTTCCATTCCAAAAACCAGCAAGTAGTGCGTTCCGTGCGGCTCGTAATGGTCGAAAAGTATAGCCGTGGCAGAGGGCAGGAAAAATTGGTGGACGAATACCAGTTGGGGGAAATCACTTTAACCCAGCGCATAGACGTGCCAGCCGATTCGCCGTTGGCAGTTGATTTTACCTTGCCGTTTCAGCTTAATAAATCCAGTGTGGATGAATTTGGTGATAAGAATTTCCTGACGGGCGGGCTGGTATCATTGGCCAAAAAGCTGCAATCAGTTAACTCAGAATTTCGGATTGAGGTGGAAGCAGATGTAGAAGGAACGGCTTTGAATCCGTTTGACAAAAAACTGGTGAAGCTGGTGAAAGCCTAGTTTGTTGTATGGTTACTGACAAGAAAAATGGCTTTGCGGAAGATTCCACAAAGCCATTTTTCTTTAATTTTTATTCACCCAAAATGCCTCATCCGGCGTTGAAAGCCCCATTTTATACGCCAGCTTTTCCGTGTTCAATATGCCGGGCCGTTGACAGTTCGGTAATACTTGCACATCATAAATCTCGTCCAACGAACTTTGGTACCTGATTTCCCCGACCAATGCCCCCGTTGGCAAGTGAACCACCGAAACCCCTGCGATATTTGCTGGCTCTGCAAATTTAAGCTTCGCAAAAGTGGACGAGCTCTTCCGCAATTTAGAATGCCCAATAAAAACATAATCGCCATGTTTGCAAAGACCCCGAACGAAGCCTTTTAGTTGGGTCACTTGGACATATTCCCCGGTATTTTTTTCTAATTTGACCAACTCCCCGGTGGCAGAAAGCAACAGGTAAAGTTCATCCTCAAACAAGCGGGGCGAATGAGGCATGGGAAGGTCACGGGCGATGGTCTCACCCGTTTCTACATCAATTACAATGCCGCCATCCACCACCCGTTCCCGCCAGCCCTGCGCCGTGTCCGTGTCGTGGAATGCAGTCACGTATTTTGGCAGCCCATTTTGGAGCGCCATCCCGTTCAGGTGGCAGCGGTCTTCGCTGACCAGTTTTGAAATAAACGGTGGTTTCCAGACTGGCGTAAAACTATAATTGTCGTCAATCTTGATGATGCACGAAAAAGAGGTGTTCACGGCAAAAAGCTGCCCGTTCAGTCCAAAATCCAGGTCGTGGATGTCAATTTGCCCGGTAAAATAAGCTGCACGGGGCATGTACAGCGCATCATAAACCCCCGGTTTTTTAGGATAATGCAAGGCCAGCTGCGGTGAATTGACCAAAACCAGCACCTCGTCCAAGCAGGCGATGGCCATTTTGTCCCCGTGTAGCGCAATGCCCATCGGCTTCTCAAAATTGCGGGGAAGCTGCGTCAGCTCGTCGTCGTTTTTTGCCGAAAGGAAAATCACCTTGCCCGCTTGGAAAGTGCTCAGGGCAATCGTGCAGTTCAACTGCCGAAGAAGCTCCGGCAAGCTAGGCGTAAAAGTACAACTGAAAGGCGGCGGCGGTGTCTGCGATTGCATGGCATTTGTTTCCAGCAAAGTAACTGTGCATTTGCCACCCTAGCGACCGTTGGCTTGATAAAATTTGCCCAAAATCAGAAATCACCCGCTAATTCCTACTTTTGCCGGGCTAGCAGTATCTAACCTCACTGCGTACTCCCCGGAACCAAAAACCAAAAACTATAAACCATATTCAATGTCCGTCGAACAATTTTTCACCCTATTCCTGGAAGAACTCAAAACCCGTGACAAGCTCCGGGAGTACTATAAATTTCACGACGACCCCAACAAGCTCTCCTTCCGCAAAGCCTATTTCTGCCAACGCCTCCAATACGTCCTAGACCAAGTGCAGGCTTTCAATCCGCCCCGACGAAACGTCGGGGCAATCCGAAATCCGCAATCGATTTGGGATTGCGGCTGCGGCTACGCCACCACCCAAATCTTCTTGGCGCTGAACGGCATCCCGACCCGGGGTACCACCCTCGAATTCTACTTCAAGGAAATACCCAGCCGCCTCGAATACTGGTCAAAATACGGCGACATGCGCCTCGTGCGCACCAGCTACGAAGACGTTTTTTCCACCCAAATCAAGCCCGAATCCGAAGACCTCATCATCGTGCAGGACACCCTGCACCACCTCGAACCATTGCAGGACAGCCTCGCCATCTTCCACAAGACCCTGCGGCCCGGCGGCAAGCTCATCGCCATCGAGGAGAACGGCAACAACCTCATCCAGCGCATCAAGCTATACAAGCAGCGGGGCAGCAACCGCATCATTGACTACTACGACGAGGGCTTGGGCCGCATGGTGAAAATGGGCAACGAGAACATCCGCCCATACCCGCTCTGGCGCTCCGAGTTTATAAGGGCTGGCTTCGAAATGGAGGAGGACAAACTGCACTATGTCCGCCTGTTTCCCCCGTCGCTCTTCCAAAGGAAACAGTCGGACGAAGTCACCAAACGGGAGCAACTGCTCTGGCAGCGCTACGGCCTGCTGCGGGAGTATTTTTTCTTCGGGGTGAATTTTGTGGCCCGAAAAGGTGGGTGATTAGTGATTGGTGATTAGTAACTGGGAATTGGGCAGTCACCTAACTATTCACCAGTCACTATTCACCAGTCACCAAATTTTTTTATCAAAATATTTCGCAATACAAAAAACAAGACTTTTCTTTGCTGCCGTAAGACGGTAAAGACAAAACAATCTCCGTCAAATACACCAAGACATACTTGGGAAAACTTAAAAAACAATACCAACGGCGTGCAGCAGTGTAAGCCGAAGCAATGGCCGCAATTTCACAAGGCTGTAAAACTGCCCTGCCAGATTGTAGCCCCTTGAATAGCCTCCCTTGACGACCTGCTTCACTTCAAAACCAGTGGTCAGGTTGTAACACCGTTTGTTGGCTGCAAAGCCGTAGTTCTCGTGCCCTTCAATTAGCCACTTGATGGGTACCAACTGCCGGGTATAGTGGTCGTAAACTGTATTGTTTTTCATGCGGCAAAGCTACGATACGGAATGATAAGTTCTTGGTATTCAAGGAGTTTTCATTCTGTGCGGTGCGCAAATCATTACGTTACCTGCAAGCGTAAAAAACGACAACAACTAAACAGACAGACAAGTAATGAAATTAATATTAGCAATCGGGACAGGTAGTTTTATCGGAGGCATTCTTCGTTACTTGCTTTCTCAATTTATCCAGACAAAGTTTCTTTCAACTTTTCCGTTCGGGACTTTGGGAGTAAATATTATCGGTTGCTTTCTTATCGGACTGGTTTTCGGACTGACCGACAGAGGTAACTTGACGCAAGAGTGGCGACTGTTTCTTGCAACGGGATTGATTGGTGGCTTTACAACTTTTTCTGCTTTTTCAAATGAGACAGTCGGTTTGCTCCGTGACGGACAATTTTGGTATGCGACAGTTTACATTACTGTAAGTGTTTTCGTTGGACTGCTTGCAACATTTCTTGGAATTGCAATCATTAAATTATTCTAACCTGACAGACAAATGAATAATCACGACAGACAAACGCCAGCAGGTAACAGCACATTTGCGATAGGCGGGGTGACATACTTCGGAGACAGTTTTGTGGTTAAAGAAAGTTCAGTGCTCCGAATGAGCCCTTGTGCTGAAAAGCCCGCCCATCGCAAATCTGCAAAACGTTAGCGGTAATTGTAACGGACGACACAGAAACCATCAAACAGACAAAAAAAACAAAACATAAATAGAGCAATATGACAGACGAACAATTAAAAAAGCAGTTTCAAGAAATTGAAGACAACTTCATTGTCGCTTTAATCTCTAACAGCGTTGACGAAATTAAAAAATGTATAACAAGCGACTGGGTTCTTGTGGACAGTCAAGGCGGAATTATACCGCAAGAAGGTTTTTTTAACGTTTTACAACAAGGACAACTTTCTCATTCAACAATGACGAAGGAAATTTTAAGAGTTAAAGTATATGGCGACATAGCATTAGTTACTGGTCGTGGACAAAATACAGGAACTTGGCAAGGACAACCTTTGGAAGCTGACGAATGGATTACAGACGTTTATAAAAAAGAAAATGATAAGTGGCTTTGTGTTTTAACGCACTTGACTCCAGTAAAAAAATAGTTTGACAGTGGTATCAATAGACACTTTCAGAAAACTTGCTCTTTCGTTTCCAGAAGCGACAGAAGAACCTCACTTTGAAAAAACTTCTTTCAGAGTGAAAAAGAAAATCTTTGCGACCTATGACGAATTAAAGAAAAGAGCTTGTATCAAATTATCGGAAATTGACCAAAATGTTTTTTCTGCCGCTGACAAATCAATCGTTTTTCCGGTTGACAATAAGTGGGGTAAACAGGGTTGGACACTTATCGAAATGAAAAAAGTTCATAAAGACTTATTTATTGACGCCTTGAAAACAGCATATTGTGAAGTAGCACCAAAAAAACTGGCGGACCTAATTAGACCAAATGACAACGAATAGACAAGAACAACGAACCGCTAACAGCACCTACAAGAAATTGGCGGTTCAGTGGTTAAATGAAGCTTTGTACTTCACATCAAGTTCATTGCTGGCAGACAGTTTAGTGCTTCGAAATCGCCAACTTCTTGTAGCTGCAAAGCGTTATGCCTCATTGTAGGACGACCGTAACCGAACAAAATTCCGTAACTTGCAAAACAATTTACATATCAAAAAACAAATGGACGAATTAATACAAAATATAAAGAATTTAGCCGAAGTTTATTCAGCAAACTTGAAAGGAA
>JBGSWN010000093.1:0-35531 GCA_041752395.1 Saprospiraceae bacterium | reverse complement strand
GTCTCGTAGCCGATGTCGGCGATAAAGCCGCTCTGCTCCGAGCCGAGCAGGTTGCCTGCCCCCCGGATGTCGAGGTCACGCATGGCGATTTCGAAGCCGGAGCCAAGGTCGTTGTGTTCCTCGATGGTCTTGAGGCGCTTGCGGGCATCGTGCGTGAGCACGGACATCGGCGGCGCAAACAGGTAGCAGTAAGCCTTTTTGTTCGAGCGCCCGATGCGGCCCCGCAACTGGTGAAGGTCGCTCAGGCCAAACTCGTTGGCGGCGTTGATAATCATCGTGTTGGCGTTCGGGATGTCGAGACCCGTTTCGATGATGTTCGTGCATACCAGCACGTCGTATTTTTTATCAATAAAATCCAGCAGGGTACTTTCCAAATGGTCGCTTTCCATCTGGCCGTGCGCCGTGGCAATGTCCACATCGGGGCAAAGGCGCTTGATGAGTCCCGCCATATCGGCCAGCGATTTCACCCGGTTGTGCACGAAAAACACCTGCCCGCCCCGGTGTATTTCCTTGTAAATGGCGTCCTTGATCAGCGTCTCGTGCAGCACCCTAATTTCGGTGTGGATGGGCTGGCGGTTGGGCGGCGGCGTGCGGATGATGCTCAGGTCACGGGCGGCCATCAGCGAGAATTGGAGGGTGCGGGGAATGGGCGTGGCCGTCAGCGTGAGGGTGTCCACGTTCACCTTGAGGTTGCGCAGCTTTTCCTTTGCCGTCACGCCGAATTTTTGCTCTTCATCAATGACCAGCAAACCGAGGTCCTTGAACTTCAAATCGGCACTCAACAGGGCGTGTGTTCCAATGAGAATATCCACTTTGCCTGCCTTTGTGTTCTCGAAAATCTCCTTTTTCTCCTTCGCCGACTTGAAGCGGTTGACGTACTCGATATTGAGCTTGAATTGCGCAAGCCGATCACTAAAAGTCTTGTAATGCTGCAAGGCGAGGATGGTCGTCGGCACGAGGATGGCCACCTGCTTGCCATCGGTCACGGCCTTGAAAGCCGCCCGGATGGCCACTTCCGTTTTGCCAAAACCCACGTCGCCGCAAATGAGGCGGTCCATCGGGTAGGGCTTTTCCATGTCCTCTTTTACGTCAATGGTCGCCTTCTCTTGGTCGGGCGTGTCCTCGTAAATGAACGAGGCTTCGAGTTCGGCTTGCAGGTAATTGTCGGGAGGGAAAGCGTGGCCCGGCGAGGCTTTGCGCAGCGCATAAAGCTTGATAAGTTCCTTCGCAATGTCCTTGACCTTCTTCTTGGCCTTGCTTTTGAGGCTTTGCCAGGTATCCGAACCGAGCTTGTTGAGCACGGGCGGCGTACCGTCCTTGCTGCTGTACTTCGATATTTTGTGCAACGAGTTGATGCCCACGTAGAGCACATCGTTGTTTTTGTAAAAAATGCGCACCGACTCCTGCGTGTGGCCGTTGACCGTGATTTTCTCCAGCCCCGAATATTTGCCCACCCCGTGGTCAATGTGCACCACGAAGTCGCCAGGTTGCAGCTCCCGCAAGAGCTTGACGTTCAGCGCTTTATCTGCTGTAAAACCTTGCCGCAGGCGGTAATGATGGTGTCGTTGGAAAATTTGGTGGTCGGTGTAGCAGGCGATGTTCAGGTCGAGGTCAATGAAGCCCTCGTGGATGGCCTTGATGACCGGCTCGAATTTTACCGAACCCACCGCCTCGGCCATGTCTTCGAAAATGGCGTGGAAGCGCTCGATTTGCTTGGGGTTGTCGGTGAAAATGAAATTCTCGATGCGCTCCTCGGTGTTGCTCCGCAAATTGTTGCCGAGGAGTTGGAAGTTTTTGTTGAAAGAGGGTTGGGTTTTGGAGGTGTAGGTGATTGGTGATTGGTGATTGGTGATTAGGGCAGGGCCAAGGTTCACGAGTGGGAATTTGGCGACGTCTTCCACCACTTCGTGGGGGCGAATGAAGGCCCTATCCCGAAAGATTTCCCCCAGTTCGCTCTCGTCCATCAGCGGAAGGGTTTTCGAAAATTCTTCGGCTTTTTCAAAACAGAGTTGCAGCTTTTCCTCCAGGGCATTCCAGTCTTTGACCCAAATGACGGTGTTGGGCGCCAGCACGTTGAGCAGCGAAACTTTCTGCGATTGGTTGAACTTGGTGTTGATGTTCGGCACGATGCTCACCCGCCCGATGTTTTGCACGGAAAGCTGGGTGAGCGGGTCGAAGGTGCGGATGTTTTCCACGTCCTCGTCGAAGAGTTCGATGCGGTAGGGGTAGTCGTTTCCGTAGGAAAAAATGTCCACGATGGCGCCCCGGATACTGAACTGGCCGGGTTCGTACACGAAATCCTCCCGCTTGAAGCCGTAGGTCACGAGCATTTCGATGGTGAAATCCACGTCCAACTTCTGCCCCGGCTGAATCTCGATGCGAGTCTTTTCAAGTTCTGCTGGCGCAACGACTTTTTCAAACAACGCCTCCGGGTAAGTCACCAAAATCTCCGGGCTGCCCGTCGGGGAGCTGATTTTATTGATGGCTTCGGTGCGTTCCAGCACGTTCGTGGTGTTCAGTTCCTCGAAGTACATGGGCCGCTTGAACGAATCGGGGAAGAAGCGCACGGGCTTTTTTTCCAACAAACCAGAAAGGTCGTTTTGGAGATAAGCTGCTTCCTCCTTGTCGATGGCGATAAATAACTGCGGCCTTGGGTCGGCGAGGTAGGCTCCGGCAAGGACAAAGGCTTCCTGCGCACCGGCCAAGCCGTTGAGTTGAACGGCGGCGGGTGATGTTTTGGAACGAAGCGCTTCCACGAGTTTTTGGGTGCGCTGGTCGTCACGGTAGAGTGCAAGGATGCGGTCTAGGTTGCTCACGGCGGCAAAGGTAGGAAAAGGGCAAATGAAGCAGTAAGAAAAGTCAAAAACTGGCTATGCGGTGGCTTCGTTTTTTCTCAATTTTAAATACTCATCTGGCGAGAAAACGGGCAATAAACTTTTCTCAAAATCCTTTGGATTACGGGTGATAAAATGCGTGATACCACCTTCCTCGACTGCGCTAAAATGTTGAACAGCATCTTCAAAATCCTTGAACTCAGCGCTGAGTGCGAGGGAAATCGTATTGGCGCTAATTGTTGTAAGAATGGCGAGTGTGGACAGGTTCTGAAGTGTTTTCAATACGTCAGTATCAGGTCTGAGTTTTCTGACGATATAGGCTATATTACAAATGGACAAGGAAGAAACGCACATCAACAACTCCCCCGTTTCAGCCATTTGAAACAGTCGTTTTGCTGCTTCGCAAAACGGTTGGCGCTCCGCCAAATGGTCAATCAGCACATTGGTGTCCAGGAACAGCTTATCCATTGACAGCGTATTTTTTCAGGAGTTCATCTGCCATGAATTCTTTGTAGTCAAAATCTGTTGGCAAGCTGATAATGCCTTGCAACTGCTCAGTAATAGAAGTATCGGATTTTTTTGTAGGTGTGTGTTTACCACCGTCCCGCTTACTGCTGGTGCTGCCTTTGAATTTCACCTTGGCATTGGATTTTTTCAACAGCTGTAGGAGCGGCTCAACCCATTGCAGGTCTTCGACAGATTGAAATTGAATAGTTACGACCATTGAACTGTTTTTTTACTGGCCTTACAAAGGTAAAGCAAATTTTTACGTTCTCTGGTGCTCCCGGTTTAGAAGGAAAGAATTTGCCACATTCCAAACCGCCAACTTCCGTTTAACTTTGCCTCATCACCTTCAAAAACGAACGACGCATTTTTATCCATGAAAAAACTCACCCTCATCCTTTTTGCCACGGCGCTGCTGTTACCCTTCAGCGCTTTTTCCCAAAAAAACAAAAAGAAAAAAAACGCCGAAGCACCAGCCACTGAACAGGTGCAGGACTACGGCATCCCGAGTTCAGCGGTGTTCGCAAAGGCGTTCACGGGCTTCTCGCTCTACGACCCGGCCGAGGGCAAAACGCTCTACGAATTCAACGCCGACAAGTATTTCACGCCAGCGTCCAACACCAAAATCCTGACGCTGTACACGAGCCTGCGTACGCTCGGCGACTCTATTCCCGCCTTGCAGTACAGCCGCCAAGGCAACCTGCTAGTATTTTGGGGCACGGGTGACCCGTCGTTCCTCAACCCGCACCTGACGCAAAACCCAGCGGTCTTCGATTTTTTGAAAAACAGCAAGGAGCAACTCCTCTTTTGCGCAGCCAACTACCGGGACAAGCGCTACGGTTCCGGCTGGATGTGGGACGATAATTTTTACGATTACCAAGCCGAAAAAACACCGCTGCCCATCTATGGCAACGTCGCCGATTTTATCCAAAACGACACGACGAAGGGCATCTTGGTACGGCCCGCTTTTTTGGCAAAAACGCTCGACTATGACTCCACCCTGCACGAAGACGACTTCGTGGGGCGGGTGGAATACGAGAACCATTTCACGCTGAACACCCTCGCCAAGTCGGGCAAAAAGTTCGACATGCACGTGCCGTTCCATGCCACACCGCACTTCGTTTCCGAGGTACTGGCCGATACGCTCAAGCGCCAGGTGAGCCTGCTGGAATCCAATATGCTGCCCCCGCCCGACGCCAAAACGCTCTACAGTCTAAAGTCCGACAGCCTGTATGCGCTGATGATGCAAGAGAGCGACAATTTCATTGCGGAACAACTGCTGCTGCTCTGCTCCTGGAAGCGAACGGGCCTAATGAACACCGAGCAGGCTATTGATTTTTCGAAGAAAAACTTCCTAAATAACTTGCCTGACGCCCCAAAATGGGTGGACGGCTCCGGCCTCAGCCGCTATAACCTCGTTACGCCCCGCTCGATGGTCGCCGTTTTGGACAAAATCCAGCAGACCATGCCGAGGCAGCAGCTGTTCGGTATTTTTCCTGCCGGCGGCGTCAGTGGCACCATTAAACGTAATTATCGGAACGGAGATGCTCCTTATATTTTCGCAAAAACGGGGACGCTCCGCAACAACCATTGTCTGAGCGGCTACCTGATTTCGAAGAAAGGTAAAATGTTGATTTTCAGCTTTATGCACAATAATTATACTGGCAGCATGAATGCCCTCCGCAAGGAAATGGAGCAGGTGCTGCGCAAGGTATATGAGGAGAATTAATTTACGATTTTGGATTTACGGTTTACGATTGGGGTAGCAGGGTTCCCAATCGTAAATCGTAAATCGTCAATCCAAAATATGAATTTCACCGGAACGCTAACCACTTTATCCTTCCTCGTTCTTTGCGCCGCCATCGCATTGAACGGGGTAATGGCATTCGTTTTTTTGCTCCGCAAAAACGGGGACAAGCGTTCCGACCTTGCGTTTGCTGGGCTTTTGATAGCCTATTCGCTCACGGCATTGCACCATGTTTTTATTCTGAAAGGCGTTTTTGAGGCGAAGTCGCACCTGACTTCGTTGCCGTTGTATTTCACGCTGGGACTAGGGGTACTCTTGTTTTTAGCGGTGAAGTTGCGGCTGTTCCCAACTTATAAGTTTGAAGGCTCGGATATTAAACATGCCATATTGCCAGTGGGGCAGTTCGCATATTTTTTGGGTGCTTTTTTGCTGACGGACGGGCTGCTGATTCGGCGCTTTTACTCACCCTTTTATGGTGGGCTGGAAATGGCGCTGTATATCTTCACGTTTTATTCTTATCAATTCGCAGCTTATCGTTATATCCGTTTTAAAGTATCGGCGCTCCGCAAAAAAAAGGAAGGTGGACAGTTACTGTATGAGTCGCTGGTATTGCGGCGTATGTTGCGAGTTATGATGCTTTTATTTTGGGTAAACAGTGCTTATATCGTCACCGATTTTGTGATGTATGAACTGCTGCGATTAAACATGCACGACTTCCGAGGTTTTACCCGATTCGGAGATTTGTCTTTTGCGGCAATGGCAGGCTGGGTTGGGCTTTCAGGGGTGCAATTATTAATGAAGCCGACGTATATGAACGTTTCCACGTTTCTTTTTTATGGCGTGAAAAAGTTATTTTCGAAGAAAGGTGAAATATAACTAACGACTAGCGTTTAAATAAAGCTAACAAAATACCACACAGTGAAAAACATGCGAAAAACAGCTTTGATACTCACCTTATTGGTTTCAGTTTTCATGACCAACAGGTGCACAATAATTGGCATAGCCGTAGGCTCCAGCATATCCAGAAACCAACATGAAAAAAGACCCATCGTGGTGCCAAATCAGGATAGTAAACTTGAATTTCCTGTGGGAGAATGGTTGGAAATAGTAAAGAAAGGCGGAGGAGTTGTTGAGGGAAAGTACTTGGAGGCGAGTTATATAGCTTGGGAGGGCACAGACTCCATACCTACCTTGAAATTACAGTCATTAAAACTGAACATCATGGGTAGAAAAAGCCATGAGACAGTAATGCTCAATGATATCGACCATATAGTAATAGGCTACCAATCTGAGGGCCCGACCCTCATTGGCGGGTTAGTAGGTGCAACTGTTGATTTATATGTACTATTAGCCGTCATAGCCATAATCGCCATTAATGGATTGAATTGATGTGGACATGAACCCTGAAAACCCTACCAATCCTTCACCGATTTTTTATTCCTAGCCTGCGCCTTTTTCAGTTTCTGCTGAACCTTCTGTTCCTCCCGATCCATGATATCGAGTAGGTCTTCAGCCTCCTGTTTGCTCAGGTCTTGTGGTTGTCCATTCTTGCCTTTCGGTTGCGGCTTTTTGTCTTTATCATCATTTTTTTGGGGAGAATCCAATGGGGGTTGCTGGTCTTTCGGTGGCTGCTGGTCTTTTTTGTTGTCATTTTTCTGGTTGTTCTGGTTCTGTTGCTTCGGCGGTGGAGGCGGCAGGCGGCGCATCGCATTGGCGAGGTTGCGCTTGGTATCTATGTCGTTGGGGTTTTGGCGCAAGGCATTTTTATAGGCTTCCACGCTCTCCTTGTACTGGCCTTTTTTGTAAAGGGCATTGCCGAGGTTGTGGTAGGCACGGGCCTTGGTGGGGCGGTCCTTGGCGGCATCGGCGGCGGCTTGGTAGTTTTTGATGGACTCATCAAAATGCTCTTGACGGTAGGTCGTGTTGCCAAGATTATAGTTGCCCTTCGCCGAGTTTTCCTTTTCGACAGCCTTCCGGTAACCCAGTTCTGCCTTGGGAAAATCCTTCGCCTGATAGGCTTTGTCCGCCTCTCGCAGGTTCGTGTGGGCATTCTGAGCCAACATTGCGCCAGCAAAAAACACCAGCCCAACCACGATTTTAATCTTCAAAAAATAGCTCATCGTCAAATATTTCATCCTTTATTAAACACAAAGTTACCGTTGAGTTGTTCTCACCCGATAAAAATTTTTGGTGTTCGTCTCCAAAAACAGGGCATTGGGAGTGAAGTCGTGACAGTCTGCACCACTTCCCGTACCTTCGCCGACCCCAAGAATATCACAATAATTCAATATCACAATTCCCAATTCAGTGTCCAATACATCCTTTTCTTGGCTGCTAAAAATGGCCTGGCGTGACAGCCGCCGCAACCGGGGCCGCCTGTTGCTCTTCATTTCCTCCATCGTCATCGGCATTGCAGCGCTGGTAGCCATCAATTCCTTCAGCGAAAACCTCCAAAAAGACATCAACCGGGAGGCCAAAACCCTGACCGGTGCTGACCTCATTGTGCAGGGAGGCCAGCCTTCCACCGACTCCTTGCGCCAGCTGTTCGACCTGTTGGGAGAGGAGCAGCGGGCCGAGACTTGGAGTCTCGTCTCGATGGTTTATTTCCCCAAAAACGGCGGCACTCGCCTCTCGCAGGTGCGGGCGCAAACGGGCGATTTCCCTTTTTATGGCAAACTTTCCACGGAACCACCCAATGCCGCCGAGGTCTTCAAAAAAGCAAGCGAACCGCTCTCGCCAGTCGGCACTTTGCCATCGGCGGAAGGTCAGATTGCGCTGGTGGAAAAGACATTGATGCTCCAATTTGACCTAAAAGTAGGTGATACGGTACGGGTGGGAAACACCCCCTTTCTCATTGCAGGGCAGCTAAATTCTGCACCCGGGCGGGCGGGCATCGCTGGGTCAATCGCCCCCGTGGTTTACATCCCAAAACAGTATTTGCCTGAAACCGGGCTGGTGCAGCCGGGCAGTTTGGTTTGGTACCAATATTTTTTCAAGTTCAAAGAAGGCACGAACATCGCCGACCTGAAAAGCACCATTTTGGACCCCGCTCTGGAGAAAAAACCATGGGAAATCGAGACCGTGGAGCAGCGCCGGGAACAACTCGGCGACGCCTTTGGCAGCATGAACACCTTCCTCAACCTCGTCGGGTTCATCGCCCTGCTGCTGGGCTGCATCGGCGTGGCGAGCAGCGTCCATATTTATATCAAAGACAAAATGCCGAGCATCGCTGTGCTGCGCTGCCTCGGTGCGAGTGGTGGGCAGGCGTTCCGAATTTTCCTGCTGCAAGTGGTGGCGCTGGGACTGGCCGGAGGCATCCTCGGCGCCCTGTTCGGTAGCCTGCTGCAAGTGCTTTTGCCGAAGGTCATCGGCGATTTTTTACCGATAGAAAACATCAGTGCCGACGTGAGCTGGCAGGCAATGGGACTTGGTGTGGGCACTGGTTTTGGCATCACGGTGCTCTTCGCCATGCTGCCGCTGCTGGCCATCCGGCGGGTGTCGCCGCTGCGCACGCTGCGGGCCAGTTACGAAGAAGACACCAACGCCCGTGACCCGTGGCGCTGGGTGATTTACGCCCTTATTTTCCTTTTTATATGTGGTTTTACGCTGGCGCAAACGGGTTGGTCGCCGCAAGCGCTGTTCTTCCCAGCGGGCATCGGGGTGGCGTTCCTCGTGCTGGCGGGCGTCGCCAAAGCGCTCACTTGGGCGGTGCGCAAGTTTTTCCCAACGCAATGGAGCTACATCTGGCGGCAGGGCATCGCCAATCTTTACCGACCGAATAACCAGACGCTCATCCTCATCGTGACCATCGGGCTGGGCACGGCGCTGATTTCCACGCTGTTTTTGACCCAAGACCTTTTGTTGAAACAGGTGGCGTACACGGGCAGCGGCGATGTGCCGAACATGATTATTTTCGATGTGCAACCCCCACAAAAAGAAGGCGTTGCGAAGCTCACCGCCGACCAAGGGCTGCCCGTGAAACAGGTCGTGCCCATCGTCACCATGCGGGTGGAGGTCATTGATGGCGTCACCAAAGAGATGAACGACCGGGACACAACCGGGAAGTACGAGCGGGAAAAATGGGAGAAAGAAAACGAAGGCAAACGCCAGCCCCGCCGTGGCGATGACAACGACGATGGCCCCAATCAACCCGAAACTGGCCCCCGCCGTGGCTGGGTTTATGAGCGGGAATACCGCTGTACCTACCGTGATTCGCTGATTGACACCGAGGAAATCGTGGGCGGCGAATGGCATGGCACGGTCGGCCCGGACGGCATCATATATGTCTCCCTCGCCGACAATGTGGCCAAAGGTATGCGGGCAAAAATTGGCTCAAAACTCACCTTCAACGTGCAGGGCGCACTCGTTGAAACGGTGGTGGGCAGCATCCGCAAAGTGGATTTCCGAAGGGTACAGACCAATTTTTTCATCGTCTTCCCGAAAGGCGTGTTGGAGGATGCGCCGCAATTCTACGTCGTGATTTCGAGGGTGGATTCCGAGGAGCAATCGGCGAAGTTCCAGCAGGCGCTGGTGCAGGCCTACCCGAACGTCTCCGTCGTGGACCTTACGCAGATTCTGAAATCGGTGAAAACTATCCTCGATAAAGTCTCTTTCGTCATCCGTTTCATGGCGCTGTTCAGCATCCTGACGGGGCTGGTGGTGCTCATCAGTTCGGTGGTGCTGAGCAAATTCCAACGAATACAGGAGAGCGTGCTACTCCGAACGCTCGGGGCGCACCGACGGCAAATCATCCGAATCAATCTCGTCGAATACTTCCTGCTCGGCACACTGGCCACGTTCACGGGCATCGGCCTGTCCATCGCTGGCAGTTTTGCCGTCGCCAAATTCGCCCTGAACATCCCTTACGAGCCGAACCTCTGGCCCGCCCTCATCACTTTCCTCAGTATCACGGGTTTGACGGTGCTGATTGGGCTGCTGAACAGCCGGGAAGTTTTAAGGAAGCCGCCGTTGGAGGTGTTAAGGAAGGAAGTTTGAAGAATGGAGAATGGAGGATTAAAAATGGAGAATACCATCGCCGTCACCATGGGCACCAAATCCACTTCTGCGAGGTACGGGCGCAGGTCGAGGATGACTGGGCGACAAAGGAGGATGTCATCAGGCGTTTTTGCGAAGCGGATATTTTGCCTCCTAAAAAACTGATGGTTAAATAGTTGCGGTGTCGTTCGAGGTTTTTTCTTCAAAATCCCCAGCCGTCGTGAAATACTCCAGCCCAAGCACCAGCGCCAGCGAAAGGGCGATGTTCAATTTTTGCAGTATCGGTAAAAAAGTCAAGCCCATCTGCGTGAAGTACACGAAGGTGCAAACATAAAACGACAAAAGGCTCAGCGCAGATAGGATGGCAAAGGGCAGCAGCCGGGCCCTGAACACAAAGACCGTGATATAGAAAATGGACAGCATGAGCAGTGTCCCGGACAGCGTGACGCCTGTATCATGCAGCGGCGTGGCTGCGAGAAGCCCAAATACCATCGCTCCAGCGCCTGCGAATTTGATGATGTTGGAAGCGCTTTTTTGCGGTATTTTTTTGGAAAAACGGAGAAAGAAAACTGCCACGCTGACACACAAAACCAGTACGCCAGCAATGGCCCAAGGTCGGGCGGGGTTGTCCGGCACCCCGTTCACCGCCACGGGGTTGAGCAGGTTGCAGAGGTAATTGTGCCGCCAACTGAACCCGATGGAATTGGCGTCCGCCTGCGAACCGCCGGGGTATTGGGTGGTGGAAATGAACAGCAGCAGGAGCGACGTGAGCAGGCCAATCAATACGGCGAATTTTTTAAACATGGATGGACAGTTTTTGCCCGCAAAATTGCGAAAGCGAAAGTTCACCGCCTCACAATTTCTCTCCTTTCACCAAAAAACTCGACCGGATGGATGCTTCTTTCAGATGGAGGAACTGCTTCCGCTCCTCATCGGCCATGAACGTCCGGAAATCGGCTGCTTCGGAAAAGCTGACAAAGTGGATTTCGTAGGGCTGTTCAATGATGCTTTCGATAAAATTATCGGCATTTGGGCGCAAGCGGAAAAGCATGGAGCCATTGTATTTGGCTATCAAGGGAATGGCGACGGCCTCGAATTGGTCGAAGGTTTTTTCTTGTCCGGGGTTGAGGTAGATGAGTTGGGTGAGGAATATCATGGTGGTGATTTTTGAGCGTAAAATTAAACGTTTGGAGGTTCAGTTGTTTTGTACATTACCACTGAAAATCATAGAATTTCGACGACATTTGCTATTATCAAAAAATTATGCTTGGGTAAAACCAAGCTGTTTCCAATGCCTGAAAAAAAGAAAATACTCGCCATTTCCGGCAGCACCCGCCCTGGCGCTTCCAACCAAAAATTGCTGCAAATCATCGCCGATTTCTTGCCCAGAGAATACGAAGTGCTTGTTTTCGAGGGCATTGATACTTTGCCGCATTTCAGGCCCGACCAGTCAGATGCACCGCCAGATGCTGTAAAGTCGTTCAGGGAACAAGTAGCGGCGGCGGCTGGGGTTCTGATTTGCACCCCAGAATATGTGTTCAGCCTGCCCGGCAGCTTGAAAAATGCACTGGAATGGGCGGTCTCGACGGTGGTTTTTTCCGACAAACCTGTGGGGTTGGTAACGGCCTCGGCAAGCGGGATCATGGGGCATGAGGAACTCAAGTTGGTGATGAAAACCATTCAAGCGAACTTCAATGACGACACCCAACTTTTGATAAGCGGGATAAAGGGGAAATTTGATGCCGACGGCAATTTGAAACATGCGGAAACATTGGAAAAACTTCGCCATTTTGCAGCGGCATTTGACAATTTACTGAAAGCCAATTCATGAAAAACTAAATCAAAAATCATGCATTTACTCGCCAAAATCCTCGTCGCAGTCGTCGCACTTGAACACCTGTATATTTTATGGTTGGAAATGTTCGCCTGGGAAACCCGAGGCAAGAAGGTCTTCAAAGGCTCACTGAAGCCAGAACTGTTCGCACCGACAAAAACCCTCGCCGCCAATCAAGGCCTTTACAACGGCTTCCTTGCCGCCGGACTGGTTTGGTCACTGCTCATCAGCGATGCTGCTTGGGCAAAAAACGTGGCGATGTTCTTCCTTGGCTGCGTCATTGTGGCGGGTGTTTACGGGGCGCTCACGGCAAGCCGCAAGATATTTTTAGTGCAGGCGGTCCCTGCAATTTTGGCGCTGCTCGTTTTGCTGCTAACGAATTGAATTTCAATCGAAAGCGTTAATTTTTGGCAAACCCCTTTTCATAAAGCCGTTTTTTGATAAAGTGCGCCTGCTGAAGCTACCACCAAATCGCCATCCGAATGAATTCGACGCATCTTCACCCATAATTTGCCATGTCACGACACCTGCTCGCCGGTATCCTCTTCGTTTCGCTGTCCGTGCTGACCTTCGTGCAGTTCCGGCTGTTGCTGGCTGGAGTGCGACTGGAGAAACAGCGTTTCGACCAAAGAGCGGAAGCAACATTACTCGCTGTGGCAGACTCCCTCAACCAGCCTGGCCCTCGCAGCGAGGCACTGATAGAGCGCCTCAAAATCGGTCAGGCGATGAACGACACCTCGCTCGTGCATCCCATTTCAGATTCCTTGGATGCGTTGATAAAGCGGGAATTGCGGCACAAAAGCATTACCGCCAGCTTTGCTTTTGCCATTAGCCCTGTTTATAATGGCCAAGTGTTGCTGGCCGATAGGGCCTACCAACCAGCACAATTCACGTTCGGGCGCTATCAAGTGCCTTTGGGCAATCACATCATCAGCAGTTGCCATTTTGAACCGCTGCTGCATTTCGATGTGCCCAATCTTTTTGGCTATTTGCTGGGGGAATTGCGGGGCCTCGTCGTGCCGTCGGTGCTTTGCTTGCTGGCGATTTTGTCCTGTTTTTTGCTGTTGCTCAATATTTTGAAAAAAGAGCGGCAACTCAACGCCATCAAAAACGACTTTATCAACAACCTGACCCACGAGCTGAAAACGCCAGCGTTTTCCATCTCCCTTTCTTCAAAAATGGCGAGGGAGAGCTTGGCCAAAAATGACCCAAGGCGAGCTGCCACTTTTTTGCAATTCATTGATAATGAGAACGATAAGATAAAAACGCATGTGGAAAAAGTGCTGGAACTGGCCAGCTTGGAAAGCCCCCGCTACCAATTGAATAAAACCATGGTGAGCATTCATGCGCTTATTCACGACATAGCCGTTTCGTTTGAAAATGAATTGATAGCCAAAAAAGCAAAGCTCAGTCTCCGGCTTCAAGCCGAACCAGACACTGCGACGGTTGATGTTGAGCACCTGAAAAATGCGCTGCAAAACTTGTTGGACAACAGCCTGAAATACAGTTCCAACCTACCTGAAATTGAGATTTCCACCGTCAGAAAAGGGAAGCGATTGCTAATCACGGTCAGCGACAACGGCCCGGGCATTGACCCTGTTTACCAAAAAAAGGTGTTTGATAAATTCTTTCGGGTGCCCAACAGCATTGCGCAAGCAAAAGGGTTTGGACTCGGCCTGAGCTACGTGATGCAAATTGCGAAAGCACATGGTGGAAAGGTGACCTTGGAAAACGAGGTGGAAACGGGAGCGAGTTTTAAGATAGAACTGCCCGCTTGATATTATTAGCGAAGATTGAAAAAGGTAGTTTCAACCTTTCACTTCCGGCATCTTGCAAGCCTCTTCGGACGATTTACCACAAACGGAGCAAGAACCAAAATTATCGGTCAGCATTGGATTATTGGAGGAGCAGGAGCCTCTGAATTCCCGTTTTTTGAAAATATAGCCAATGTTCATAAACAGGAAGGTGATGCCGAAAACGGCAATGATAGGCAGTAGTATTTGAAGGAATTGCATGGCTGTGTTTTTTAAAATAAGACAGCTTTATAACATCGGAGCTAGCTAATTGGTTGGCCCAAGGCCAACCAATCAACCGCCATATTTCTGCTTCACTTCCGTGATTTCGTAGCCTTCGACGATATCACCTGGGTGCATATCGTTGTAGTTGTCAATGGTCAAACCACATTCCATGCCGGATTTAACCTCTTTCACGTCATCCTTCACCCGCTTAAGCGAACCTAGGCGGCCATTGGCGCCTTCCTTCGTTGGGTAGATGACAATACCATCCCGCACCAAGCGGATGTGGGTGTTCCGGGTAAGCTTGCCATCCAGCACGTAGCAACCTGCAACGGTGCCGATTTTGCTGATTTTGTAAACCTCCCGTATTTCGACGTTGGCCACAATCTTCTCTTCCTTGGTAGGTTCGAGCAGACCCTCGATGGCCAGTTTGATTTCTTCGATGGCTTCGTAAATGATGGAGTACATCTTGATTTCGACGCCTTCCCGCTCGGCCAGCTTGCGGGCGGCCACCGATGGGCGCACTTGGAAGCCAATGATGATGGCATCGGAAGCGGAGGCGAGCAGTACGTCCGACTCCACGATTTGACCAACGGCCTTGTGAATGACGTTGACCTGAACCGTTTCCAGTGCCAGCTTGATGAGCGAATCGGAAAGTGCCTCAACAGAGCCGTCCACGTCACCTTTGACGATGAGGTTAAGCTCTTTGAAGGTGCCAAGTGCCAAACGGCGTCCGATTTCATCGAGGCTGATACGCTTGGTGGAACGGGTCGCTTGCTCCCGGTTGATCTGCGCCCGCTTGGAAGCCAGTTGGCGTGACTCCGATTCGTTTTCCATGATTTTGAAGCGCTCACCTGCGGTAGGTGCGCCGCTAAGTCCCAGCACCAATACTGGTGCTGATGGCCCAGCTTCCGTCACCCGTTGGCCACGCTCATTGAACATCGCCTTGACCTTGCCAGCGTATTCGCCAGCAACCATTGCACCGCCAATTTTGAGGGTTCCGTTTTGTACTAACATTTTGGCGACATAACCCTTGCCTTTGTCAAGGGATGCTTCGAGTACGGTACCGACAGCGTTTTTGTCGGGATTGGCTTTCAACTCGGCCAAGTCGGCTACGAGCAGCACCTTGTTGAGCAATTCAGTTACGCCATCACCAGTCTTGGCGGAAATATCCATGGACTGGTAGTTTCCACCCCACTCTTCGATGAGCAGGTTCATGGAGGCCAGCTCTTGTTTGATGCGGCCTGGGTCGGCACCAGCCTTGTCAATTTTATTGATGGCAAAAACCATCGGAACATTCGCCGCTTGTGCGTGGCTGATGGCCTCCTTGGTTTGAGGCATGATATTGTCGTCCGCCGCTATTACGATGATGGCAATATCCGTCACCTTGGTGCCCCTTGCACGCATGGCGGTAAATGCCTCGTGGCCGGGTGTGTCCAAGAAGGTAATGGAACGGCCGTCAATGGTCACTTCGTAAGCACCAATGTGCTGGGTGATGCCCCCTGCCTCGCCAGAAACCACAGTGGCTTCCCGAATATAGTCAAGCAAGGAAGTTTTACCGTGGTCAACGTGGCCCATCACCGTGATGATAGGCGAACGTGCTATAAGGTCTTCTGGTGCGTCTTCCTCTTCTTCTTCGAAATCGGTTTGGTCCTCTACGCTTATGAACTGTACCTCATGGCCAAATTCGCTGGCAACGAGTTCAATCAACTCGGCATCGAGGCGCTGGTTGATGGAAACGAAGACGCCGAGGCTCATACAAGTGGTAATGACCTCGGTGGCCGATACATCCATCATGTTGGCCAACTCCTGAACGGTCACGAACTCCGTTACCTCCAGTTTGTCGGATTGGCCTTCCATTTCACGAAGCTCTTGGCGCTCTCGCACCCGCTCCCGCACTTCACGGCGCATTTTCTGGCGCTTCTTTTTGCCTGCCCCTGAGAGGGAAGCCAGGGTTTTGCGGACTTGCTCTTCGGCTTCTTTTCCAGAAACCTCACGGGCAGGTTCGCCCCTACGACGCCTGTCACCATTGCCACCTCCTTGTTGTGGTTGCTGCTGGCCAGGTGTGCCTTGCTGCGGTGTTTGCGGAAGCACTTTTTTGCGCTTGCGCTTGCGCCTTGCGCTGTCCTCTGAAGTATCGGAAGAAGCGACGGGCTTCGGCCTGTTCGGGTCTGGTCGTTCTCCACCTCCACCGGTACTACGTTCGGGCGGTCCTTTTTTCTTAACAGGTTTTGGCGCTGGTTCTTTGCGCTTTGTAATCTCTATTTTACCTAAAATCTTCAAGCCCCGAAGTTCAGGCGTGTTCATCCTGACCAGTTCATCCTCTGTTACTTCTGCGCCAGGTTCTACAGGTGTAGTTGGCACAGTAGGTGCAGCTGGCGTGGCCGGTGAACTTGGTTTTTCGGTAATATCTGCAACGGCAGCTGGCTTCTCTTCAACCTTATCCGCTTTGGGTTCAACTGGTTTTTCTTCAACTGGTTTTTCCACCGCTTTCTTAGGCCGGACGGGCATGCCTTTTTTATCCAATTCTATCTTGCCCTTGATGGTAAGCCCACCTATTTGCGGCCTAGTGACCTCTTCCACAACTTCTTTGACTGGTGCCGCTTCTTCCACTACAGGTGGTGGAGGTGGTGCAACCGGAGTTGGTTCAGGAGCCGTTTTTTGAAGCAGTTCCTCTTTTCTGATTGGGGCTGGAGGAGGAGGAGGAGGAGCAGGTTCTACTCGCTTGACAAGCGGCGGTAATGGCTCTTTCTTGACGAGGGCAGGTCGAACGCCAATAGTCATGGCATCGGCTTTCACCTTTTCGGCCATGTCTTTTTGGTACTCTCGGAGCAATAGGGTTTCCATCTCCTCCGTGACTTTGGAGGTAGGCTTGTTTTCAATATGAAAACCTTTGGTGCCCAGAAACTCTACAATAGTTGCTGTACCAACGTTTAATTCCTGCGCTACTTTTACTAAGCGTTTATCCATTCAGAAAAAAAATAAATGATGAATGACAAGGTGATAAAATTGAAAGACAAAGGTGAGTTTCCTTGGCATTCATCATTCATCATCCCGGTCATTCCAGGCTATTCATCGAATTCGGCGGCAAGGATTCCAAGCACTTCATCGACAGTTTCCTCTTCGAGTTCCGTGCGCCTTACCAGCTCGTCTCTGCTCAATTCCAATACGCTGCGAGCAGTGTCGCAGCCAATGCGCTTGAGTTCTTCAAGAACCCAAGGCTCGATTTCATCCCTAAATTCATCGAGGTCAACGTCGTCAATTTCTTGGCCGTCCGTGTTCCGGTAAACGTCTATCTCGAAGCCAGTCAGCTTGCTCGCCAACTTGATATTTGTTCCACCTTTGCCAATGGCCAAAGAAACTTGGTCGGGGTCGAGGTAAACGCTCGCACGTTTGTTCTCAGAATCCAACTCGATGCTCGTCACCTTGGCTGGCGTCAACGAACGCTGGATGAACAGGCTTTCGTTGTTGGTGAAATTGATGATGTCAATGTTCTCGTTGCGAAGCTCCCGAACGATACCGTGGATACGGGAACCCTTCATACCGACGCAAGCGCCCACTGGGTCCACCCGGTCGTCGTAGGATTCTACGGCTACTTTTGCACGCTCGCCCGGTAGGCGAACGATGCGCTTCACGGCGATGATGCCGTCCTCGATTTCAGGAACTTCCTGCTCCAGCAGTTTGGAGAGGAACTCGTTGTCCGTGCGGCTAACAATCACCACTGGGGTATTGTTTTTCATTTCCACCCGCTTGATGATGCATCGCACCATGTCGCCCTTGCGGAAATAGTCGCCTTTGATGGTCTCTTGTTTTGGCAACAAAAGCTCGTGGCCAGTCGCATCATCAATAATAAGAAACTCTTTCTTGATGATTTGGCTTACCTCACCCACTATCATTTCGCCAACCCGCTCCACATACTTGCGGTACACGTCGTCCTTCTCAAGCTCCATGATTCTGGAAATCAGCGTCTGCCGGGCTGCTTGGATGGAACGGCGGCCAAAGTCTTCGAGGAAAAGCTGTTCGTAGCACTCCTCGCCTACCTCGTAGCTGTCGTCAATGGACACGGCCTCCGAGATGGAAACTTGGCTGCGGTCGTCCGTCACCTCGCCATCTGGCACGATTTGGCGCACTCGCCAAAGCTCAAGGTCACCCTGTTGAGCGTTCACGATGACGTTGAAGTTGTCGTCGGAACCGAATTTTTTCTTGATCAATGTGCGGAACACATCTTCCAGCACCCGCACCATCGTGGGGCGGTCAATGTTTTTGCTGGATTTGAAATCGGAAAAGGTATCTACTAAGTTTATCATCCTGTACTGATGAATGATAAATGGAGAATGAAGAATGGTAAAATGCGTTGTTCACAGTTCACCAATTGCCCATTGACCATTGGATTTTTTAAAAGCTAATCACAATCATTGTTCTTTTTATGCCGTCGTAAGGAAGCTCCGTCTGAACCTCCATTTTCTTTTTCTTTTTGCCTTCCAGCACCACTACCGTTTCCAGAATGGTGCAGCTTGTTTCGTCAGCGGCGACGAGTGGACCGGTTTTCACCGTGCCTTCCTTGAGTGTCACCTCCACTTTGCGGCCAATGTTTTTGACGTATTGGCGCTGGAGTTTGAGTGGATTGCTAAGCCCCGGCGAAGATACTTCCAAGGTGTAACTTTCACCCAACCAGCCAGCCTCGTCAAAATGATGCTCCAAATGGCGACTAATCCGTTGGCACTTTTCCAGCGTCAGGCCGCTATCCGCTTCCACGAAAACCTCCAACTTGTTGGTGGCGCTCAGGTGGAAATCCACCAAGAAGCAATCCTGAAAGCCTTCCTCCGCAAATTTCTCGTTGAGCAATTCGTGGAGTTTTTCTTCGATAAAAAATACGTCAACAGCCATAAAGTAAAAGAGGGAACTTTTGTTCCCTCTGCAAGTTTGTTCGTCTAGCGGGGGCAAAAGTATAAACTTTTGCTGGAATTGCCAAAGTGATTGAAAAATAAGGTGTTTTTGAATTCGGTGGTTTTTTTTGAAGAGACAAGGGAGGTGGACAAAGTTGTTACTCGCTAACTGAAAAATTTAGGAGTGCGCCCAGATAAGCAAAGGCGGCTTGCATCAAAATTCTAATCTACGTCGTTTTTTTCCTTTCCGGCAGATTCACCTTGACACCAACTTCTATTCCTGCCTGAAGAAAGCGTCGCCTAAATGTTCCTTCAACATTTTTATCATCACCATAGAGTGTATAACTGTTGCCGATTATTGGGTAGTTTTTAGCGTAAACGCCATTCATTGAAAGATAAGGTTCGAAGTAATTATTTATCTTAAAATGGTATCCAATTGAAAATTCAGGAGCGAAGAATGCTTTTCCTTCTGGATTCATACGTGCGTTAGCTTTAAAAATATTATGAATACCTGTATCTATCAATGCTGCGAGCCTATAAACATACCATTGAGGAATAATAAAAATATAATTCAACTTTAGCGATGCCGAAAGACTGTGCTTTTCGGAAAGTCGTTGGATATATTTTGCGCCAATGCTAAGGCCCAGATAATTTGAGCTGTATCGGTCATAATCATAATCGTCATAATTATAGCCTATATTTGAAAAACTGCTGTCAAAAGATATAATAAAATCCATAGGGTATGCTCCTGAAAAAGCGCCTATTGAAACATCAAATCTATCATTGATTTTTTTAAAATAATCAATCTTCCCTGCGAAGCTAATTATTCTAGCCGAAGATAGATTGACATTTGGGGGAAGACTTGCATTGTACGTAAAATCTTGTTTTGCAGAAAGAAAACTGAACCAGCTAACAGCAATGCTATTTTTACTAACCTCGGTTTGACATCTTAATTGCAGAGCGAATCCATTTAAGAAAAACAGTAGAAAGAGTGAAAAATTCCCAGTTGATGCCGATTTAAACATACCGATTGATTGAAATTGAAAAAACAAAGTTAGTCAAATAACAAAGCCTTTTTCAAAGACAACCCATCACGGTTTCCCAATCACGAACGAGCAATGCGCCAACACCCGCTCTGTTTTTGCAGACTCCAAGGTGGCGATGTAAAAACCGGGTGTCAGGTTCAGTCCGGCTGGTAGGTTCATTTCGGTTTGGGCAGCGGCTACCGTTTTCAGCAGTTTGCCGTTGGCGGCGTATATTTTAAGGTTGCAGGCTTCTGGCAGTTGTTTTTGGTTGGTGACAAACCGCAGCATTGGCCCGGCGGGGTTGGGTTGGGCGCTGAGTTGGAGCGGTTCGTTTTTCACCACTATTTCCTTTCCAGCATTGAGGATACCACAGGCTTCGGGCAATTGAGGCAGGAAGCATTCGATGAATGTCAGGTTGAAATAATTTTCGACGTCTTGGAAGCAAAGCAGGTTCGAACCGTGGTCAGGGCCGGGCTCGGAGGCCCTGCCTAGCAGCCCGAAGTTACTGCCGATGCCTTCCATCCAATACTCCACCGGAGCATTCGGGTAGCCCGGCTCGAAGTAGATGACCTTCCGCATTTTGCCCGCCAGCATTTCCATTTTCACGCTGTCCACCGTCCGGGTGACGGTGTTGCCGAGGAAGACTTCGGTCAAGTCAATGAAATCATTGGGTTCTAGGTTGAAATCGTAAAGCAGCAGCTCCGCCGAGAAATCGTTGGGCTTGTAGCGCACCACGCCGCCGTTTGAGCGGAGGCCGCCGAGGTAGAAGGAGCTTGTGATGTTCATCGCCGAATCTACCTGCAAACTAAGGACTTGTGAGAAGTTTATCCCGTTTATCAGGGTGTCGCCGCATAGGGCGGTGTGGGAAAAAATTGGACCGGCGATGGTAATTTGTTGCTCTTTCCAAATTGCACTGGTTTCGGGGAAGGGCAAATTTTGAGCGAGCGCGGTGCCGGTCCAACTAAAAAGGAAAACTATGGATGAAAAAACTGTCAGTCTCATAAAAGTCTAGTGTTAGATTGATTTCAAATTATTGATTTGATGGTAAAGACGGGTGGTAACGAATATTCGTTGGGCTTACCCGACCCAAATACTGCTAAGAAAATCTTAAAGTCTCCCACCAACGGCAATCAGTTCGTTTCTCAAACACGGTTAATTCGAGCAGTCATTTCTTTAAATTTTACCAGTAAAAACTAGCTGTGACGGGTGCTGTAAAACCTATACTTTTGTCCCAATTTTTTGACCTATATTTCAATGAAAAATCAAGTACTCCTTTTTTATATTTCCATCTTGGTTATCGCCATGCAGGCTTGCACCGAGGCACCACCCCCCACCCTCGCCTACAAGGACCGGGAACTGGTGGACAGCCTCTACCGCCACCAAGTGGACTCCCTCAAGCCCATCTTCGACAGCCGTTGCGCTACCCGTTTCGACAGTGCCGTGCAGTTCAAAACCGACTCCATGCTCAAGGTACGTACCGCCGAAATCCAGAAAGCACTCGAACGGCTGCGCCAAGAAACCGCCCAATGATTTTACGATGAAAAGAACTGACAATCAATCATTTACGATAATAGTCGTCTTGGTTTTGCTGCTGGGTTGCCAAAAGGAACCCGCCAAAACCAAGGAGCAGGTGATGCAGGAGCGCCTCACCGAACGCCTCGTCCGCTGGAAGGGGGACATGGAGAAAAAATGCCTGAAAGATGTGGAGGAAAAAGCCACGGCGCTCACCGATTCCATCATCATTGCGAACGCAAAACAGAACCGGGACACGTCCATACTTTCGATACTGCCCGGCAGGCCCAATCGGCCAGATTACAAACCACCGACCGACTCGGTGGCTGTGAAGCCAATTTTGAAAGAGGATTGATTTTTTTGAAAAAAAAGCTGCCGTTACCCACCGAATTCAATCAATCTACTCTGAAATTTAATGACCAACCGATTGTAGTGGTCAATTTCGGTGTACTTGTTGAAAACTGCTTCAAACATGCGGCGAACGGAAGTGCGCCCAACGAAATACGGAAACGGTGCCTGAAGCGGATGGAGAGTTTCATCCAGTACATTGATGCCTTCATTACCAGTATTATCACTGGAAGTGCTTTGACCGTTGAAGGCCACTAAAAAGCCACCGTCAATGGAAAGTGACGGGTCAATTTGCAGGTCGGGGCCATAAAATATGCCTTTTCTTACCCCTGTTTTTAATTGTGTGGCCGCCGTATCTGGCATGAAAAGCACCTTGGAATAAGTGTAATTAGAGTCAAAAGCTTCCATCAACCACAGGTTATTGTTCCGGGTTTCCCGCCTTGTTTCTTCCAGCATTTTTTCAAAACGAAGATGGTCTTTTTCATTATTCGTGGTCGCAAGCATTTTCTCCAGCGCCTCCATTTTGCGGGCATTGGTGCTGAGACGGACGACCAATGTGCCTTTTTTCAAGACCTGAATCGCCTCGTATGCAGAGATTTGTTGCGGAACATCAGCTTGCTGCCCATGTGCTTGGGTACAAAAAAAAAGCGCCAACAAGCACACCATCAGAGTATCAAGTTTCATAGCTTTCATCTTCTCAAATTATTGATTTTCAACCAATTGCAAACTGCCTGCCGCTTCAAATGCCTTCCAAACCGGATCATCCGGCAGCGCAGCCGTCAGTTCAATCCGCTCACCTGACACGGGGTGTTCGAAGCCCAGTTTCCAAGCGTGGAGGTGGATGGAGCGGTCACGGTTGCCACGGCGGGAGCCATATTTCACGTCGCCCTTGATGGGGCAGCCAATGGCCGCCAACTGCGCCCGAATCTGGTGGTGGCGGCCCGTGTGGAGTTGCACTTCCAGCAAATGGTAATTTTCGCTGCTGCCAATCACCTTATATATCATTTCAGAAAGGTCGCCCGCCTCGTTGTCCTCGGAGACGGCGGTGCGGTTTGCTTTTTCATTTTTTTGCAAAAAATGGCGAAGCGTGCCCGTTGCTTCCTTCGGTAAATCCTTAACGACAGCGAGGTAAGTTTTACGTACGGAGCGCTCCTTGAATTGGTCGCCCAGTGAACCAACCATCGTTTTTGTCTTCGCAAAAACAACGACACCCGTGGCCGGCCGGTCGAGGCGGTGCACCAGGAATAGCTTGGACTTGGTGTAGATTTCGGCCAGTTGCAGCAGCGATTTGTCACCTGTTTTATCCGCCTGCACGGGTATGCCCGGCGGCTTGTTGAAGGCGATGAACTGGTTGTTTTTCAGGATGACCCAATCGCCGATGGAGGCATGGTTTTCGGCAGCTTCGGGCTGTGGTTGGGCTTGGGTTTCGGCTGGGGTTTCTTTACTTAAGTTCTTCATAATCAATGAATTCGCCATCGTTCTTCCTTTTCTCAGGAGTAGCCTCCTGGCGTCGCTGCTGTTCCATAAAATCACGGTGTCGCCCTTCTTTGAGCGTTTGCTTCATCTGGAAATACCGATACACGACATAGCCGATAAAACCCCAGAACAATAATTTTATCATAGTGAACTGATTTTTTACAAAGGTAAGCCTACTGCACAAACCCTTGTAAACGAACACCATAAAAAGTGAAAAAGCCCGCTTTTTGGCCGCTTTTTGGCCAAAGGCCGGAAAAAGATTTTAAACAAAAGCATTTTGGCACTCGTTTCTCTCCTCAAATACCCTTATTTTTAGGCGATCAAAAAACGCCCTTGTTCAAAAACGATACAGTCTGCCATGAGAAAAGAGAAATACAGCCTGCTATTTTTACTAAGCTTTTGCGTGTTCACTTTAACTGCGCAAGAAACCATCCAGCCCAAGCAGATGGATGACCCCGCCAAAGGGATCGTCTATAAAAAGGAATTTGCGATGAATTTCCGTTTGCACACGCATGGCTACTCCTTCGGTGCCAACATCGGTACATTGCAGACTTACTACCGCACCAAATACTGGCAGTTTGAATTGGGCGAACTGAAACACGCCAAGGAGTTTCGGCAAAGTTGGGATGCTCCCAGCTCCCTCAATGGCCGGGTTTCCAAGGCGTTCAAATATGGCAAGCAGAACAATCTTTTCGTTTTGCGTGGCGGCTTAGGTGCCAAGCGCTATTTTTCAGAAAAAGCAAAACACAAGGGCGTAGCAGTTGGCATCAGCTACGAAGGCGGCGCTACTTTGGGCCTTCTCAAACCCTACTACCTCGAACTTCAAGCTGGCGATGGCAACCTTTCCTACTCCGCCCGCTACTCCGAAGATAACGCCAACCGCTTCCTAGATATCAACAAAATCCACGGTGCATCCTCTTGGACAAAAGGCTTCGGCCACCTTTCAATCATACCCGGTGCACATGCCCGTTTCGCCGTCCATTTCGACTGGGGTGCTTTCGACGAATACCTGAAATCCTTCGAGGGCGGTGTCATGGTAGATTTCTTCGCAAAAAAGACGCCCATCATGGTAGAGTTACCCGGCGTGGAAAACAATCAACTCTTCCTCAACCTTTTCCTAAATTTGCAGTTCGGAAAAAGATGGTGATTCAATTGCGGATTTATGATTGCGGATTTCGGAATCAGTTCGCAATCCGCAATCCACAATCCGCAATCGAATGATAGAACTACCAATAGCAGAAACAGAAACCACCGAACCTCGCCGCCGCAAGCCAGACTGGCTTCGGGTCAAGCTTCCCATCGGTGAAAAATACAAGCACGTCCGCAACCTCGTGGACCAATACGGCCTGCACACCATTTGCCAGAGCGGCAACTGCCCCAACATGGGCGAGTGCTGGGGCGAGGGTACAGCCACCTTCATGATTCTCGGAAATACTTGTACTCGTTCCTGCTCCTTCTGCGCCGTGAAAACGGGCCGACCACCGGAATACGACGTCGACGAGCCACGCCGAGTAGCCGAGGCCATCATGCTGATGCAGGTAAAACATGCAGTCATCACTTCCGTGAACCGGGACGAACTCGCCGACCGGGGTGCCGAAATCTGGTACCAGACCGTTCGAATGGTCAAGGAAATGTCACCAACCACCACCATCGAAACGCTGATACCTGACACCAAGGCCAATTGGCCAGCACTGGAGCGGATGATTGAGGGGGGCCAAGAAGTGGTCAGTCACAACATGGAAACTGTGGAGCGGCTTTACCGCAAAGTGCGCCCACAGGCCAAGTACAGCCGCAGTTTAGAGCAAATAAAACGCACCAAAGAATACGGCAAGCGCACCAAATCCGGCGTGATGGTCGGCCTCGGTGAGACCCATGATGAGATGCTGCAAATCATGGATGACCTTCGGGAACATGGCTGCGATGTACTCACCATCGGCCAGTATTTGCAGCCCACTAAGATGCACCTCGAAGTGGCGAGCTTCGTGCATCCCGACCAGTTCGCTGAGTACAAGGAAGAAGGGATGGCGAGGGGTTTTGCCTTTGTGGAAAGTGGTCCGCTGGTGCGTTCGAGCTACCATGCGGAGCGGCATTTGTAACTCGGACTGCTAGTCGTGTGTCTCCTCTTGCCGTTTTGCCGTGAGTTTATTATTTTTGAAAAAAAATCAAAGATGGAAATCGTAGCCAAAGGCTTGACATACCAAGAATTTAAACAATTGGAGTTCGCTGATGACGATACTTCATGGTATGAGCTCATAAATGGAGAACTTGTGAGAAAACAATCCCCCACCATCCGCCATCAAAGTATTTCTGGAAATATTTATTTCAGAATAAGGCTTTTTGTTGAAAAAAAGTCACTCGGCAAAGTTTTCAGCGCCCCACTCGATACAGTGCTTGACGACGGCAATTCCTACCACCCAGATGTGCTGTTTGTCAGCAAAGACCGCTTCCATATCCTCGATGAAAAGGAAGAAGTCGTCATTGGTGCACCCGATTTGGTGGTGGAGATTTTGTCAAAAGGGACTGCCATTTATGACCGTGGCGACAAGAAGGATATTTATGAAAAATACGGTGTCCGGGAATATTGGCTCGTTGACCCGAAAAGCAAGACCGTAGAGGTCTATTCATTTGTAAAAGAGCGCTTTAAGCTCAAGCAATATGCGGAGGAAACCGGTACAATAAAATCCAGCGTACTGAAGGGCTTCAAAATCGAATTGGAGAAAATTTTCGAAGAATAAGTAACACGGACTGCTAGTCCGTGCTTCACCATTTCCCAATCAGCGATTTCCAGTTTGCGAAGTCCGAAAGCACGGACTGGCAGTCCGTGTTACATACCCAAAACTAAATTCCTGCGTTTACCCTTCCATGCGTTTTTTCCAAAAAATTGCGAAGCGAAACCTGTTGAAATTGGTAGCACTCACGCTGGCAGTTTTCTTTTTTTTGGTAAAAACCAGCGCCCAAACCTCCATCCATCTCCGCCTTGTGCCACTGGATATTGACAGCGTTTTTCTTCAAAAGAGATTGAAATACGAAACCCGTTTCGCAGATAGTACACTGGTTTTCAATGAGTTAAAAAAAATAATCGGCCAGCTCAACGCTCAATCTTACCTCGAAGCTTCCATTGATAATACTTCTCAGCAAGACAGCACCTTGACCGCTTGGCTGCACCTCGGCCCAGCCTATGAATGGGCCAGCATTACCAATGGAAACGTGCCGCCCGACTTCCTTGACCGCAGTGGCTTCCGCCCAAAACTCTACAAAAAGAAACCACTCAATTTCGCCGACCTCCAAAAAACACAGGAGCGCATCCTCCAACAAGCGGAAAACAACGGCTTCCCTTTTGCCAAAGTATTTCTGGACAGTGTTCAGTTCGGTGCTACGCAATCACCAATACCCAATACCCAATACCCAATCACGGCGCAGCTATTTCTTGACAATGGTACCCTCGTCCTCTTTGACAGCTTAACCGTGGAAGGCGACGCCAAAATTTCCAAAAACTACCTCCGCCAATACCTCGGCATCAAGGCGGGCGAGCCGTACAGCCGCCAGCGGGTGCTGAAAATCCGACAGCGGGTGCAAGAGCTTCCTTTTTTAAAAGAGAAAAAAAACGCTCTCGTCAATTTCCGGGACGGGACGGCCAACCTGCGGATTTTCCTCGAAAAAAAGAAGGCCAGCCGTTTTGACTTCCTGCTGGGGGTACTGCCAAACAATGGCAGCGCAACTCAAAAACTGCTGATTACTGGCACATTCAATGCCGAGTTTCAAAACCAATTTGGGCTGGGCGAACGAATCTACGCCTCATTCGAGCGGCTGCGGCCACAGACCCAGCGGCTGGAAGTGGCCTTCACCTACCCGTACATCCTGCAATTGCCATTCGGGGTGGACCTCAAGTTCAACCAGTACCGGCGGGATAGCACCTACACGGATGTCATCGGAGAATTTGGGGTGCAGTACCTGTTTCAGGGTGGCAATTACCTCAAGGCGTTTTGGAGCACAACCGCTTCGAACCTGCTCACGGTGGACACGACGGCCATCAAGCAAGGCCGCTTCCCTAGCCAGCTTGACGTGCGAAATCGAGCCTTCGGTTTGGAGGCCAGTTGGCAGACCTTGGATTACCGTTTCAACCCCAGAAAAGGCTGGGTTGTGCTGGCAAAAGCAAGCGCTGGCACTCGCAAAATCGAGCGAAACCAAGCCATCCTGAATATCTCAGAAAGTTTTTACGATACCTTGCCGGCACGGAGTTTTCGGTACACGCTGGATGGAAAGCTGGAGCGCTACCTTCCGCTAATGCAGCGCAGCGCCGTGAAGCTGTCTGCCCGAAGTGGCGCTATTTTTTCGCAAGAAGAAATCTACCAAAACGAGCAGTTCCGCATCGGCGGGAACAAGCTGCTGCGGGGCTTCGACGAGGAAAGTGTTTTCGCTACGCTGTACGCTGTTTTTACGGTGGAATACCGCCTGCTCGTTGGCCAAAACTCCTATTTCTACACCTTTGGAGATTACGGTTACGTGGAGGACCGCCGCATCGGCCAGCGATCCAGTTACGATAACCCACTCGGCTTTGGCGGCGGCTTGACTTTCGAGACAACGGCGGGGGTGTTCGGCATCAGTTTGGCGGTGGGAAAATTGTCTGGAAACCCGCTCGATTTCAGAAACCCGAAAGTGCATTTTGGGTATGTGAGCGTGTTTTGATTTTTCTTTCCTCCATTAAATTCCGATTAGATATTTCCGAAGGCAAAGAACAAATCCACCGTTATTGGTTTTACTTGCACTCGATTTCCAAATTTATGATTGCACTTAAACTCATTGCTGGCTTCGTCCTACTGGTACTCGGCGCCGAATCGCTGGTGCGTGGGGCTTCGAAAATAGCCGCCGCCGTTGGTATTTCGCCGCTCGTAATCGGGCTGACGGTGGTGTCTTTTGGCACCAGCGCGCCGGAGTTGGCGGTTAGCATCGGGAGCGCCCTACGAGGCAATGCCGATATTGCCGTCGGCAACGTGGTGGGCAGCAATATCTTGAACATCCTGCTCATTTTAGGCTTGTCGTCATTGGTGCTGCCGTTGGTGGTGCACCAGCAACTCGTGCGAGTGGACGTGCCGCTCATGATTGCTTCCAGCTTGCTCGTGCTGCTTTTTGGCTGGGATGGCACCATTCAATGGTGGGAAGGGGCGCTGCTGGTGGCTTTGGGTGTTGGGTACATCGTTTTCCTCATTCGTTTAAGCAAAAAAGAAAAAAACAAGGGCGTTCTAGAGGATTACGAAGATGAGTACGGAAAGGAAAGCGCACCGAAAAAAGGAAAAGCTTGGGTACAACCGTTATTTGTTTTGGTAGGGCTTGGCTTGTTGCTGCTTGGCTCGCAGTTATTGGTGGAATCGGCAGTGGGTATTGCGCAAGCTTACGGCGTCAGCGAACTCATCATCGGGCTGACCATCATCGCACTCGGCACTTCACTGCCGGAACTGGCCACCAGCCTCATCGCCAGCTATCGCAAGGAAAAGGACATTGCCGTTGGGAATGTGGTGGGGAGCAATATTTTCAATATCCTTTTTATCCTTGGCCTTACGGCAATCATCTCACCGGGCGGCATCCCCGTCAACAGCACGGCCATTCATTTTGATATTCCATTCATGACTGCCGTGGCGGTGGCTTGCCTGCCGTTTTTCCTGCATGGCTACCGCCTCGACCGCTGGAAAGGGCTCATTTTCCTTTTTTACTATATTGCTTACACGGGTTTTCTCATCTTGAAAAGCACGAAGAATCCAAGTTTGGAACTTTATACGGATGCCATGATTTGGTTCGTCGTGCCGCTCACACTGCTGACCCTGATTTTCATGATGGGTAAAGAAATACGGAAATCCCAAAAAAAGAAAAAAGCATTGTGAGTGGATTTTATTCTTTTAGCACTTCCATGAAATAGCGATAGTTGGCAAAACCTAAATTTGTCCCAAAACCATTAGCTTCGCCCCCAATCACATGCCACAATTCACCAGTCACCAAGCTATGCGTCAAATACTCGAAACAGAACAGAAAGCCCTTGAAATCAACCTCGACGACAGCATCTACGGCACCTTGGCCGAGATCGGGGCGGGCCAAGAAGTCGCCCGCAATTTCTTCAAAGTGGGTGCCTCTTCTGGCACCATCGCCAAGACGATGAGTGCCTACGACAAGGTTGTTTCCGATGAAATATATGGACCGGAGGCGCATGGACGTTACGTTTGCGAGAGCCGACTCTACAAAATGCTGGAACACGAGTGGGAACTGATTGAAGGTCGCTTGCGCAGTGTGCGGCCGGAGACCAATTTCTTCGTATTCGCCGACACGGTGGCCTCGATGAACTACCAGCGAACCATCAAAGGCGATGGTTGGCTCGGCATCCGTTTTCAGACCAATCCTGCTAGCACTCCCAACGACTTGGTGCTGCACGTCAAGCTGCTCGACAACGACACGCAGCTCCAACAACAGGCTGTCGGCAAGCTCGGCGTGAACATGGTTTATGCTTGTTTTCGCTTCGCAAACGACCCAGAATCCCTGCTGCTTTCGCTCATGGATGGACTCCACCGCCGGGTGAACATCGACATGGTGCGCCTCGATGGCCCCGATTTTGCGAAGCTCGACAACCGCCTGCTCAGCCTCTGGCTCATCAAGCACGGCATGAGCGAAGTGGCCATGTTCGGGCCGGACAAGCGCAACATTCACCCCTCCGAGTTTTTGTACAAAAAGCATGTGCTCGTAGTGCGGGCCAGCTTCCGGCCGCTCACACTGCTGGAGGAGGACATGATTGAAAAAGGCTTCGAACAGTTCATCAATGAGCCGGAAGTGGAGCACGAAAAATCGTTTACGCTCACCGAAATCACGCTCGGCAACCTGACCGAAAACGGCCCGCTGGACGAGCGGGACTTCCTCGACCGCACGGAACTGCTCTGCGCCCTTGGCCAGACGGTCATCATCAGCAGTTGCGAGGAGTACCAACAGCTCATCACCTACCTCGCCGACTATCGGGTGAGCCACCTCGGCCTCGTGCTCAGGGCGCACCGACTTAGCGAATTCCTCTCCGAGAAATACCGCCAGAATGCGGAGGGCAGTCTCCTCGCAGCCTTCGGCGAAGTGTTCGCCAAAGGCGTCCGGCTCTACGCCTATCCCTCCGTGCTTGCTGATAATACGACCCTGATGACCGCTGAAAACCTGCCCATCCCCGACGGCGCCAAATACCTATACCGCCACTTGCTCGACCATCGCCTAATTATGGACATCGAGGCATTCAATAAAGGTGTGATGAACATCTTTGCCTCGGATGTACTGGCGGACATCCGCAGCGGAAAGGCGGGTTGGGAGGATTTTGTGCCGTTGAAAGTGGCCAAGGTGGTGAAGGAAAAGGGGTTGTTTCAGGCTTGATTGTTGCGAAGCCGACTGCTTTCTATTAACTGAGGGACGGCGTGATTAGGGATAAAGCGTTAGACTAACAAAAAAGACCTCGTAACTCATTGAATTACAAGGGCTTTGCGAATATTAAAAGTGGTCCCACTAGGGCTTGAACCTAGGACCCTCTGATTATGAGTCAGATGCTCTAACCAACTGAGCTATGGGACCGAAATCGGCTTTGGAATCTTTACTTCAAAGGATTACAAATTGCTAAAAGCACCGCAAAAGTACGGATTCAACTTTTGTCTTGCAACAAAAGTTCAAAAACATTATCCGAGGGTGAAACGGACGTATTTTATCGTGCGCCCGATGGCCAAATGTTGCTTCTCGTAGAAGGTCTTGATTTCCAGCTCCGGCATGGGCAACGGCTTGGCGTAGATGTCGTGGTCGTGGTAAATGACTTTCACGTCTTTTTCTTCCTGCAAAACTTCCATCGTAAAATCGAAGAGGGTCGGGTCGTCCGTTTTTAAATGGACGAAGCCGCCGGGCTTCAGTATTTTCCGGTATTCTTTCAAAAACACAGGCGATGTGAGCCGCCGGTTCGATTTGCTGTTTCTCAGGAACGGGTCGGGGAAGGTAATCCAGATTTCATCCACTTCTTTTTCCTCGAAAAACAGGGCGATCTGCTCGATGCGGGTGCGCAGGAAGGCCACATTGGTCAGGCCGAGTTCCAGCGCTGACTTGGCACCCCGCCAGATGCGGGCACCCTTGATGTCCACGCCGAGGAAATTGCGTTCGGGGAAAGTTTGCGCCAGCCCGATGGCATAGTCGCCCTTGCCACAGGCCAGTTCCAGCGTGAGGGGGTGGTTGTTTTTGAAATGGCGCTTGGCCCAGTGGCCTTTGAGTTCGACATTTTCACCGTTCTCCCCTGATAGTGAAGTGTTGCTGGCATCGAAGTTCTCGTACACGTTGGGGAAGGTCAGCACCTCCGCAAATTTTTGAAGTTTGTTCCGTTGACTCATTTTAAGACTTTAGACTACAGACATGAGACTTTAGACAGCAGTCGTGGAATTGTGTTCAGCCCCATCAATTGTCTAAAGTCTAGCGTCTAGCGTCTCCAAAAAGGTCGCAAATATCTCACAATTTATCGAGTTGTGCGAGCAGCCATTTTCGCTCCGTGAGCGGGTTGGTAGCTTCGATTTCCTGTTTGAGTTTTTGGATTTGCTCCTTGTCGTAATGCGCCATTTTGAGCATTTTATGGGTGTACTGGATGATGTTTTTGTAGTTGTCCTTGTGATAGCCCATGACTTTTTTGCGCTGGAGGTAGGTCTTCATGCTGCCGATGAGGGAATCGAGGGCGCTGAACTCGTCAAGTTCGTAGTACATTTTTAGGAGCATGGTCTTTGCGACGAGCATAATTAGGATGTCGTCATAATCGAAACGGGAAATGAGTTGCATGGCCTCTTTGTAGTTTTTCGTTTCAAAATTGAGTTGCGCCATGCTGAATTGAACAAAACTTTCCCGGTGTTTTTCGTCCAGAAAATGTTGGTATTTTTCAATGAAACTGCGCACCCAGTCAAATTCCTTGAGCTGCAAACCGATGGGAACAATATTGGTGAAAGTGAACCTCGAAAGCTGTCCATTTTCTAAGAAAATATCTTTCGAAAGTCCTTGCTTGTAAAGGTCGAAAGCCTCCCGCACATAATGGAACTCGCCTCGGTTCATTTTTCCGATACAGTAATTGATTGCAAAAAGGTAGATGCTCCTAATTTCTGGCAACGGAAAAAAATCGCCGTGCAACTTGATGCGCTCCTTCAAAGCGTGAAAATATTCTTCTTTCGTGCTATCGGTACTGGCCTTGAAAGTATAGTAGTAAATGGCAATGGCCGGATTTTCCAGCAGGGTTGGATGCTTATCAACGTAGGCCAGCGAAGGCTCCAGTAAGCCAAGCGTGTAATTTGTCTTGAAAACTTTTTGGTGAGAAAGCATAATGCAGCCCACTTGCAACTTGTTGATAATGAATGAAATATCGTTCGAGTCGCTCAATTCCTGCAAGTTCAGTGGCACGGTGCGGCCCAATGTGCTCAAGTGGTTGAATTGCTCGTATTGCAGCAAATATTCGTTCTCGAAATGCTGATGGTTGCGGTGCGGCTGCTGCCGCAAAGTCGCCCAACCGCCGTCCAGCGTCTTCTGAAACTGTTTTGGCAGTTTGCGTTGCCGATAAACCTTGGCCAGCATCGTCTGAGCACGTACCTCGTCCCGCAACAATTCGTTATACACCAGAAAATTCTCCACGGCCTTCAGCAGGAAGTGCATCACTTGGCGCATTTCGGCATCGCTGTACGTTTTGTCGGGGTAAACGGCTTGGAATACCCGCTCCTTTTCCAATTGCTTTTCCGAAAAAAGATGCTGCCCTGCCATCAAGTATTCATACAAATCGCTCACATCTTGGCGCTGGTTGTGGGCGGGCGAGTTGAGCCATTTCCGAAGCTCCCGCACTTCTTTTTTCTCTAAAACCCTAAAAATGCTGACCAGATTACTTTTTTCCATAAAAAACAGAACTAGATTATTGAATATTTTTCAACAAAATCCAAAATTCGTACTCATGCAAAAATCCTTTATTTACAATGGATTTAAAAGATTTATTTCAGAAATTGCTGTTATTTTTCTTCAAAAACTCTTCAACAAACGCTGTTTTTTGTCTTTGATTGCAGACGGGTTAGTTTTCACTTTTGTATCGTCATCAAAGAACAGCTCGAAAAAAATACCCATGACTGCATTGTTAACGACATCTTCCCGTACATCGCTCAGGCCGCTTGGCCTGCTGCAAGCCCTGTTCCTTTTGGCAGGCTTGGCGATGTCTTCGCAGGTAAATGCACAAGGCTGGGAAATTTATTTCGGCGGCAACAATGAGGACTACGGACACTCCATCATCCAAACCCAAGACCGCGGCTACGTCGGCGCTGGGTTCAGCGAGAGCTTTGGGCTTGACGGCGACATGGATGTTTACGTCATCCGCACCGATGTGGACGGCACCAAAATCTGGGAAAACTATTACGACGACGGCTTTATAGAACATGGCTATTCCATTACCGAAACACCCGACCACGGTTTCTTGGTGGTCGGTGACATACAACCAGCCCAACTGTCCGATTTCAATGTTTACCTCCTAAAAATCAATGCTGATGGCAAAAAACTGTGGAGCAAGCAGTTTGGTGGCGCTGGCGACGATGTAGGATTCCGCATCATCCCAACTACTGTGAGCGGAGGCTATCTCATCGTCGGCTCCACCAACAGCCAAGGCAACGGCCAGCGTGATGTTTTCCTCGTAAAAATTGACGCCCAGGGCGACCAAGTTTGGGCCAAGTCTTATGGCACCGCTGGTGACGACGATGGCACCAGCGTGATGGAAGTCGCTGATGGGTACCTAGTCGCAGGTTCGGCCCGTAACCCAGCCAACAACTCCAACGATGATGGCTACCTCCTAAAAGTGGATTTCAACGGCAACGAGATTTGGAGCAAATTCTACGGCTCGCCTACACAAATAGACAAAATCAACGACTTGGTGCTGGCTGCCGATGGCCATGTAGTTCTCACAGGGTACGTGGGCGCTCCTTCCGATATTTGGTTGTTGAAAACTGATATTGATGGTGGCCAAATTTGGTCAAAAACCTTTGGCGGGCCATTTGGCGATGAAGCCAACAGCATCCTGAAAACTGAAAACGGGGACCTTGTCGTGGCTGGTGTTACGGAATTGTCGCTTTCCAATGCCGATGCATTCCTCACCCGTTTCGACAACGACGGAAACCAAATCTGGACAAACAATGTAGGCCGAGGCACCTACCTCGATTGGGCGCAGGGCGTAGCACCCACGGAAGACGGCGGCTTCATCGTCATTGGGTACAATTCGCTGCTGGGCATCTTCGGCAATGATGTGACTTTCATCAAAGCCAGTGCCGACGGCAGCGTTTACACCAACCACCTGATTGGCAAAGTCTTCATTGACGGTGGCGACTGTGTTTACCAAAACGGTGAAACTGGCCTGAACGATTGGATCGTGAAAGCAGCCTCGGATGGTGAAACATTCTTTGGTACGACCAATCCGAATGGGACGTTCAATATCACGGTTGGTCCCGGCAATTACTTGGTCAGTGTTTTGACCAAAAACGATTATTGGGATGCTTGTATCGCTGCCTACAACGTCACCTTCCCTGCTGAGTACGATACGTTGGTTCGCAATTTCCCGATGCTGAAAGTGGTGGATTGCCCGCTTCTGGAAGTAGATATTTCTGCGCCTACTGCGCAAAATTGCAGCAATATCAGCTACACCGTTTCTTACTGCAACACGGGGACGACTGCTTCCAGCAATACCAGCGTGAACGTCATCTTGGGTACTGGCCTGACATTCAATTCAGCTTCCATTCCGGTTGCTTCGCAAAACGACAGCCTGCTGGTCTTCGACTTGGGCTTGGTCGGTTTGGATGAATGTGGCAGTTTTTATTTCACAGTTTCCTCCGATTGCAGTGGTGAACCGTATGAGGCGTACCAAGTGAGTGCCCATATTTTCCCAGACTCCATCTGCCTGCCTGTTGACCCCAATTGGGACATGGCAAACATCGCCGTGAACGGTTACTGCGATTCGGATTCCATCAGGTTTGAAATCAAGAATATTGGCCTTGGTAATATGCAAGAGCCCAAAGGCTTCATTGTCATCGAAGACCAAGTGATGCTTATGGCAACCCCACAGCCATTCCAATTGAATGCTGGAGAAGAAACCACCGTGGTTTACCCAGCGGATGGCCCCACATACCGACTCATCGCAGAACAAACACCCGGCCACCCCGGCAACAGCTACCCAACCGTGGCCGTGGAAGGATGCACGACAACAGGAACCTATTCGACAGGCTATGTAACTGAACTCCAGGAAGACGAAAACGACCCATTCAACGCTGTAGAAGTACAAGAAAACATTCCCGCATTTACCGATTACATCATTCTCAGA
>JBGSWN010000092.1:0-3735 GCA_041752395.1 Saprospiraceae bacterium | reverse complement strand
TCCTGCTGTTTTTATAAGTTATGTGCTCCCGGCCTTGCAAGAAGGTTCGGGAGTTCTTTTTTATCGGCCTATCTGGTGACTTCAAGTCAGCGAAATAAGGCGAGGCATAGTATTTGCCAATGGCGAAACTAGGTTCAAGTATTTGGTTATCAAACTGCTTGACCTAGCTGCTAGCTGAAAAAAGGCAGCACAGATTTCCCTCCCAGTTTAAGAATCTGTTTTAAAACCCCTCAACGCCCATAAAACGCCATCTTTTGGCGACATACTACGAGAATTTTTGCAGCCCCGACCAAGGTCGGGGCGATGCCATCCCAGCAAAAATTCTCTTCGTCTGTCACTCAAAATCTGACATTTTCTGTCTCGTCAGAGGTTTTAATACAGATTCTAAGAAACAGACGAAGCCCCGACTTTTTCCTTCAAATGCTGACCGCTTGATGAAGTTTATCCGACATTTTTTCATTTTGGACAAGTTGCTGTCGTTTGGCGGCTGGCTCGGTCGTTTGCTGGCGGGAATGGTTTTGGTTTTCATGCTTCAAACAGAAGTGAAGGCGCAGCAAGAGCCACAATTCACCCACTACATGTTCAACACGCTGGTGTACAATCCTGGCTACGCTGGCAGCAAGGAATACCTCTCGGCAGTGGCGGTCTATCGGGACCAATGGGCGGCTGTCGGTGGGAAAGCAGGCTTTGCAGGCCGTCCGTTGACACAGACTTTTTCCATCCACAGCACCATCAATAAGAAGGTAGGACTTGGCTTTAACCTAGTGAACGCCAGCGCTGGCGCTCGCCAAACGACTTATGCGAATGGCATTTACGCCTATCGAATCAATTTCGGGAAAGGTACCTTGTCGGTAGGCCTGCAAGGCGGAATCATGAACTGGCGGGCTGATTGGACCAAGCTGGATTTTCAGCAACCACAGGAACTTGACAATGCCTTCGGCACACTGACACCGAGCCTCTGGTTGCCGGATTTCGGGGCGGGGCTGTTTTTTTATACTCCCCATTTTTACGCTGGTGCCTCCATGCCCCACCTCGCCAATTTCCCGCTGCGGCAAGTCTCGGCGGCAGAGCGTAACGAGATTCGGAAATGGGCCAGGGTGCAGCGGCATTTTTACCTGACCACTGGCGGGGTCATCCCGCTCAATGGCGACGACCTCGTTTTCCGACCTTCTTTTTTGTTAAAAAGCGTCGGCTTGTTCAATAATTTTTTCCGACAGGGAAACCTCGTGCGGGAAATCGGCGCCCCAGCCAGCTTCGACTTGGACGCTTCCTTGTTTTTTCAGAAAAAACTATGGCTTGGCCTGTCCTTCCGCTCCGCCTTCGCCGCCTTCAATACCCAAGGCCCGAAGCAGAGCAGCCCTGATTCCTTTGACCTCTGGATGAGCTTGTACTTCCACAATGGACTTAACATTGGTATGTCCTACGATTACCCGATTGGCAAATTGAAATCGGCTGCCAGCGGCTCATTCGAGCTGATGCTCGGGTATGATTTTAACCAGCAGGTGGATAAAGCGGCGCATATCCGGTATTTTTGAATTACTATGGTTTAATGACATAAATGAAGTTATTGTAATTAGTTTCCCAAATAGGAAAATCAATTAAATCAACTGCGCCATCTCCGTTTAAATCTGAAGAAAAATACCCACTCTCAAAATTATTGTAATCCGTTTCCCAAATAGGATAATCCACCAAGTCAATACTGCCATCGCCTCCAGGGTTGGTATCTATATCTCCACAATAAATAACTGCAATTCCGCCAACTAACCCAAGATTATTGCCAAATGCCTGCCCTGCAGCACCAAAGTTGTAGGCACTGCTAGCAGTAAAAGCTACGGGATTTGCACTCCAAGTCTCCACCAAGTTGCGGCCTTTGACGACAACATAATAGCTATTGCCAGCGGTTGCTGAAGGGAATTTAGTAATTGCTGCCCCGGTGGTGCTCAAGACCGTTTTAGCGGAATAAACCTGTGCATAAGGAAAGGTTGAAGCGTGCAGTGCTACCGTAATCGTATCACTCTGTATTTCGGTCGCCCCAGCTACGCTACTGTTCAGCAGCACGGGGCGCATGGCCCCACCGTTCATATACCCTTCTATATAGGTTTGGCTTAGGTTGAGGACGGGTTCACAATTTGTCAAAAATTCCAAGCTCCAGCCTTGAATCGAGCCGCCGTTGCCGGTCACAAAGTCTTGCACCGTGAGCGTCCAGATGCCGTTAGGGGAGGTGCCATTGAGGGGAGCAAGGAGGGTCATAGGCTGGTAGGTGTCATTGATGGCGTAAGGAGGTGGGGTTGTTCCAGTGGATGTATTGCAGGTACTTTCAAATTGGGCAGCAGTAAGTGTGGCAGCATCGTCAAATGTGGCTAGGATGTGATTCTGGCTACATCCATTGCCGCTCCCTGTATAACCTGGCCTGTCAAACAAAACGTAGCTTACGTTTCCTGGCGAAGTCAAGGTCGCTTTTATATCTCCTATCCTAAGATGGTGTATGAGCAGGTTTTTTACCTTCAGATTGACAATATTGCCCACAACCCCACTAACGTTAAGGGTGGATGTAACGGTTGGAGTGCCAGTGCTAGGAATGGTTATCGGCACGTTGGTACTGGCCACGGTAGGCAGGCAAACGGTATTATAGGTAATGAAACTGTAGGTTGTAGCCCATTCCCCTGTTACACAAGTATTCAATGCCCGCACCCTCCAAAAATAAGTGGTGTTTGCACTGAGCGATGAACCCATGCTGTAGCTGGTGCCAGTGACGCCAGTGACATTGACCACAGTGCTGGTAAATGTGGGGACCGTGGAGACTTGCAGATCATATATTGTTGCTCCCGACACCGTTGCCCAAGTCAAAGTAGGCGTGAGCAGTACGCCTATCGCTCCGTTGGTCGGATTAGAAAGTGTGGGCTTACTGATTGTATTTGACAAAACGGTCAAGGTAGGTGGGGAAGTCCTTGAAGTTGCACCATTGGTACCAGTCACCGTAAGGTTGTAAGTGCCTGTTGCTACAACAGTGGTGGTCACGGTCAAGATGGTGGTACCCGGTGCGGCCACTGGATTTGTGCTGAACGTACCAGTTGCGCCAGCCGGAAGGCCTGTTACGCTAAGTGTCACATTGCCGCTGAATGTGCCAATAACACCAACGGTAACACTGTAAACAACAGGTGTCGGCGAACAAACAGTCGGGCTTGTTGGTGATACATTCACGGTGAAGGTGTTTGCAATCAGCGTAATGGTGAAGTTTGCGTTTGAAATATCGTAGAAAATATTGCCGTTCCCCTTCACCATGATGCGGGCAGTGGTGGTGGCCAGGTTTGGCAAGGTAACGACCTGTGTACCGTCGTTGGGCGTGGCGGTTGCCAAAACCGTTGGATAGGTCAAGCCACCGTCCGTGGACAATAATATGTCCACGTTTGCGCAGCTAACAGGCGCAGCCGTTGTACCCGCCACGTTCCAGGTAACGGTCTGCTGGGATGCCCCTTGCCAACTTACGGCGGTATTGGGCGACGTGACGACGAATGGCCCTGCCGTGCCGTCCACGGTCACGACCATATTGTCCTCTTTGGTACAGCCTCCACCAGCACGGTTGTCCTTGACGGTTAGGCGGAAGTTTAGCGTTCGGGCCACACTTGGCAACACCTCCCAAGCTGGGCTGATGTTGTTTACCACATCTGCCAAACGAGGTAAATAGCGGGAAGGGCTAGTAGTGCCCTTGTACGACCGGAATACGGGGCCAGTGGT
>JBGSWN010000091.1:0-7276 GCA_041752395.1 Saprospiraceae bacterium | reverse complement strand
AGGTCTTCGTAATGCAGCGGGCAGTAGGTGTAATCGCCGCCCTTGCTGCGGCAGTACTCCCGGATGCCGTTCACGGAGTTGTGGTTGTCGGCGGTGAGCAGGAAGTGGCTATTCTCGCAAAACGGGTAGCACTCGCCCACGATTTGGAGTGCCGCCGAGGCATTGGCAGTGAAAACGCAGAAATAATCGTCGGTGGCGTTGAAGAAATTCAGCACTTTTTCACGAGCCTTGGCCACGTTCTGCGTGGAAAGTTGGGAGGTCGGATTGGTGGAGTGCGGGTTGCCATACACAGCGTTTCGCAGGTAGTCGAAGTGGCGGTCAATCAGGCTCTGGGCATAGAGGTTGCCGCCCGTGTAGTCCAGATAGATGTGCCGCTGCTCGTCGAGGCGGCTGAATTCTTGCTGGCGCAATTGGTTGAAAAACTGTTCGTCGTTCGCTTCGTCGGTGCCCGTGACAGGCTGTTTATTAAACCAAGAAACCATAGTTTTTAAATTTGACTGTTGGCTTGGAAAAATGGTTGCGAAGCAAATTCGCAACCATTTTTTTGACATTGCGAAGATAAGTTTTTACTAAAAGAGGGAAAGTGCGAAAAGTCACGCTTGTTACATTTGCACCATGGAAAAGAAACCCGCCAAAAAATATACTTCCAAAGCCGATGCCCTCGTCAAGCTGCAACGCTACTGCGCCTACCAAGACCGCTGCCACTCGGAGGTGCGCAGCAAACTCATCGAACTGGGCTGCTACGGCCAGGATTTGGAGGAGGTGATGGCCAGCCTCATCGAGGAGAAATTTTTGGACGAAGAACGTTTCGCCCGCTCGTTTGCCCGTGGCAAATTCCGCATGAAACAATGGGGCCGCACCCGCATCCTACAGGAGCTGAAGCTGCGCAAAATCTCCGATTACTGCTTGCGCAAGGCGATGGAGGAAATTAAGGAAGCGGATTATTTGGAAACGCTAAAAGCCGTTTTGGAAAAACGGGCAGGGCATATTGCCGAAGCCGATGATTTTGCCCGAAAGGGCAAGCTGGCGCAGTACGCCATGTCAAGGGGCTTTGAAGCGGAGCTAGTTTGGAACTTACTAAATGGAGGTGAATAGTCACCCGATAAATTCAGCAAACACCTAAAAAAAATTCTGTTTGGCCTTGGCCATTTTGCGAAGCAAAGGACTACAGCGGTAACGGTCTTCAAGGTACTCGCCGTGCAGGGCGTCCAACATGTGCACACAGTTTTCAATGCCGATTTCGTCCGCCCAAAGCAGCAGGCCCTTGGGGTAGTTCACGCCCTTGGTCATGGCCAAATCAATATCGTCCCGACTGGCAATGCGCAGGTAAAGCGCATCCACCGCCTCGTTGATGAGCATGACGAGGATACGGGCGAAAATCATTTTACCCAGTTCTTCGTCTTGCTTCGCAATGGGCTTTTCAGCGCCTTCCGAGTAGTCGTAGTAGCCTCGCCCCGTTTTTTTACCCAACCAACCCGCCTCGCTGAGGCGCTTTTGGGTAAACGATGGCTTGTACCGTGGGTCGTAAAAAAACGACTGGAACACCGTCTCCGTCACCGTGTAATTCACATCGTTTCCGATGAAATCCATGAGCGTGAACGGCCCCATTCGGAAGCCGCCGAGCGCCGTCATCGCCCAGTCAATCGTAGCCACATCGGCGATGCCCTCTTCGAGTATCCGCAGCGCTTCGCCGTAGAATGGCCGTGCCACCCGATTCACGATGAAGCCGGGTGTGTCCTTGGCCAGCACCACTAGTTTGCCCCAGCTTTCGATGAGCAGTTTTGCCTGCTTCGCAATATCGGGGGAGGTCTGGATGGCGGGCACCACTTCCACCAACTGCATCAGTGGCGCAGGGTTGAAAAAATGGATGCCGAGCACCCGTTCTGGTTTTTCGCAAGCGGCGGCGATGGCTGCTACGGAAAGCGACGAGGTGTTGGTCGCCAAAAGACAGTCAGCGCTGACAATGCCTTCCAGTTGCTTGAACATGGCTTTTTTTACCCCCAAGTCCTCGATGATAGCCTCGATGACCAGCCCCGTTTCGCCGAAGGCGGCCAAATCACTGAAATAAAACACCCTTCCGAAAATGGCCTTGGCGGTGGGGTCGTCTATTTTGCCCTTTTCTGCGAGTTTGTTCAGGATGGCGAGCAGGTTGGCCTGCGCCCGTTCGAGGGCGGCGGGGTTACTGTCGAAAACGAAGACCTCTTGGCCTGCGGTGGCCGCTACCTGTGCGATACCAGCGCCCATGGAGCCAGCGCCGATGATGCCTATTTTTATCATAAAATCACTTTGGCCACAAATTTAAACCAAAAAGCCCACCCCGGTTACGGAGTGGGCTTTTTGCTGAAAAACGGTTTTTTAAAAACCTCCTTTCTTGCTGTTTTTCTTGCTGATGGGCATTGGGTTTTCCATCTCCATGTCATCATCATTGGCGGCCCGGAACTCTACCCGGCGGTTCATGACGGTGCTGCCTGCGGAGGGTACGAGTGGGGAATCTTCGCCGTTGTAATTGAGCAGGAGGCGGCTACGGGGAATACCATGCACGTTTACGAGGTGCTCAATTGAAGCCTTTGCCCGACGGTAAGAGAGGTCAAGGTTGTATTCGTTAGAGGCAGTTTTGTCAGTAAAACCAGTGACTACAATTATCATGTCTGGGTTTGCTTTCATGACATGTGCCACGCTGGCGAGGTTACCGTATTCGGCGTAGCGAATTTTGTAATCATCAATATTGAAATGGATGATTGGCAAGAACCACTCAGTAATCGCTCCAGCGTAGCTTGGCTTTCTGCTTGTATTATTACCGGTATTGCCGGCATTGCTATTTCCATCGTTTCTACCGTCCATCGCCTTGCCATCCTTGCTGGTGCGAGATGGATTGTTCGGGTTGCTTGGATTGCTAGTATTGCCTGAATTACCAGCATTGCCGTTATTACCAGCATTGCTGCGGTTAGGATTACCACCATTTTGGGCAATTCTGTCCATTTCATCCTGAACTACTTTGCGTACATCTTCTTCGCTGCGGACGGGCTTGTTGCCTGTTTGCGGAGCGCCACCATTTGTTGTATTTGCTACTTTGCCATTCTGTGGATAATAGGGTTCATCGTCTTGGAAATTAGGGATGCCATCGCCGTCGCTGTCGAGCGGAAGGCCACGGGTGTCCACCACGACACCTGGCGGGGTCGTATTGTCCTGGTCGAGGAGGTCAATCACGCCATCGGCATCGCTATCGGTGAGGTCGAAAGCGGGGCGGTTTTTCAGCTCGGTGATGTCTTGCATGATATTGTCCATGGGGTTTACCCAGTAGAGCGGTTCGGACTTGGTATTGCCGTTGCCGAGGTTGAAGTTCAGGCGCACAGACCCGTAGCCGATAGCGTCTTTGTTCTTGCGGGCTACGCCGTCAATCAGGTCTGCATTTTTTCCGAAGAGGGCAAGCGCCTTGGCTTCGATGCCCAAATTGAAGCGGTTTGACAAACGGAAAGCAACGCCAACGCCACCGTCCAGATGGGTCTGAAAATTGGCGGAGACATCGTGTAGGTCGTTGTTTATTATTTGCGTAGCACCTACCTCAAACCGTGTGACACCAGTGCCGACGAAAGTATAGACATTGGTTTTGCGATGTGATACATTGTTCCAAACAAGGTTGTTGATGGAAATGAGCATCTGCAAAGAGCCACTTTGGATATTTGTCTCAGAAGCGCCATTTAAATTGTCCCTCTGTTTGAGGGTGGCAATTAATGCCTCTCCGCGAATGGAAAAAACATAGTCAATGGCCTTGCGGATATGGAAGCCGGCGCCAAAATTTGGAACAAAATCAATATCACCAAACGACATGGCAGTACCGCCGTGAATGCCAAATTCCCACATGTGCGCAGGAGTGGGGCGATAAGGGGGTTGGATGCCAGCATCTTGAGATTTGACGAGTGAGGGAAGTAAAATTGCCAGAAAAAGGCAAGAAATCCTACCAATTTTAAGAATCTTAATAGCGTTGAAGTGGGTCATAACCAGTTCTTTTTAGTTGTGGGATAGCTGCCATTTTGGCAAATTTAACATGGAATTTTTTTAATACAAAGTTTTAATAGTGGAGATTTGTTCGTTTCAATATACGAAAATTCCGAACACACGGATTTATACCCTATTTGGGGTAGGTTTTTGGATAAAAAAATACGGGCAAAATGGCAGTAAGTAGCCATTTTGCCCGTAAACCCTTTATTTGATGGCCAATTTAGACCGCCTCGGCCCACTCCTTGTTCATCAATTTGCTCAAAGCAATCTCCAATCCCGCCGTCGAAATATTAGTGGAAGTGGCGCTAAAACGCTTCACTTCTTCCAACGCCTGACGGATAATATTCGAGACATCGCTGAAAATGGCCTCGTCGGTCATCTCCGCATCGGGTTGCATGAGGTAGGCGAACACCCTCGCCATACCGCAGTTGGCGATGAAATCGGGGATGAGGCTCAGGTGCTGGTCGGCGTAGCCTGCCGTGGGGCCAAAGAAGATGCCGTCGTCCACGAACGGCACATTTGCACCGCAGGAAATGACCTCCGTGCCGTTGGCAATTAGCTCGTCCACCTGCTGGCGGCTCACGAGTTTGGAGGCGGCGCCGGGGATGAAAATATCCGCCCCGAGCGACCAGATGCGCTCGTTGGTTTCTTCAAAAGAAAGCAGGCTTTCGCCTGGCAGCTTGTTGCCTTTTTTGTGGAGAAAAAGCTCCCTGACTTCGTCAATGCCCATGCCGTCCGGGCGGATGATGCCGCCTTCCCGGTCAATGATGCCGACGATTTTCACGCCGTCCACGGCCAAGTAGCAGGCCGCTGCTGAAGCCACGTTTCCCCAACCTTGGATGATGGCCGTCTTGCCCCGCAGGTCGGTGCCACGGAATAGGTCGTAGTAATGCCGCACGGACTCAGCTACGCCGTAGCCGGTAATCATGTCCGCCACGGCAAACTTCTCTGGTGCATCGGGCACATAGCGGCTGTCCTCCACAACTTTCGAGCAGCCGAACCGGAGTTGTCCGAGGATTTTGATTTTTTGTCCGCCCGTTGTACCGCTGAAATGACCGTTGACGATGCCCTCCTGCGGATGCCAAAGGCCAAGCGCTTCGGTGATGGGGACGACGTCCTTGAGTTCGTCCACGTTCAGGTCGCCGCCCGTGCCGTAGTAATTTTTAAGGATGGGGAAAACTGCCTGGTACCAACGGCGCAGCACGTCGTTTCGGCGGGGGTCGTTGGGGTCGAAGTCAATGCCGGACTTGCCGCCGCCGATGTCCGGGCCAGCGACGGAAAACTTGATTTCCATGGTCTTGGCCAGCGACACGACCTCTTCTTTCGTGAGGCCCTTCCTCATGCGGGTGCCGCCGCCCGCTGCTCCATTGCGCAGTGAATTGATGACGACCCAACCACGGGCGCTGGTCTCGGCATCGTTCCATTCGAACACGATTTCAGGGGCTTTGTCCTTGTATTGTTGAAGGAGTTCTAGCATTTTTCTTGAATTTGGGTTTAGGGTTTTAGGAGGTGTGGTGGGTTTAGTTTCACGAGCGAACTAAACTTTCTACACCTCCTAAACCCGCTAAACTTCCTTAAGTGGTTAGGTAAAATTTGCGGCGCAAAAGTACATAGCTGAAATCAAAAGGAATGGATGAAAAATACTTCCCAATTTCTGAAATAAAGACAAGAAAGAGTCACTTGAATTTTTCTGTTATCGCTGTGAGGTTAAAACTGCTACTCAAATATGTTTGGTGCGCTGGGATAGTGAAGGGGATTCCTGTTCTGCGTCAATTGCGAGGGAAAGACCCAGGCCCGGCTGCCGCTCTCGCAGGCGTAGCGGATTTGGATGCCCTTGTCACGTTCGATTTGGGCGAGGAGTTGCTGTATTGCTGTAGTCATGTTGCAATTTTCGGGAGAAATGAGGTAAGGGGTGGGAAAAGTTTCCGAAGGTGGTGGAAACTTGGGATGGCGGGGTTTGGTTTATTTTGTAAATTTGTAAAAAATCGCACGGCCATGAATGTCGCTGATATAAAATTCAACCTATTTCACAATTTGGAGAACCTCTCCGAAAGCCTGCTCATTGAGCTTCGGAAAATGATTGACGACTTGTTGGCAAAAAAACAAAAAAATACCTCAACGCCTTCGCCTCGCAAGCCCCGGGAGTTTGGCTGCATGAAAGGCCTGGTTATTTACATGGCGCCTGACTTCGACGCACCGCTCGAGGACTTTAAAGATTATATGTAGCCATGTCCTACCTGCTCGACACCCACTCCTTGATTTGGTTTTTTGAAGGCAGTCCCAAATTGCCCGACGGAATTCGGGCAATCATCGCTGACCCGGAAAATGATATTTTCCTCAGCGTCGCAAGCCTTTGGGAAATGGCCATCAAGATAAACCTCGGCAAACTCACCCTCGCCCAACCACTCGAAAAAGTCATTGATCGATTGTCGGAAGAAAGCATTTTCCTCTTGGACATTACGCCCAAGCAGGTGCTGCAAGTGATGGTACTGCCGCTCCATCACCGAGACCCTTTTGACAGGATGCTCGTGGCACAGGCGATGTCATTGGATTTTAGGCTGGTCAGCACGAGGAAATGTTTGATGGGTATGGGGTGAGGCGGGTATGGTAGCCGCTGCTTTTTCACCAGCAGGAATGCTTGGGGGTGGAGGGAAAGGGTGTAGTTTTGCGGGCGGGGAGAGGAGGTTTGTGTCAATCTTTTTTTTTCTTATTTTTGTTGAAAATTCAATTAAGTATGACAGCTACAATAGAAACGAGAAAACTGAGCATCATCGAATACCTCGCCGAATTGGACGACGTAAGCATCCTGCTCCAAATCGAAAACCTGCTAAAACCAAAAGTGGACTTTTGGGATGAACTTTCCGATAATGACAAAGCCCTAATCCGGCAAGGCGAAGCGGACTTGAACGCCGGAAAGCGGGTTGCTTTTGCTGATTTTCTTGCCCAACGCCGCCAAAAGCCATGATGCCCGTTTACCTTTCCCAAGTTGCCTACGACCAATTGCACGAACTCCTCGATTATCTCGAAGTCAATTGGTCATCCACCGTTTCTGATAATTTCCTCAACAAATTGGAGCGTACGATGGAGGTCATTTCCAATATGCCGTATAGTTTCCCCGTAGCCGATAAGTTTCCGGGACTGCGGAAATGCGTCGTCACCAGCCAAACCATTGCCTATTATAGAATTGACGTAGTGCGGAAGGAGGTGGAGATTTTGGCGGTGATAGATAGTAGAAGGGATTTGCGGTTTTGAGGTAAAATGGCTTTCACTCACCCAC
>JBGSWN010000090.1:0-18280 GCA_041752395.1 Saprospiraceae bacterium | reverse complement strand
CAACAAGACCATATTTTGCACATGCCTTGTTGTCACAGTATTGATGTAATTTTAGCGTCTCAAATTCTACCTTTGTAAGTGGCATTGGAAAAAATTTGACGCTAAGTTACTCCATGCCTTAATCGTTCAGTACCCAATTTTCAATCATGGTAAAATCATTTTTTTCAACCGAAAAACAGTACCGCATCTTCCTTTTACTTAGCCTAAGCACCCTGCTCAACTTCGGTTTGGTAGGCTATCGGCTCATTCACACTGGCTTTGATTTTGGGCAAATCAATAATTTCTACGACTTCGCCATGACCCGAAGCACCACCTTTTTATTCCTCATTTGGAACTTGTTTCTGGCATGGGTGCCATACGTTTTGTCGCTGCTGTTGCCCAAATTGCCGACCCGTTGGCTAGCAGTGCCACTGTTGGCGGTCTGGCTGGTTTTCCTGCCGAATGCCCCCTACATTATCACCGACCTCTTGCATGTACACTACCGGGTGGGCGTACCCCTATGGTACGATGTAATGATGATTTTTTCTTGCGCATGGACAGGGCTGCTGCTCGGTTTCATCTCCATCATGGACGTGCAGCAATACCTGGAAAAAAACATTGGCAAGCGCCCGGCAGCTGCCACCATCAGCGTGGTTATTGGCCTTTGCGCCTTTGGCGTTTACCTTGGCCGCTACCAACGGTACAACACTTGGGACCTCCTCCATGAGCCTTACCAACTATTTTGGGACATGGTCGGCGTGCTAATTCACCCCATTGCCAACCTTGGCACGCTGGGCCTCGCCGCCGTGATGGGCGGGATGCTTGGGGTCGGGTACATGACCTTGCGGACTTTGGTGAGCGAATGAGCGGGGTCAGAAAATGTGAGCGGCGGCGAATGAAAACATTCCTTTAGGCAACATTGATTTTGTCCGCTGACTTCCATCTGTGACAAAAGTCAACGATTTCTAGACATTCCGTTTCTATTTTTGCACCAGATGAAAAAAGCCCTTGTCATATTTTTTGCAGCCACTATCCTCGTCAGTTCGATGAGCAATGCGCTGTTGGTGGCAGAGTTCAAGCTGAACCAAGCTGAAATAGAGAGGCTGTACTGCGTGAACAAGGCGACCCCCGAAAAGCAATGCCACGGCAAGTGTCATTTGATGAAAGAATTGGCGGAAAAGAATGACCGCAATGGTAAACCATGCCCGCTATCTGAATTGGAACTGTCGCTCAAAATCAATTTTTTCCTCCAGCAAACACTGCCGCTTGAGCCGGTTTCAATTGCGGAGCAATCCTCCAACTCAATTCCTCATTCCTGTCGTCTAACGCCCCGGTTTTTTGGAAAATCCACGTTTCAACCCCCTGATTTTCAGGCAATTGCTTGATTTATGTTTTCGCAAACAAAACGCAGTTATAAGCCTTTTTATCTTGCGAAAGCTGTTCAGGTCAACCTGAAACATTTCATTTTCCAAAATTTAAAAATCAAAAAATATCATGAAGAAGTTCCTTTTTCTTAGCCTCTTGGCTGCCCTTTTCACTGTGGCTGCTTGCAAAGACGACGATAATGCCACCAAAGACCCAAGCTATCACATCCACATTGATTCACCGGGTGCCACTGCCAAGGCTGTAGGTGAAACACTCCAAATCAAGGTTGATTTTGAAGATGAAAACGGTGGTACGGTGCACCATATCAACGTCCGAATTCATAATAAGGACACCAATGTGGAAATCTACAATAAGCCAACATCTGCGCATGTCCATGCCTCAAAAACTTACCTTTTTGAAGATACGCTGCCGCTCACAGAAGCAGGTACTTGGGTGCTCGAAGCAATGGTCTGGGGCGAAGACGATGGTACTTTTGAAAAAATGGAATCCGTCGAGTTTCAAGTGAATTGATTTGCTTCGCAAACCGCTGATTTTCAGCAAACCAAAGCCCCGTCAGCATCTCGCTGGCGGGGCTTTTTGCTTCGCAAAAAATAAAGACCGAGCTAGTTTGGCAAGCCAAATTCCTTCCGAAAAGCAGAGTATTCCACCTCCGTCACCTGCAACAGTTTTGGCGACTTCGTCGAATCAAGCCAATGAAGCATCGTCAGCAAATTCTCCTCTGTCATCGCCGTGCAGCCCGAAGTCGGAGCGCCCGGTTCCCGCCAAATATGAAAGAAAATGCAGGAGCCACCCGCAGGCTGCATTGGAGCAGTGTTGTGATTCACGGTAGCGCCCCATTTGTACTGGTGGTCTTGGCGGTGCATGAACTCGCTACTATTCCAATCTTTCTTCACTAACTTATTGTCAACCAATTGATTGTAAAACTTTGAATCACTATCGTCCACACATTCCAGTGCATCATCTGCCTGCACGTAGGGCATTTTAAAACTGACCTCCGAGGCGAGCGCATAGCCGAATATTTTGCCAAAATCATACACTCCACTTGGCGATTTGCCGTCGCCTTCCCGTTTCTGTTGGCCGGGTTGCGGCGCATGTTCACCTCGACCCCAAGCGAGGCCAGAGCGACCAACCGTCACGGCCACCTGCTCGCCCACGGGCTTCCATTTTTTGCCTTTTTTTTCAAAACGTTGGAGGCTGGCTGTGGTGCTGGCATCGCTAGGGCTGCGCACTACAACGAGCTGTTGGCATTCCATTTCCTGCCCAGCTTGTAGCAGTTTGTGGTTGTTGCAGGCAATTGCGGAGCAAAAAAGAAGAAGTAGGCGTAAATTGTTCATTATCAGTGATTTGTAAAATTGTAATGCGGAATTTATAGCGCCAATATTCTGAAAATGACGTGAATCTTCGATTTGTAAATTAGAATTCCTATTTAAATACTTTTAGCCCGTTGAATCAATGCGGGGCTGCTTTATAAAAAAGCCCTTGCAACGTTAATCACAAGGGCTTTTACAAAATTCATCAAACCATTTTTTTACCAAAAAACAATATAAAGTCCCGCCAAGATGCACATAATTATCAATGTGCCCACGGCAAAGGAGCCGCCAATCTTGAAATCTTCAAAATCCACTTTCATGGCTTTCGGATTGTCCTTGCTCTTCGGGTCGGCCAAACTGATGATGACCATCAGCGCCACCAAAATCACGAAAACCCAACCCATGCGGTCAAGGAACGGGATTTCAGGTGTCAGGAACTTGAATGCCGTGGAAAGCGGGATGGTCAGCAGTGCCGCCACCAATGCCGCCGTTGAATTGGTGCGTTTCCAAAAGAAGCCAAGTATGAAAATGGCTACAACGCCCGGTGAAATGAAGCCGGTATATTCTTGGATATATTGGAAAGCTTGGTCGAGGTTACGCAGTGCTGGTGCGACAAATAGTGCGATGACCATTGCTGCCACGATGACGATGCGGCCGATGCCCACCAGCTGCTTTTCGGAAGCATTTTTACCAAAAAATTTCTTGTAAATATCGAGGGTGAAAATGGTAGAAATCGAGTTGGCCTTGCCTGCCAGCGATGCAACAATTGCAGCGGTCAGCGCCGCAAACGAAAGCCCCATGAGGCCGTGTGGCAGCAAGTTGATGAGCACACCATAGGATTTGTCCGGCTTGATGACCATGCTGGACACGCCGTCCACAACCGCTGTGCCCAGCATTTCTGTCTGGAACGAGCCGTTCTTGTGCAAAACATAAGCTGCGATGCCCGGCAAAACCACGATGACTGGCATGAGAAGTTTTAAAAAGGCAGCGAATAAAATGCCTTTGCGGGCAACCGGCAGCGTCGCACCGAGCGCCCGCTGGGTGATGTACTGGTTGCAGCCCCAATAGTTGAGGTTGGCGATCCACATGCCGCCGATGAGGACGGTGAGACCGGGCAGGTCCATGTAGGCGTCCCGTTGGCCCCCCTGCCCATCTGGCATGGACATTTGCCCTTCGGAAAAAATCATGTGGAAGTGCTCCGGTGCTTTTTGTTTGAGCAAACTGAGGCCCTCCCAAGCGCCGCTGCCGCCAAATTGCGTAGCCACCAAATCCAAGGCTAAGTAAGTGGTGGCCAAGCCGCCCAGCACAAGTACAAACACTTGAATCACATCCGTGTAACCAATTACTTTCATGCCGCCCAGCGTGATGATGACGGCGAAAATGGCGCAGAACAATGCGCAGGCCATGAAACTAAAGCCCGAAATGGTGCTGATGGCCAAAGCGCCTAGGTACAGGATGGCGGACAGGTTTACGAAGACATAAACGAAGAGCCAAAACACGGCCATGAGGGTCGCCACCGTGCCGCTGTAACGTTGTTGTAGGAACTGAGGCATCGTGAAGATTTTGTTCTTCAGGTAGCCGGGCATCAGGAAAATGGCGACGAAAAGCAGCGTCAGTGCGGCCATCCACTCGTAGGTGGAAATGGCGAGACCCATTGCGAAGCCTGAACCTGACATGCCGATGAACTGCTCGGCGGAGATGTTGGAGGCGATGAGGGAGGCACCGATGGCCCACCAAGTTAGTGCTCCTTCTGCCAAAAAATAGTCGGCTGAGGAGACTGCAGCTGCCTTCTTTTTATTGTAGATATAGTACCCATAGCCGGACACAATGAGGAAGTAAACAAGGAAAACTAAGTAGTCTAAGGTTTGTAGTTCGTTTTGCATGTATTACAATTTTGGCCGAAAGAAAGGGAAAAGGTAGGTGTGCGCAAAATTTATTTTCAAGACAGCGGATTATGCCAATAAAAACGCCCTTTTGGGTTGCAATCCAAAAGGGCGCTTTTGTTGGTTTTTTTAGACCCTAAATTTTTGCCATGATGTCCACGACGTTAATGCTGATGCCGTCCACGATTTCCACGTTGGCAGACCAATCTTCCATTATCCAAGGCTCACCAGCATTGGCGGAGAGCACTTTTTTTGCCTTCGTAAAAATCCAGATGATGCGCTTCACACCAAATTTGTGGTAGTCGTCCATTTTCTCTGCTACGTAGTCCATTTCGTGGCGGTCTTCCACTTCAGCCCGAACGTCAATTTCGATGATGATTTCAGGTGGTAGGTCGGAATATTTATCAACGAGCTTGAAATTTTCTGCACGGAAAATGGAAATATCTGCGCCCCGTTTGTCTTGGCGGGAGAGATTGATGCCCATTTCACCGACAGTAACTTTAAATCCCCTTTTTTGCAAATCAAAGAAAATCAAAGCCGTGATAAATGCTTTGAGCGAAGATTGTAGAATGCTTTCCCTAGTGATTTCCTCAAAAGTTTTTGTTCCGTTTAAAACAGCTTTGTAACCCTTGTAATAGATGAGTTTCCCCTTTACTACTTCGTAAATTAAGTAGTCAGGTATCTTGGCTATTGCCTTTTTCTTTTTTTTCGGCGCTTCGGCAGTGGCTGTTGACTTAATCAAATTTTTTTCAAAAATAGGCTTTTAATTTCAAACAAAACAATCTCCCGCCCCCTGTGTTTCCCCCAAAGTCTGCAAATTTGCCCCTTCGCAAGTTTGTGCGGATATTGCGCCACAAACTACCACGGGCTCGGGTTCCGTGTTTCACAGAAAAATATTTTATGAACAAAGCAACAACATTGGGCGAACTCAAAGCCTCCGGCTACCGCCCACGCTCCGTTAAAAATGAGCTTCGCCAAAACCTCATTCAAAAACTAAAAAAGAAGCAAACCGTCTTCGAAGGTATTTTTGGTTTTGAGGACACCGTGCTGCCCGACATCGAACGGGCCGTGCTAAGTCGCCACAATATCGTGCTGCTCGGCCTTCGTGGCCAGGCCAAGACCCGCCTCGCTCGGATGCTCGTCCAACTCCTTGATGAGTGGATGCCCATCGTGGAAGGTAGTGAGGTGAACGACGACCCGCTGGCGCCGATTTCCCGTTACGCTTTTGATTTGATTGCCGAAAAAGGCGACGCTACCCCCATCGAGTGGGTGCACCGCAACGACCGCTACGTGGAAAAACTGGCCACCCCAGACGTGAGCATCGCCGACCTTGTGGGCGATGTGGACCCTATCAAAGCGGCTACGCTGAAACTGCCGTACTCCGATGAACGGGTGATTCACTTCGGCCTCATTCCCCGCTCGCACCGCAGCATTTTCGTCATTAATGAATTGCCGGACTTGCAGGCACGTATTCAGGTGGCGCTGTTCAATATTTTGCAGGAAGGCGACATGCAAATCCGTGGTTTCAAGCTGCGGCTGCCGCTGGAGATCCAGTTTGTTTTCACGGCGAACCCAGAGGACTACACCAACCGGGGCAGCATCATCACCCCGCTGAAAGACCGTATCGAGAGCCAGATTTTGACGCACTATCCACGTACCATCGAAGTGGCGCAGCGCATCACACAGCAAGAGGCGAAACTGGCACCGGAGCAACTCAAAATGGTACAAGTGCCTGCTACTTTACAGGTTTTGCTGGAGCAGATCAGCTTCACGGCCCGTGAGAGCGAGTTGGTGGATGAAAAAAGCGGCGTCTCTGCACGCCTCAGCATCAGCGGCTACGAGAACCTCGTGAGCACTGCCGAGCGGCGGATGTTGATCAATGGGGAGAAATCTACCACAGCCCGCATCACGGATTTCTGGGGCGTTATCCCGGCCATCACGGGGAAGGTGGAACTTGTTTACGAAGGAGAGCAAGAAGGGCCGTATGCTGTGGCGCTGGAGCTGATCGGCGACTCGATTGAAGACCTATTTTTGAAATTTTTCCCCAATCCTGACAAGCTCAAGAAAGGTCGTGAAAGTGACCCCTACGGCATCGTAAAAGCTTGGTTTTCAGGTGGTAACGCCGTGAACATCTTGAATGATTCTTCGGATAAAGATTTCAAGGCGGAATTGGACAAAGTGGCCGGACTTAAACGGTTGGTGGAGGCGCAAGACTTGCCAAAAGACCAGCTCTACACGTTTATGGAACTGGTTTTGCATGGGTTGGCTGAGATGAACGTCATCAACAAGAGCTTTGTGGAAGCAACCTTGACCTTCAATGACTCGTTGGCGGATATGCTGAACGAAGAAGACGATGATGACGACGAAGGGTTTTGATTGAACAAAACAGCCTCTTAAATATCAGAGACTTATGAAATTGTCGGTAATCGCTTTTTTACTGTTTTCCATATTTGGTTCGGCTTTTGGCCAAGTTTCACCTTCTGCCTTGTACGCCAAGGAGATTTTGACCTATAGGGACGATTACAGACAAGGGTTTGTAAGCAACCCCCGTTCGCCATTGAAACTGGACGATATCAACAACCTCCGCTTTTTTGAGGCGAACCTGAAATACAAAGTCAGCTGTACTTTTAAGCGGACGCCGAGTGAAAAACCATTCGAGCTGCCCACTTCCAGCGGAACTACAAAGCCTTTTGTGAAATACGGTATTCTGAGTTTTGAATTGGATGGTAAAAAGCTGCAACTCGCTGTTTATCAGAATCTTACACTCAAAACTGATTCAAAGTATGCCGACCATCTTTTCCTGCCTTTTCGGGATGAAACCAACGGTGACTCAACCTACGGCGGTGGCAGGTTCATTGATTTGACCATCGCCGACGTCGAGGCGAAGAGGCCGGTTATTGACTTCAACAAATGCTACAATCCCTGGTGCCACTATTCCGATGGCTTCAACTGCCCTATCCCGCCAGTGGAAAATATCCTGAAGGTTGAAATCCCTGCTGGGGAGAAGATTTGGGCTGGGGTGAAGAAGCACTGACCCAAATCCCTTGTCAAATCCTGCTTTTTTGCCGTTCGCCAACTACCTTTTTGTCATCCAAGCAACCTAAGTTCCTTCCCGGCTATCATTTGCGGTAGCGGTTCATTAGCTTTGCCGCAGGCAACTCTGACCTGCTTTTTAAAGCACTGGTTGCCGCTATCTTCCAACAAAACATCTATTTCAGCATGAAAAAAATCTTGACTACCTGTACCGCACTGCTCGCTGTGCTCTCGCTTTTTGCGCAGTCTTCGGCGAGTTTTTGGAGTGAAAACCACAGCTCCAATTTCTCCCAGCCAGCTTTTATGCCAACGGAATGGCGGGCGCTTTCGCTCAATGTGGACGCCATGCGCAACCACCTCCGCCAAGCCCCGATGGAGTTTACCGCTGCTGCGCAAAATGCGCCACTGGAACTCAAACTTCCCATGCCAGATGGCACGATAGCAGCGTTCAATATCTGGGAATCGCCCATCATGGAGCCAGCGCTGGCGGCCAAGTTCCCAATGATAAAAACTTATGCAGGGAAAGCAGTTTTGCAACCAGCAACCAGCATCCGCCTCGATATTTCACCAGAAGGCTTCAATGCCATTATTCACGAAGGGGGCAGCACGTCCCTAATCGTACCGAACTCGGCCCAGGAGCAAGTTTACCTGAGTTTTTATTTAAAAAACGTGGACCTAACTACTCCGGATGCGCAGCAATTCCATTGCGAAGTAGAGCATACCCAAGCGGAAATTGAATCCTTTTCCGAAGATTTTGGCCTTGCGACCGAACGTGCAGCGGTGCCTGTTGACCTTTTTACCTACCGCCTTGCTTTGGCTACAACGGTTGAGTATTCAGTCAGTGAAGGCAGTACACCAAGCTCGGTAATGGCAGCTGTGACTACGGTCATGAACAATATCAACAGTGTTTTTGAGCGGGACGCAGCCGTGCGGGTTATTATGATAGCTAACACGGATATGGCCTTCAATTTTACCAATCCAGACCCCTACACGAACGGGAATACGGAGATGATGATCAGTCAAAATCCCGCATATTTGAACGGCCTTTTCACCGTGAGCGGCTACGACATCGGCCATGTTTTCGGAACGAACGGTGGCGGTTTGGCCCAGCTGGGCGGTGTTTGCAACAGCGACGCTGGCGTTTCCAATTTCCCAAAAGCAAGGGCGGCTTCCTGTAAGTTTGGCCCTTACACTGGGCCGCTTTTCTACATCGTCGCAGGCCACGAAATAGGTCACCAGTTCAATGCCACACACACTTTTAATAAATGTGATAACGAAAACGAGACCCCAGCCACGGCGTACGAGCCAGGCAGTGGTTCCACCATCATGTGCTACAACGGCAACGGGGTCTGCACCGTGAACCATTTGCAGCCGACGACTGATGACTATTTTCACAATAACTCAATGGTGCGCATGGAAGCATTCACCCGCACAGGAGAAGGCTTCCAGTGTAGGCAGCTCGTTGCCGGAGGCAACAACAAACCAGAAGCCAGCATCCCGATGCAGGGCGGTTTTTATATTCCAAAATCAACACCTTTCTCACTGACAGGGACGGCTACCGATACCGAAGACCCCAATACCCTGACCTATTGCTGGGAGCAATACGACCTTGGCCCTGCGAGTATCTTGGGTATGCCTATGGGTACGGCGCCGCTGTTTAGGTCTAACCCGCCAGTGACTTCGCCGACTCGTTTTTTTCCCAAATTGCAGACGATACTCAACAATACAACTGATATCCAAGAATTGCTGCCGACCATTGACCGGGTGCTGACCTTCCGTTTCACGGTACGTGACAACCACCCAAATGCTGGGGCATTTAACTACGATGAAATTCAATTCAACTGTGATGGCGATTCAGGGCCGTTTGTGGAAACCTACCCGAACGGTGGGGAGACTTTCAATGTGGGCGACTATGTGGAAGTGACCTGGGATGTGGCCAATACAGACAACGCACCTGTAAATTGCAAAAAAGTCAATTTGTATTTGAGCACTGATGGCGGTTTGACCTACCCAACCTTGTTGATTTCGCAAGCCGAAAATGATGGCTCTGCCTTCGTGGTAATGCCAAACTCACCAACGACCACTGCTCGCCTCAAAGTGGAGGCTGCGGACAATATCTTCTTCGATATTTCCAATGCTAATTTCACGATCACCGCTGCTACACAGCCGGATTATATTCTGACGACAAACCCTGCGGAGGGCGGTTTGGCCTGCGATCAGTTCACGGTCACGCTGCAAACTCAGGCGCTGCTTGGTCTGACGGGCAACGTGAGTTTAGCCGTAAGTGGCCTTCCTGCCGGTGTTACTTCCAATTTCAGTGCAAACCCAGTGACGGTTGGGCAGTCCACCACACTGACCCTCAACACCAGTGGTTCAACGGTCACAGGGCCAGTCACTTTCAACGTTGTTGCGAGTTCATCCGGCTTGCCTGACCAAACCCGCACTTTCACCATCAACATCGTGGGCACAGACTTGAGCGGTATCACTGCCACTACGCCTACCGATGGTGCTGCGGGCCAAGCAACATTGCCTGTATTTACTTGGTTGGATTTGCCGAATGCCGACAGCTATGACTTCCAGATAGCCACCGACCCCGGTTTCACGAACATCGTGGATAGTGGAACTGGCCTCTCAAATGCGCAGTTTAACCCAAGCATCACACTTATGGACAACTCGGTTTACTACTGGCGGGTGAGGGCCATCAACCTTTGCGGCGATGGCGGATTTGGTGACCCTTTCAGTTTTCACACAGTTTCTCAAGCCTGTGTTCAAGGCAGCAGCAGTGGCGACCAGAACAATATCACGATTCCAGGAGCCGGGTTGCCCCTTATCACTTCTAAAATAAATATTTCCCAAAGCGGTGCTATCTCCGATGTGAACGTGAAGAAAGTAACAGGTACACATACCGCTATTCGGCATATTGAGCTGCGTTTGAAGAGTCCAACGGGCAGCTCCGTCATTTTGATGTCGAAGCCGAACTGCAACAGCAACAGCCTTAACACTGGCTTCGATGACCAGTCGGCTAATACTTTAACCAACTGCCCGAACTTGCCGAGCTACAAACCAACAGCGCCATTGTCAGCATTCAATGGTCAAAACTCTCAGGGAGATTGGACTTTGGAACTGGAAGTGGTGGACAACGCTGGTGAGGGAGGAACTTTCAGCAATTGGATGCTGGAAGTTTGCGGAGCATCTTCATCCGCCAGCCCGATTGTCGTGAAAAACGACACACTTGGCGTGCCTCCGGGTGGCACAAACCGTATCTACACGGATAATTTGGTGGTGAACGATGCCGACAACACTTGGAGCGATCTGAAATTTACCATCGTCAAAAACACGGCGAGCGGCCAAATTAAACTCAACGGCCAAACCCTCGGTGTGGGCGGCAATTTCACGATGTACGATGTGTTCAATAATTACGTAAGCTACACCAATACCAACTCGGCTGCGCTGTACGATTATTTCACGTTCTCCGTGGACGACGGCCAAGGCGGCTTTGCTGGAACACCCCGTTTCGTTATCAAAATGGATATGGAAGCTGAAATCATTGGCAGCACCAATGGCCAAGCGGACGATGCTCGCTTCCAAATCTTCCCGAACCCTGCTACTTCCGAGGCCAACCTTGTTCTTGCTCCGCAATTGGGCAAGCCACTCGCTGTCCAAATGCTCGACGTGCAGGGCCGAAAAGTGGCAGTCAGTGTGAGCGGTTTGGATACAGGTTTTGCGAAGCTAAACACCGCCAACGTAACGGCTGGCCTGTATTTTGTGCAGGTTCGTACTTCGGTTGGGGTGTTTGTGAAAAAATTGGTGATTGAGTAAAATATGACGCTTGGAAAGCACACACCAAGTTTGTCATTGCCGAAGGCAACCTGCGACGTCTAGCTAGACGTCGCAGGTTGCCTTCGGCAATGACAAAACCTGAGTAAAGTTGATTGAATGAAATACCTGATAACGGGTGCCACGGGTTACATCGGCACCCAACTCACCAAACGCCTGATTGCCGAAGGTCACACCGTTCACGCACTTTACCGAAGTGAGGGTAAAGCAACAGAATTGCAAAAATTGCCGAATGTTGTTTTGAAAAAAGGCGACCTGCTGGACAAGGCCAGCTTGGCTGCGGCGGCGGAAGGCTGCTACGCCGTTTTCCATGTGGCGGCTCACGCCAAACCTTGGGACAAAGACCCGAAAACATTTTACGAATACAATTTGGACGGGGCGGTAAATGTGTTTGTGGCATCAAAAAAAGCGGGCGCAAAACGGGTCGTTTTCACCTCAACCGCTGGCACCATCAGCCCAAATCAGGGCGGTAAAAGCAGCGAGTCCACCGCACGTTTGGCCGACTATTTCACCGACTACGACCGCTCCAAAGGCCAAGCCGAAGATGCCGCCGTTCAGTTCTCCAGCCCATCCATGGAAATCGTGACCGTGAACCCCAGCCGGGTGTACGGCCCCGGCCTCCTCAGCGATAGCAACGGGGTGACCCGAATGGTGAAAATGTACCTCGAAGGCAAGTTCCGGCTGCTGCCCGGCGACGGCAACAGCGTGGGAAACTACGTTTTCATTGACGATGTGGTGGAAGGCCACTTGGCCGCCATGCGGCAGGGTAGGGCAGGTGAGCGCTATATTTTGGGTGGTGAAAACGCCTCGTTCAACGGCTTTTTCGAGACACTTTCCAGCCTTTCCGGCAAGCAGGTGCGGATGATAAAAGTGCCGCTTCCTGTGATGAACTTGGCGGCGCATTTCATGGAGGCCCGAGCAAACCTCACAGGCAAACCACCCGTCCTGACGCCGCCTTGGGTGAAGCGGTTCCACTTCAATTGGGAGCTTTCCATTGAAAAAGCAAAGCGGGAACTGGGCTACGAACCCTTGGGTTTGGAGCAAGGACTCGCCAAGACCTTGAACTGGCTCGAAAAAGCAGACTGACACTGAATTGTCCCCTAATCAGTTGATTATCAAGTAAAAAAGAATTTGTCATGAAGTCTTTTTTTGACGCCGCTTCGCAACAAGAACTCCTCAAAAGATTGGAGAAATTGACAATTGATACCAAGCCGCAATGGGGCAAAATGAACGCTGCGCAGATGTTGGCGCACTGCGGGGTGGCCTTTAAAACTGCCACCGGTGAGGTTCAATTGAAGCCCATGCCATTTATCTTTCGAGTGGTTGGGCCGATGATTAAAAAATCGGTTTTGAGTGAAAAACCCTACCGGAAAAACGCCCCAACAGCACCAGAATTTTTGATTCCATCAGACATGGATTTTGCCGTAGGTAAACAAAACTTCGAAGAGGGTTTCAGGAAATTGGCCGTTGGCCCGCAGGTGGTGAAGACTTTGAAACATCCATTTTTTGGAAAAATGACCACCGAGGAATGGGGCCGCCATTTATACAAGCACACGGACTATCATTTTGGCCAGTTCGGGATTTAAACCTTGAGCTTTTGTGCTGCCGCAATGCGCCGTTCGGCCAACGCCACATATTCCTCCACGATTTCATAGCCCACGAATTTCCTTCCGCTGCGCAATGCAGCCATCGCCGTCGTGCCGCTGCCCATGAACGGGTCGAGCACCACGTCCGTTTCAAAAGAATAAAGCTGGATGAGGCGGTGCGGCAGTTCCAACGGGAAAGGCGCCGGATGACCCACCCGCCGAGCAGATTCGGCGTTCATTTGCCAAATGGTCTTCGTCCAGTCAAGGAACTCGTCCCGTCCGATGGTGCTTTTCTTGACCTCCTTTTCTTCCTTGGTCAAATGCCGTTTGTAGTCGCCTTTCGAAAAAATGAGAATATACTCATGAACGTCCCGGAGGATGGGGTTCGAGGCGCTCTGCCAACTGCCCCAAGCCGTGCTGGAAGTGGAACTTGCGCCTTTGTCCCAAATGATTTCCCCCCGCATGATGAAACCGATTTCCTGCATCAGCAAAGCAATATGCGAGGTGAGTGGGATATATGGTTTGCGGCCAAGGTTGGCCAAATTGATGCAGGCACGGCCACCTGGCACCAGCACTCGATAGGTTTCTGTGAAGACATTTCTCAAAAAATCGAGGTATTCCGGCAGGCTGAGGTCTTCGTCGTAATCCTTGTTGGCGTTGTAGGGTGGGGAGGTGACCATCAGGTGAACGGAGCCGCTGGGGATTTCCGACATGGACTCGGAACTTGAGGTAAAAACCTGATTTTCAAGGTATTGTGGAAAGTCGGCAGTCTCGGTTTCAAGCACCTGCGCACCGTCCAATTCCGTGTAAAGTCGGGAATTGTAGAATTTGGATGCGTCGTGGTTGACCCTGCCGCTGGTACCAAACGAACTGGTGGTGGTTCCTTCTCTGCTTTTTGCCATTGATTTGAAAATGGGGTCAAAAGTGGGCAGTTTATCTTAGACTGACAAACAAAATTGAAACTTGGGCCTCAGTTGACGGCCACGGTGGTCACGGTGGAGGCGATGGCGTCGGTCTTTGCACCTGCCTTTCCGGCACATTCGTGGAAAATCCGAAACTTACAGGTAGCACAAATCGGGTCTTCTAAAACTGGAACTATACTGGCCAGCGCAGCCTCTTTTGAAACAAAGAAATGGTCTTCGCCAATTTCCTTTTTGAAGCCGCCACGAATGAGGGAATCCTGGGCGATAAGTTTTAGGCCAGCAACATAGAGCCCACCTCCAGCCGCTTTCCAGCGTTGAGCTTCCAAAGCCAACCATTCCGACCCTGCCACGTCCACAAAATTGATGCCCTTGGCTAGTATCAACAGGTTTTTCACTTCTGGTGCTTCCTCGTCCACCAATCGCCTGATTTCTTGCGCAATGTGCATCACCGAGCCAAAAAATATGGAGCCATCAATGCGCAGCACCTTGATTTGCGGGCATTCCAGCAAAGCTTTTCGCTCCAAATAAATGAAGCGCCGATGCGAATCGGGGTCCACCGACATGACGGCCACGTTCGGTGTAGAAGAACGTTGGAGGTAAAAAATCAAGGAGAAAAGCACGCCAATGTACACCGCATTTTCCAAATCGAGGAAAAGCGTGGAAAGGAAAGTGATGAAAAGCACGACGCTTTGCCGTTTGCTCGCCCTCAAAACTGTGCGTAAAAACTGAAAATCAATCAAGTTGTAAGCCACCAACAAGATGGCCGCCGCCATGCCCGAAATTGGTAAATACGCAATCAGCGGGGCGATGAACAACACAATCAGCATCAAAATTAGCGAGGCAAAAATCGCAGAAACTGGTGTTTTTGCACCCACTTCGTAATTCAACCCAGAGCGGGTAAAAGACCCCGCTCCAGCATAACAGGAGAAAAAGCTGCCAATGATATTAGAGACGCCTTGTCCGATAAACTCCTGGTTGGCATCAATCATTTGCTGCGACTTCGTCGCAATGGAACGGGCAATCGCCACCGACTGGATAAGCCCCAAAAGCGCAATGGCAAAAGCACTTTGCGCCAGCTCAGAAACAGCATGAAAACTGAAATCCGGCATGGACAAACTCGGCAATCGAGCTGGAACATTGCCCACCATCCGCAAGCCAACGGACTCTCCGCCAAGGGCAAACGCCAATAGCGCCCCGCCTACCAGCGCCACGAGCATATTGGGCAAACGGGGGTAATATTTTTTTGTCAAAATGGACAAAAGCAGAGTAAAAAACCCCACACCTACCGCATATAAATTGGTGTGGCCAATATTTTGACCAATCGCCTCCAGCGTTTCCACGAAGGATTTTCCCGAAGGAATATTCAGCCCCAAAAAATGCTTCGTCTGGCTCTCCATGATGAGTAGCGCTGCCCCCGCCGTGAATCCGACTACCACCACATGCGATACAAAATTGACCAAAGTCCCCATTCGTCCCGCCCCCAATGCCAACTGAATCAGTCCAGCCAGCAGCGTGATGGTGAGCGCTTTCGCAATGAATTCCTCCGTGCCAGGCGTCGCCCCCAACTGGCTCACCGCCGCAAAAACCACCAATGAAATCGGGGTGTTCGGGCCTGAAACCATGTGTTTTGATGAACCAAAAATCGCCGCTACAATCGGAACGACCATCGCCGTGTAAAGGCCGTAAATCGGCGGCAAACCCGCAATCATCGCAAAGGCCACACCTTGCGGCAGCACGATCACCGCACCCGTCAGCCCGGCCAACAAGTCCGCCCGAAGCGTGCCCCGGTTCACCTCTGGCCACCAAGAAAGTATGGGGAAAATCTTAGGAAGTATATTTGATAAAAGCGCTTTTTGCACGGCAGTTTTACAATTTGCGAAGCTACTCAGGCTAAGTGTAATGAAATAATCGTGCAAATTAAGACAGTCAGCCCATTTCCCTGAGTAACAATGGTCACTTTCATTGCCTTCAGCCAATTTTGTTTGGTCATAAAATGGTCATCTGAGCCAAAATTTTTAATTCGGTGTTGCTTTCTCCTAAAAACCCACTTAGATTTGCCCCCGTCATGAAAAATTTCATCCACATCCATCATCATCATTTCTACTCACCGCCCGCCGGCGAGCAGACCTGTTTTTGATGTGAAATGATTTTTTTTCATGCTCAAAAAAGGCTTGTCGGTGCACCCGGCAAGCCTTTTTTGTTTTTATCGATTTTGTCATTGGCGCAGGCAACCTGCGCCCCCAACAATCAAGCAATTCAACAATTCAACAATGCTAAAACTTGCTATCCAGAAATCCGGCCGCCTCTACGAAGACTCCGTCGGCCTGCTCAAATCCTGTTCCATCGGCGTCTCCAACGGTGGCGGGCGACTCCGTGCAGTGGCCGACAGCTTCCCACTCGAAGTCTTTTTCCTTCGTGACGACGACATTCCACAGTACGTCGAGGACGGCGTGGCCGACTGCGGCATCGTCGGCGAGAACGTCGTTTTTGAGAAAAACAAGCAAATCGAGGTCATCGAGCCGCTCGGTTTTGGCCGCTGCCGCCTCTCGCTCGCTGTGCCGAAGGCCGCCAGTTACGACGGCGTGGCCAGCTTGCAAGGCACTCGCATCGCTACTTCCTACCCGCAGATTTTGGGTGATTTCCTTCGGAAAAACGGCATCACTGCCGACCTCCACGAAATCAGCGGTTCCGTCGAAATAGCCCCTGGCATTGGCCTCGCCGACTGTATCTGTGACCTTGTCAGCACGGGTAGTACGCTGATTTCCAATGGCTTACGGGAAGTCGAGACCGTCCTCCAGTCGCAGGCAGTTTTGGTCGCTTCGCAAAATTTGCCCTCGGAAAAACAGGCTATCCTCGACAAATTGCTCTTCCGTATCCGCTCCGTGCGCCAAGCCAAAAACAACAAATACATTCTCCTCAACGCCCCCAATGACCGCTTGACCGACATCATCCGCATCCTGCCCGGCATGAAAAGCCCGACGGTGCTACCCCTCGCCGATGCAGGCTGGAGCAGCGTTCATTCTGTCGTTCAGGAAGACCGATTTTGGGACATCATCGAAGACCTGAAGGCCAACGGCGCACAAGGGATACTGGTGGTGCCAATTGAAAAAATGATACTCTAGTGATTGGTGAATAGTGATTGGAGATTGGGCAGACCAGTCACCAATCACCAGTCACCAGTCACCAATCACCAATCACATGATTATTTCAAAATATCCTGACAATCAACAACTTGCGCAGTTGCTCCAGCGCCCAGCAATTGACCAGCAAGACCTCTCAACCACTGTCTCTGAAGTATTGCGCAGCGTAATAACAGAGGGGGACACTGGCCTTCGAGCGTTTACCGCCCAATTCGACGGCGTCCAACTCGACCAGCTCGAAGTGACTGCCGAGGAACTGGCCGCTGCCGAAAACCTACTACCCGACGACCTCAAATCAGCCATCCGCCTGGCGGCAAAAAACATCGAGACCTTTCACGCTGCGCAACGGGAATCCGTGCGGGAAATCGAGACCATGCCCGGCGTCGTTTGCTGGCGCAAAAGCGTAGGCATTGGGCGGGTTGGGCTGTATATTCCGGGGGGTACGGCACCGCTGTTTTCCACCGTATTGATGCTGGGTATTCCGGCACAACTGGCTGGCTGTCAAGAAGTTGTGCTCTGTACGCCTCCGTCGAAAGATGGCTCCGTTCACCCGGCTATTTTATTCGCTGCGCAAATAGCGGGCGTTCACCGCATCTTCAAAGTCGGGGGTGCACAGGCCATTGGGGCGCTGGCTTTTGGCACGGAAACCATCCCAAAAGTCAATAAAATCTTCGGCCCCGGCAACCGCTACGTGACCGCCGCAAAGATGCTCGTTCAACATTCCGGCATCTCGATTGACATGCCTGCCGGGCCGTCAGAGGTACTTGTTTTTGCGGATGAAACTTGCGTCCCAGCCTTCGTTGCTGCCGACCTGCTCTCCCAAGCCGAGCACGATGTGGACTCGCAAGTGGTCTTTTTGACGACTTCGGAAACGGTGCTGGAACAGGTCATTGACGAAGTCGAAAAGCAGGTCACCACTTTGCCTCGCCAAAAAATGCTCCGTGCTGCCCTCGACCACAGCGTTTTCTTGTTGCTTGAAAATCAGGAAATTGCGCTCGAAGCCATCAATTTTTACGCTCCTGAGCACCTGATTTTGGCTTGCGAAAATGTGGAAGAAATGGCCGAAAAAGTGGTGAACGCAGGCTCCGTTTTCCTTGGCAACTACACCCCCGAAGCAGCCGGCGATTACGCCAGTGGCACCAACCATACATTGCCCACGAGCGGTTTTGCCCGAAGCTATTCCGGTGTTTCATTGGACAGTTT
>JBGSWN010000089.1:0-33026 GCA_041752395.1 Saprospiraceae bacterium | reverse complement strand
TGCAATCATGGACAAGCCCTGCCAGGTATTGCCTACATTTACCAATATTGTTGGTCTTGTGGCAAACGAACAGTTGGTCAAAGCCTTTCAAATAGTCACCAATTTTTTTTCGTCAAGTCGTAACATAGTCTGTTGAATTGACGAAAAAACAACCCAATTTAACGGTTTTTCTAAATTAACAAAGTAGAATTAAGTACGTCCGTGAAATTAGTTTAGGGAATAAATTGTGCAAGTAGCTGATTTTCAATTCAATACCAAATTACTAATTTCCAATACCTACTTATGCCTGCGGCGGCTGTGGATGGTAATGCTTGTTGTAAATTGGAAGCAGGAGTAGTGCCGCAATGCCGAGCAGGGAAGTCAATCCAATCTGGATGGTGAAAAAGATGATATTGGCGACGGAAAACGCATCATCGCCACGGATACCGTAGAACGTGGTAAGTGCGGTGATGACCAAAAAATGGAAAGTGCCCATGCCGCCCGGCGACGGAATGACCATGCCCAAGGTGCCGAAAGCGAAAACCGTCAGTGCAGCTAGCAACCCAAGATGCGCCGTTGGGCCGAATGCTTGAAACCCCAGCCAGGTCATTACGAAGTACATGACCCAAATATTGAGGCTGTGCATGACGAACAGCCAGGGATTGCGAAGTTTTGCAACGGATTTTATGCCTTCCCAAAAACCCTTGAACATCCCGAGTATTTTTTGGAAAATGGCCGTGTTGGCCAGTTTTTTCCTAGTTAAAAACATGCTACTTGCCACCACCAGCATAAAACCAAGTACCCACCATTTCGTGAAACTTGGCTCTTGAACAGTTGCTGCATTGGCGTTTCCGCCGATAAAATCCTCGTAATTCAGCAGCTTTTTACCTTCAAATATGACTGCGAGTAAAAATACCAAGCCAAGGCAAAGCACATCCACCACCCGGTCAACGACGATGGTGCCCATGACTTTTTCTGGTGGCAGGTTTTCGTATTTCGACAGCACACCAGCCCTAACGACTTCGCCCATCCGTGGCAAGCCGAGGTTGGCGAAATAGGCGACAAGGATGCTCAAGTATCCATTAAGGAATCGGGGGCGATAACCCAACGGTTCGAGCAGCATTTGCCACTTGGCCGTGCGACTGTAATTGCTGACCAAAAATGCCAGCCCCACCAATGCCATCCAGCCGAAATTCGTGCTTTTGAAATCGTTGAGGAGTTTATCCAGCAGGTTGCAGTCCGCTTCGGGAATGCCACGCAGGGTGCAATCGGCGAGGTAGGCCGTGTTCTGACTGCGGTAAACCAAGTAAAGAATGACGGCACCAATGCCAAGGAACAGCAGGAATTGGAGGATGCTCTTCACTAGTTTTTTCATAAATCAGACTTAGGCGGGCAGTCGGTTGTTTTCGTCAGGAAAAACAGTGGCGGGCCGGAAACCCTTGGCCTCTTCAGGCGTCATGAGGGCGTATGCGATGATGATGACGATGTCGCCGGGCTGGCATTTGCGGGCGGCAGCGCCGTTAAGGCAGATGATGCCAGAGTTGCGCTCACCTCGGATGGCGTAGGTCTCGATGCGCTCCCCGTTGTTGTTGTTGACGATCTGCACTTTTTCGCCCTCCATGATGTTGGCGGCTTCGAGCAGCGCTTCATCAATGGTGATGCTGCCCACGTAGTGCAGGTTGGCCTCCGTGATTTTGGCCCGGTGTATTTTTGATTTGAAAATGGTTAGAAACATAGCGGCGCAAAAATAGGAAAATGCTGGGGTTGGCGCATTTTTTTGGTCATTGTGATGAAATGCGCCGGGAAAGTAACCCGCAAACCCGCTACAAGTTCATTGGTTCTGAGTGGTTATTTTTGTTGAGGGTGCTATGGTTTTTAGCAAAAACGGCCAAATTGCGGAGCAATGAAACAAATCGTGCCAAGATTTTTTTTGCACCAGTAAACGCCTAATTGACTGTTTTTCAGTGTATTGTAAATTATTTTTGAATAAATATTTCAAAACAATTCCGTAGCGGCCTGATTTTTGGCAAATAGGTAGTATCGCCCAACTTAGCACGATGACCCACACAGCGGAAAGATTGGCAAGAAAATGATAGGCCACACGATTTCATTCCGCACACACTAAAAGCCCTTCACATTCCCTCCCAAGGGCACTATTCCCACAGGTAAAAAACAAGGCTGAAGACTGACTTCTTGAAACTGCAAGGTTTCACTAAATGGCAATACTATGCCCCGCATATACCTCAGGTTTTTTTTAATGAAAAATGAAAAATGAAAAAAGGCAAAAACTACGAGTTTGACTTAAGGGACTGAACAAGAAACGAACACAAACGAACACACTATGAAACGTATTCCATGTACATTGGCGACAGCTTGGCTTGGCATTTTGCAAGCACAGGCTGTCGCAACGACGGATTTTACGCCAAGCGAATTTTTATTGACAGTGGGTGCAGACAATTTGCCAGATGAGCTTGAAGTCAGGCTTCGGATGGAAATGATGTGCAGCCCAATCGCAACGGTTTTCGATGACGACGTGAAGGCTTACCTCTCCCGCTATCTTACCTACGGCATCCGGGAAACGGAGGCCATGCTGGGCCGTGGCATGATTTATCTACCTACCATCGAGCATTACCTAGACATGAACGGCCTGCCGAAACAACTGAAATACCTGCCAATGGTGGAGTCTGCAATGTTGCCACACGCCGTTTCGACACGGGGGGCAGCTGGGCTCTGGCAGTTCGTACCCGCTACGGGCCGGGCGCTTGGCCTCGTGGTGGACGACAAACTCGATGAAAGAAAAGACCCCAACCGCTCCACAGAAGCGGCGACCAAATACCTCAAACGCCTGCACAAACGCTACGGTGCCTGGGAATTGGCGCTTGTGGCCTACAACTGCGGGCCTGGCCGCCTGAACCGGGCCATCCAGCAGGCAGGCAGTCGGAGGTACGAAAAAGTGAAGCCGTTTTTACCGAAGGAAACCCAACTTTATCTCGCCCGCTATATTGCCGCTGCCTACATTGGCAGCAATTTCCAACATCACAATATTGCGCCAGCACTGCCTGATGCAGAACTTTACAACGGCATGGCTGCCAGGGTTTACGAAGCTATTTCGCTGAAAAAAATCGCTGAAATAACAGGTGTGGACCTTCCAATACTCCGCCGCCTGAATCCTGGATTCATTTGCGATTACCTGCCTGCTCAACAAAAAGGCATTTTTCTGACCCTGCCCAGGGAAGTTTGGGGAAGTTATTTGGATTTCACCAACAAGCCTGTGGTCAGGCCATAATTACTAGTATTTAAGCTATTTGGTATTGGTTTTTTTGTCAAAAATTCGAGCATCACAGCAAAGGCTTCAGTGATGCGTTTTCCCCGTTGAGCAATTTTTTTTCACCTTTTGCTTTGAGGATAAAAGTTGTTGCATAGTTTTGCATCACAACCCGCCGGACATATTTTGCATTACAAACCAAAGTGAAGGCAAAATTTTTACCGATCCCTATTTCAAGTCCCAGTCCAGTTCAAAAGCGGATAATCCCGACATCTTTTCCCATCCCTGACTTATTGACTTTCCTGCGAGCATAGATTTCTATTTGTAAACTTTTTTGCGCTGCAAAAAGAAGCTACTTCATTGGCCTGTGTGGCCAATTGGGGCAGTTGGTTTTTGCTCCGCAATGACCAAAAACTGTGTGTGCCATGAAAAAGGGATTTTTACCAATCGTTTTTTGCCTTTTGCTTTTGCCTTTTTTTAGCCAAGCCCAATTCGATGAAATTGGGCTCATTTTCGGCTGTTCCAATTACAGCGGCGACCTCACGGAACGGGACATCGAACCGCTCGAATGCAACCTCGCCAACGGGATTTTCGTGCGAAAAAACCTTAGCAGTCAATGGAGCTTAAAACTCCAGTTTTCGAGGATGGTGCTTTCCGGCAACGACGCCAACAACACGGCGAAAGGTGGCCTCTGGAAGCGAAATTTGAATTTCCGGTCCAATCTCTACGAATTTGGCGCACAAGCGGAATGGGTGCCCATCAGCCTTAGATCCGGCGAGAACCAGTTTATGCCCTACCTGTTTACGGGCGTTGCCGCTTTTTATTTTAACCCTCAAACCCAGATAAATGGCCAATACTACGACCTGCGCCATTACCAAACGGAGGGCGTGGAGTACAGCCAGTTCCAGTTTGCCATCCCGTTTGGGGCGGGGTTGCGGCTCAACCTGCGCAACCGGGGCAGTCTCGGCTTTGAGTTTGGCCTTCGGAAAACATTCACGGATTACCTTGATGACGTGAGCAATACCTACCGCAGTGACCTCCGCCAACTGGGCGAAGTACACAGCCTCGCTGCGCAACTCAGCTACCGGGGAATTGAGGAAAATCCATCCGACGCACCAACTTACCCGCAAGCAGGTACCAAACGGGGAAACCCTGACAAAAAGGACTGGTATGGTCTTTTCGGCATGACACTGGCGATTAACATTGGCCACTAAAATACAATTTGATGCCTTGAACTACTGGGCAGTCGCTGGCATTCGGTGCTCGGGCTGCCCTTTTTTTATGAAAAACTTTCGCTTCGCAAACTAATTTTGGCGATTCATTTTCCGAAATTCAAAATTCAAATCTTATGCTTTCAACGGACGAAAACCGCCGGGCGTGTGGCATCTTTTTACTTCGCACCCTGCTGGGCCTGATTTTTCTCATGCAAGGCTATGGAAAGGTTTTTACCTGGGGGATGGATGGCGTTTACCAAAGCGCATTTGCCGATTTTGAAAAAACTTGGCTGCCTGTTTTCCTGCTAAAAGCAACCGCTTATTTCACTGCTTTTGCCGAATTATTGGGTGGCTTGGCGCTGGTTTTTGGGCTGTTTCGCCAATATGCGTATGCTGTGCTAGGGCTTGTGCTGCTGCTGGTAGCCTACGGGCATGGCCTGGAGTCGCCGATTTGGGATTTGCAGCATGTTTTCCCAAGGGCTGCGATGCTGGTGGCACTGCTGTTGTTGCCAAAAGACTGGGACAGCTGGCATTTAGACAAGTTTGTTTTCAAAAGGAATTAGCTTTGTCCCTCTTTTTCAAAAAAAATCAATCATCATCAAATGAGCAAATTCATACCGTTCCGTGCCTTCCGTCCAACCCAAGCAGCCGCCAAAGCCGTGGCCAGCCGCCCTTACGATGTCCTGAATCGGGAAGAGGCGCTGGAAGAAAGCGAGGGGAATCCACTCTCGTTTTACCATGTGATAAAACCGGAGATTGACTTCCCGCAGGAGCATGACCACTACGCCCCAGAGGTTTACCAGAAAGGCAAGGAAAACTTCGACAAGCTCGTAAACGACGGCATTGTTTTTCAGGATGAAAACGCCCAGTTTTACGCTTACCAGATTCACATGGGCAACCACGTGCAAACGGGCCTCGTGGGCTGCTGTGCCATTGAGGATTATTTCAACAACATCATCAAAAAGCACGAACTCACCCGCCCAGACAAGGAGGAAGACCGCAAGAACCATATCCGTTACAGCCATTTGAACTACGAACCAGTGCTGTTCAGTTACCCACACGTAGCTGCCATTGACAAGCTGGTGGCCGACGTCATTGCGCAAGCACCTGCATACGATTTTACCTCAGATGATGGCCTCCGGCACAAGCTTTGGCCCATCACGGATGCGGGCGTGAACGCCAAAATCGAGAACCTTTTCGAGACGGATGTGCCCAAAATCTATATCGCTGACGGCCACCACCGCACCTCTGCTGGGGCGCTGGTAGGGAAGGAAATCAGCGGCGGTAAGCCCGGCGCTGCCAACTATTTCATGGCAGTGGTTTTCCCTGACAACCAACTTGCCATCCAAGATTACAATAGGGTGATAAAAGACCTAAACGGCCATTCGCCAGCAGATTTTTTAGCGGCGGTTTCCGAAAAATTTGAAGTGGAAAAATCGGCTTCGCAATACCGGCCCGAGTCGTTGCATACCTTCGGAATGTACCTCAATGGCCAGTGGTACAAGCTCACTGCCAAGCCCAGCACCTACGACAACAGCCCCATCGGTGAGCTGGACGTGACCATCTTGACCGACCAAGTCCTTGCCCCGCTGCTCGGCATCGGCGACCTCCGCACCGACAAACGGATTGACTTCGTTGGCGGTATCCGTGGCCTCGGCGAACTTGAGCGCCGAGTGAACAGCGGCGAAATGGCCGTGGCATTCGCCCTCTACCCAGTCAGCATGGCGCAGCTCATCAACATCGCCGACAACGACCTCATCATGCCGCCGAAGGTGACCTGGTTTGAGCCGAAATTGCGGAGCGGGCTGTTTGTTTATAGCTTGGAGGATTAAAATGCAAAAGCCCAAGGCGACAACCTTGGGCTTTTTTGTTGCTGTGTCACTGCATCATTTCAGCCAATCCTTCACCACCTGCATTTTCACCTGTTCATCAAAAATTGCGGCTACTGGAAAGGCCAGCCCTTCGATGACTTTGCACTCGATTTCGTCGTGCGTTGTCTTTTTGGTGAACAGCCAAAACTCCTTTTTCTCCTCGTCCAAAAGATACTGCTCCACCAACTGCGTGTCTGGGTCAACTAGCCAGTATTCACGGGCACCATGGGCGGCGTAGTCGTCCTTTTTGATGCCCCGGTCGGTGCTGGCCGTGCTGTCACTGAGCACTTCAATGACGAAGTCGGGGACGGGGTATTTCCAAGTGTCGGCATGAATAGCCGAAGCCCTTTCTTTTGTAAAAAATAGAATGCCAGGTAAGTAGTCGTTTCGGGTGAGCGATAAAAGTGCGGTTTCATCTTTGACTTTTCCCAAGTCGTGGACTGAAACGTAGATTTGAAGCAGCATGCTTAATTTTTGCCTTGCTTCAGTGTGTTTTTCTTTAGCTGGTGAGTGCATAATTATTTTCCCATTGATAAATTCCCATTTATCGCCCGGCTGTATTTTTTCATAAAACGCCTCCCTCAGTCGCTGTTCTTCTTTCCAATGGGCATTGAGTTTCACTACCAGCTCAGGCATGTGAGGGCTTTCAAGAATGGGTTTCATTAAATGCTCATATCGCAACATGGCAAAAAAATTTCATCAAAAATAATGCATTTCCAGTTTGTAAAAACCTTTTCAACTCACCCCAAACATCAGTTCCAAATCCTCCCCCAGCAGGTATTCAAAGTTGATGTAATCGCAGGGTGGCAGGTCCGTCAGGTTACGCACCCGCAGGTCGGTGATGTCCGATTCATTTTTATAAAGGAAAATTCCCTCCCAAATTTCCACCGTGGTAAACAGCGCAAAATAGTCCCGAAGCGACCGCTCTGGTAGCTCGCATTGCAGTTCATGGAAAATGCCGTCGGGAACTTCCAAAGCGAGGTAAGTTTCCAGCGCCTCCGCCATGTCCATCACCGTGCCGATGGAGTGGCCGGGGATGTTCGTGGTCAATTCCCAGAGAATATCAATGCCGTTCGGCAAGTCTTCGTGGCTGAAAAAAACACCCTCGACCGTCACGTTGCGGGGCACCAGCAGCACGTCACTGCGGAGTTGTGGCAGCAGGTTCAGCAGGATGGGCACCATCGGTTCCCGCTCCAGCGCCGTGTCCATCGTTTCGGTGAAAAGGATGTGGTAGTCCTTTGCATTGGGTACTTGGAAGAGCGTGGCGTCCGCCAAAAAGGTATCGAGCATATAGTCTTGAAGCCCAAATTCTTTCACCAACAGCTCCGCTTTTTCCAGTGAGCCGCCGTTGATTTCGATGAGGGAAAACAGTACCTCACCCGGCGAAAATTGCGGAGCGACCAAGGTGAGGAAAGGCGCATACGGCCCACAACCGGCGTACAAAACCTGAATGGTTTCGCCCGGGAAAAGCCGTTTGGCCGTCCAAATCGCAGCGTGCAGACCCCGGAAAAACTGCCCCGTCCGGCGGTAATCGAGCAGGCAACGGGCAGCCTCGTTCACCGAAATGGCCGTGCCAGAAGAAGTCTGCATGTCATGCTGCCAGCCTTCTTCCCCATCAAAACCAGAGACGATGACCAGTTCTGAAAGCACCTCGTGAATACGGTCAATGATATTCAGTTCGTGGTCAGATTCGATATTGGGGTCCAGCAGGTAGGCAGCCAACTCTTGGATGGACTTGGCCGGTGCGATAGGTTTTGGTTCAGTCATTTATTTCGCTTGCGCAAAGCCAGCAATAGGCGCAGCGAGCATCGGTTTTTCAAGATGAAAACCTCCCAGCCGTACCTGATTTTTAGCTGGCGCAAATGTCCAACAAAATACCTTGCCCCTCGTGAAACAACTGAAAATAAGTCAAAAGAAACCTGAAAACGCTCCGCAAACAAAGCCCCATTCACTCATTCTCAGCCACTTTCCCAAATTACTTAACTTTGCACCCCCAATCACCAATCACTATTCACCAATCACCATCCAGTGTTTCCAAAATACGACGTCATAGTAGTGGGCGCAGGCCATGCAGGTTGCGAAGCAGCCATTGGCGCAGCCAACCTAGGCTCCAAAGTGCTGCTTGTCACGATGAACATGCAGACCATCGCCCAGATGTCCTGCAACCCGGCGATGGGCGGCGTGGCCAAGGGCCAAATCGTGCGGGAAATTGACGCCCTCGGCGGCTATTCCGGCATCGTGACCGACCATACCGCCGTGCAGTTCCGTATGCTCAACCTCTCGAAAGGCCCCGCTATGTGGAGCCCACGGGCGCAGAGTGATCGCATGATGTTCGCTGCAAAATGGCGGCAAATGCTCGAAGCCCATCCCAACGTGGACTTCTGGCAGGACATGGTCGCAGGGCTTTTGGTGAAAAACGGCGTGGTAAAAGGCGTCGTGACCGGCATGGGCATCCACATCGAAAGCGAGTCGGTTGTGCTCACGAACGGCACTTTCCTGAACGGCCTCATCCACATCGGCGAGAAGCAGTTCGGCGGCGGAAGGGCAGGGGAGAAGGCCGCCACGGGCATCACCGAGCAGCTTATTTCGCTTGGCTTTGAAGCGGGCCGGATGAAGACCGGAACCCCGCCCCGCCTCGATGGGCGCTCGCTCGATTATTCCAAAATGGAAGTCCAGGAAGGCGATAGCCCTGCAGGCAAATTCAGCTACACCGACACGCCACGGCTGCAGCGGCAACTGCCTTGCCACATCACCTACACGAGCCAGGCCGTGCACGACATTTTAAAAGAAGGTTTTGAAAAATCGCCGATGTTTCAAGGGCGGATTCAGGGGCTCGGGCCACGCTACTGCCCCAGCATCGAGGACAAAATCAACCGCTTCGCCGACAAAGAACGGCACCAACTTTTCGTGGAGCCAGAAGGCTGGGATACCTGTGAAATCTATGTCAACGGCTTCTCCTCCTCCTTGCCAGAAGATGTGCAATACAAGGCGCTTCGCAAAATCCAGGGCTTCGAAAATGCCAAGATGTTCCGCCCCGGCTATGCCATTGAGTACGACTATTTTCCGCCAAACCAGCTAAAACTTTCGTTGGAAACGCACCTTGTGAAAAACCTGTTTTTTGCGGGGCAAATCAACGGTACGACGGGCTACGAAGAGGCGGGCTGTCAAGGATTGATGGCGGGCATAAACGCCCATTTGGCGGTCAACGAGCAGGAGCCGTTCATCCTAAAACGCAGCGATGCATACATCGGCGTGCTGATTGACGACCTCGTGAACAAGGGCACCGAGGAGCCGTACCGCATGTTCACCAGTCGGGCCGAGTACCGCATCCTGCTGCGGCAGGACAATGCCGATTTGCGGTTGACGCCGTTGCTTGAAAAGTTGGCAGTTGGCAGTCCTCACTTGGCAGTCAAGGGTGTGCCAAGCATTGCGGAGCGCATGAAAAAAGTGGACGAAAAACGGGCCGCCACGGTGGAAATCGAAAAGTTTTTCAAGGAAACCAGCGTAGCGCCAGATGCGGTCAACGGCTTCCTCGAAAGCATTGATTCGGCGCCGCTTCGTCAGCAGGTGAAGCTGCATGGTATCCTGCTCCGCCCGAACGTGGACTTGGCCAACCTTCGTCCCGTGCTGCCAGAACTCGACAGCTTCCTGAGCCAGTACGACGCCGATTACCTCGGCGAGGCGGAAACGCTGATGAAGTACGACGGCTACATCAAGAAAGAGCAGGAACTGGCCGACAAGATGCTCCGCCTCGAAGAATTGAAAATCTTCGAAAACTTTGATTTTCAGTCACTTACGTCCATGTCAAAAGAGGCCCGTGAGAAACTGAGCAAGGTTCGCCCACATACCATCGGCCAAGCCAGCCGCATCAGTGGGGTGACGCCTGCGGATGTGAGTGTGCTGCTGGTACATATGGGGAGGTAGGGGGATTTACGATTGGATGATTTACGATTTACGATTGGGGGCACTGCTGCTACCACTAAAGTCTGGGTAGATTCCATACTTTTTCCTTTGGACTTTTTCTTTTTTACGTTTATAAATGCAAATCAAACTCGAACAAGTCTCCAAGCGCTACCGCTACGAATGGATATTCAAAGGCATTGATTATCAGCTGGTTGCGGGTGGTCGGGTCGCAGTGACAGGCCCGAACGGCAGCGGCAAATCCACGCTGATGAAGGTCTTGAGCGGACATCTTTCTCCCTCAAAAGGCAAGGTGGAGTTTGTTTCCGAAGGAAAAAAAATAGCTGCGGACGATGTGTTCCGCCAAGTGAGCTACGCTGCGCCTTACATCGAACTGATTGAAGAATTTACCTTGGTCGAGGCGATTGATTTTCACCAAAAATTCAAGCCGCTGCTACCCGGCTTCACCACCGCCGAAGTATTGGATTTACTAGCATTTCCGAAGGCAAAAGACAAACAGGTAAGGCATTTTTCCTCCGGCATGAAACAGCGCCTGAAGCTGGCGCTGGCCTGTTGTTCCGCCTCTTCCCTGCTCCTCCTCGACGAGCCGACGACGAACCTTGACGCTCAAGGCGTGGAATGGTATTTGGCCGTCACCGAGCGTTTCATCGGCAACCGCACGGTGGTGGTGGCCTCGAATGTAGCGGTGGATTACGGGTTTTGTGGTGAGGTGATTGATATTTTGAAATATAAATAATTCGTGGTCGCCCAATTTATTGGACTGACATTGGAAATTAAATACGGTCAGCCCAATAAATTGGGCGACCACAACTTCGCCTCCCCAATCGTCAAAAAATCTACCTTTTCTGTTCCCTCCGCAATTTCCCGAAGTAACCGTTCTGGCTCGCCAATCGGCTCGTCGCTCAGGTCGAAAGTGCCGTAGTGCATGGGCACGAGCTTGGTAGCACCGAGGTCTTGGAAGGCTTGCCAAGCGTCACTGGGACTCATGTGGTTTGATTGCATGAACCAAACCGGAGCGAAGGCGCCAATGCCCAAAAATGCGTAGTCAATCTTCGGAAAATGCGTTTTCGCTTGCGCAAAATGGTGGCCATAACCAGAGTCTCCACCGAAGTAAATCGTGGTCTGGGGTGTCTCTAGCACGAAAGCACCCCAGAGCCGAACATTCGTGTCCGTGAGCCAGCGGCGGCACCAGTGGCGGGTGGGGAGATAAGTGATTTTCAGGCCAAATGCTTGATTGTCAAGCTGTTGGTGCCAGTCCATCTCCACTATTTTTTGACCAGAAGACCAAGGTTTTATGACCTTGGCCATGCCCAGCCCCGTGATGACGGTGGCTCGTGGGTTATTGCGGAGCAACAATTTCAAACTGCTTTCATCGCAATGGTCACGGTGGTCGTGGGTGACGAGAATGAGGTCGAGGTTCGTGAATTTGTCGGGCGAAACGGGCAGTTCGGAGAAGCGGGGATTGAAGGGCGAGAGCTTGCCGAAAACGGGGTCCACGATGATGTTCACGCCATTTAACCGAAAGAAAAACGAGGCGTGGCCGAGCCAGGTTTTGAGGTCATGAGTGTTGCGAAGAAAGCCTTCATCCTTGACAATTTTGGGTCGCCAGGTATCTTTTTTCTTCTGTTCAGCGTAGGGATTGGGCGACGATTTCCATTTCAGCACGTCCCGCCAGTGCAGCTCAAAAGGGAAATCTGGGTGGTAAAATTGACCCTCAGTATTGATGGAAGCGCCTGTTTGGGCGGGCAAAAAAGTTAATTCCAAGGTGATTGGTGATTAGTGACTGGTGATTGGGGGCCCAGTCACGAATCACCAGTCACCAATCAACAACTATATTTTCAAATCTTCGAGGAAACCCCTGAGCCGCCGCAAGGTTTTCAGGGCGTCCTGTTTTTGGCGGATTTTTTCCTTTTCCTCCTTCAGGTAGCGCTTGGCGCCGGCGAGGGTGTAGCCCTGCTCCTTCACGAGGTGGAAGATGACTTCAAACTGCCGGATATTATCGGGTGTGAAGCGGCGGTCGCCCTTGCTGGATTTGACGGGGCGCAGGAACTCGAACTGCTGCTCCCAGTAGCGCACGAGGCTGGTGGTGACGCCGAAAAGCTTGGCGACTTCGGTGACTGAGTAATAACGTTTGGTGAGGGAATCCAGGAGTTTACTCATGATAAATTTGACTATTTATGTGCTGGGAAATTTGCAAAATGCAAGCCCGATATTTCTGGCTCGCCATTTTCACACGGCGAGTTTAATAAAAAAGCTGAAATAAAGCTAAAAATTCCTCGCTGGGTGCTAGGTTTTATTTTACAAATAATTGATAACCAGTTGGTTGAGGTGATATATTTTTAGAAAAGACTTGGCAACTTATTTTTAAAAAAGAAGCAAGTATTCCATGTTTTTGCAGCGCCCTAAAAACTTGAAAGGCAAATAAGTCGTTAAACAAGTTGGTGTAAAAAAGGCTGGTATATGACGAAAATCAAAAAATCGACATGCCTTCCGGTTTTTTCACGTAATTTTAAGGGTATTATTTTAGCATAAAACAGCAATCTCAACGCAATTTTTTATGAAAACGACCTTACGCCTGCTTGTCTTTGGACTCTTGTTTTTCAGCTTCACCAAAGCTGCCCTGGCCACACACAACCGGGCTGGGGAAATCTACGTGGAGCAGATAAACGGTTGCAACAGCAACACGGTGAGAGCCTATATCTACACTTACACCAAAACGAGCAGTGTTCAGGCTGACCGTGACACGCTGACGCTGTGCTGGGGCGATGCCAACAACACCTGCGTACAAGTGGCCAGGACGAACGGTCTTCCAAATGACCCAAACTTGCCGCCACAAGGTGAGCCACAACAAAATGACGTAAAATTCAATATCTATATTGCTGAATTCACCTATGGTGCTCCCAAGTCCTATACCATCTATGTCACCGATCCTAACCGAAACGGGGGCATCCTGAACGTAAATTTTCCAGGTTCTGAAAACGTGCAGTTCCACCTACAAACTACCTTTACCCTCTTCAATGGCCAATTTGGAGGCTGTAATTCTACACCGAAATTGTTAAACCCACCAGTTGACTACGCCTGCGTGGGTGAGGTTTTTGTCCACAACCCAGGTGCTTACGATGAAGATGGCGACCAGTTAACCTACGAACTCATGGTGCCACTTCAAGGCCCCAACCAGCCCGTCCCCAATTACAGCTTCCCCCAAAATGTGGTTGGAAATGGCGGCTGCTGCTTCGACCTGAACACTCAAACGGGCACCTTGACTTGGAATGTGCCAAAAATAAAAGGCGAGTACAATGTTGCCATTCGAATCATCTCTTGGCGAAACGGCGTGGCGATTGATACCACAGTGCGTGACATGCAGATTTTCGTGGCAGACTGTAATGGCAACCACGCTCCAGTGATCAACACCATTGACGAAATCTGCGTCGTGGCGGGCCAAGTGGTCGAGTTCGACGTGACGGGTACCGACCCGGATTTTGGTGACAAAATCAAACTTTCAGCCCTCGGCGCACCATTTTTGGTAGAATACAGCCCAGCCGATGATGAGGAGACTTGGCGGCCAAGCGGTAACCCGTCTGCCAGTTATCAGCAGCAACCTGTGACTAAAAAATTCAGGTGGCAAACTTCCTGCGAGCATATTGCCAACCTGCCCTACACGGTGGTTTTTAAGGCGGAGGACGATTTCTTTTTACAAAACACACAGGGCTTGACGACGGGCCTATCTACCTTAAAAGCTGTACGTATAAAAGTGGTAGGACCGCCACCCGCCGATGTGGAGGCCGATCCAAGTTCCGACCGAATAACGGTCTCCTGGGCAAAACCCTACCAGTGTGAAGACGCCAAAGAGGACTACTTTTTCAAATTCACCGTCTGGCGAAAAGAGGGCAGCAACCAAGACCCACTGGACACCTGCAAACCCGGCCTGGCAGGTAGGGGCTACACCAATATTGCCAGTACCCTCGACGTGGCAAATGGCCGCTACAATTACGTGGACACCAACGTGGAGCGGGGCCGCACCTACTGCTATCGCATCCTAGGTGTTTTTGCGAAGAAAACTGATGCGGGCCACCGGTACAATGAGGTGGAAAGCCTGACATCAGACGAAGTATGCATCCAACTTAGCCGTGACGTGCCGCTCATCACCAACGTGAGTGTGCAACAGACCAGCACTTCCAATGGCATCATTGACGTAAAATGGATCAAGCCCTTGGCGGACGACCTTGATACGCTGCTGAACCAGGGCCCCTACCGCTACGAACTCATGCGGGCCAGGGATATTGATGGCACAAGCTATACCACCATCGCTACTTATAATAGTCCGACTTATTGGCAGCTTAGCCAAAACAGTTTCATTGATCAAGCTGGCGTCCTCGATACCAAGGGCAACCCTTACAATTATAAGATTGACTTTTTTGTAAACGGTGAGAATTCGCCAATTGGAGACTCGCCTGCTGCCTCCTCGGTTTGGTTACAAATAGAACCGACGGACAACCGAAACATCCTCACCTGGAAGTACAAAGTGCCTTGGGTGAACTTTGAGTATGCCATTTTCCGGCAAAACGGCGCTGTTTGGGATTCCATCGGCATGACCAAGGATAGTTTTTATGTGGACAAAGGCTTGCTGAATGGACGTGAATACTGCTATTATATCAAGGCGAAAGGCTCTTACGGCATTGCGGACATCCCATCGCCGCTCATCAACCTTTCGCAGGAGGCTTGCGCAACGCCGATTGACAATGTGCCACCTTGCTCACCTACGCTGGAGGTTTACAATATCTGCAATTCGGGCAATTCAACCAAGCCTTGCAATGACCAAGAAAAGCTGGAAAACCAACTGCTCTGGGACAATCCGATGAATATTTGCGAAGAAACGGATGACGTGGTAAGTTACCGGATTTATTTCAAGGCTTTTGAAAATGGCGATTTTGACCTCGTCGGCGAAGTGTCACAGTCAGGCGATACAACCTATTTCCACCAACCAGACCGAGGCTTGGCGGGCTGCTACGCCGTCACCGCACTCGACACTTTCCTCAATGAGAGCGCACTGAGCAATGTCATTTGCACCGACAACTGTCCCACTTATGTCCTTCCAAATGCCTTCACACCCAACGGTGACGACGCCAATGAACTGTTCATCCCATACCCGTACTGCTTTATCGAAAGCATTGACCTGACTGTTTTCAACCGCTGGGGCGAGCTGGTTTTCAAAACCAATGACCCGCATATCAACTGGGACGGCAATAATTTGAAGGGTAAACCATTGCCATCGGGTACTTACTACTACACCTGTAGAGTTTTTGAACAAAGGGTGTCCGGTACGGTGCTTTCGCCAAATATATTACGGGGGTACATTGATGTGATTCGGTGATAAAAATCTGGTAAACAGCGTTTTGTGCTGATTTATTTAAAAATGAAAACGGGCCTGTGAATCATCGCAGGCCCGTTTTCATTTTGTGAAAAAAATGCAAAATCAACCTACCACCCCTACTAGTTCCCTCCCAAATCTTTGCTCGCTGAATTGCTTGGAAAAACGCACCGCATTCGCCGATAATTGCTCGTAAGCCGCCTCGAAATCAAGGATTTGCTCGACCCGCTCCATCAGCAGCGGCAAGTTCCGCTGGTCCACCCGATAGCCGTTGAAGCCGTCCGTGACCAGTTCCACCGGGCCACCCACTGGCGGCGAAATGACGGGCAGGCCGTAGCTCATCGCCTCCAAAAGCGTCATGCCGAAGGTCTCGACCCATTGCTCTGGGTGCGATAAATTCAATACCAGGTGCGCTTCTTGGTAAAAAGAGTGGACGTTGTTTTGCGAAGGAAAAACGAAGAGGTTTTCGGGGAGCAGTTGGCCAGCAAAATGCCGCTGTATGTTGTCGTAAGCGGCATTCAAAACCAGCACAAAACGCAGTGTGGGCAGTTGCTCCGCCAGTTTGACGAATTCACCGACCCCCTTGTACGCCTTGAGCGAGCAAATCATCAACACCGTGAAAGGTCCGGACTTGGTGGGATTTGTGGCGAGGTGCGCCGCTGCTTTTTCCACAAAATCCTGTGGTAGGCAATTGTAAACTACCCGGGAAGGCACACCCCGGAGCGGCTCATTTTCCAGTAAAAACTGCGACACATAAATTGCCTCCGAGGCACAAGTTTTAGCTGTTTTTTTTAAAAAAGTCTTTGAAAAAGGCGGGTTCACCGTCGTTTCGTGCAGGTGATACACCACTTTTTTGCCCATGAGCCGTCCAGCCAGTGCCGCTCCAAAGGGCAGGAGCGTATTCACATAAATCACCGTTTCACCCTTAGCATTCGCCAATATTTTTGCAAAAACAGCAGCTTGGCTTTGCAAAAGGGCCACCACTCTTTTGGCTTTGTTTTCAAAAAAACGATAGCCCAAAAAATGGTATTTCACGCCTTCAATATCGCTCAAAAAACCCTTGCTACCAGAGGTGATGACCTCAACTTCCAGCCCTTCTGCCACGAATCGCCGAATGGCCGTGGACAGTACCAAGGGGCTGCCGCTGTAGTCGTTCAATAAATGAACGAAGATTATTTTTTTCATAGTTCGTTAAGTAAGGTGTTGTAAATCAGCTGGTTGTGAAAATATTATGACACTATCACCCCTCGCTCCACTTTGTAATATTCCCTCATAAACCGCCGCAATCCGTTCCGCTTTTTGTTCCCAATTGAAATTCTTTTTGAAATAAACCCGAGCGCCATCGGACAATGAAAGCCGCCATTTTTCATCGTCAAATAGCCGTTCCAACGCGCTTGAAAACGCCTCGATTGCACCTTTGTAGCCTAACGAGTACGGCACTTTTACCCCGCAGCTTTCGTCCACGTTTTCGCCGGGGCCAACGTTGTCGAAGCAAAGGACGGGAAGGCCAAAACCCATCGCCTCGGCGACCACCATGCCGCCGCCCTCGTGCGAGGGGAAGAGAAATGCTTGCGAACTGGCGAAAAATCGGGGCAACTCCTCCCGCTCCACCCAATCCACGAAGCGGATGGCATTGGTTGGCAACCCAGTTTCGTCGGCCATATTTTGCAGCTGCTCCCGCTCAGGGCCTTTGCCGATGAGTACGAGTTCGAGGCGGCCCTGCACGGCCTCGGTTTGCTTTTGGTAAAAATGGGCAAAGGCCCGAACGGTCACGTCAAAACCCTTGAGTGGAACGAAGCGCCCGACGGAGAGTACTCGAAATTTATCCGTCGCAATCGCCTGTAAATCAGGTAATTCCGATGCAATAGCGGGCAACGTGACGATTCTTTCAGGTGAAAGCCGGAGTACTTTGGCTACGCTGGAATTGATGCAGATGACCTTGTTCGCCGTACGTTTTGTGATGACTAAAAACGGGTCGAAAGCCCAAAAGAAGCATTTTACCCACCAGCGCAGCCGGTCAGCGAACCATGCTTTTTTACCGAAGGGCAAAATGAAATCCGTCGGTATTTTCGGATGATGCCCCACTGGCCCCCAGACGTATGGTTTGCGGAGCAGCCAGAGGAACGAAGGCGTCCAATCGCTGTGGAAATTGAGGTGGTGGGCAAGGCTGTACTCCCATTTTTTTCCTAAAATGAAAAACACCACACCCAAGTGCCAGAGGTAGTGGTAGAGCAGTGCATGACGTGCGCCCTGCTTCCAAAAAGATGCCCAAGTGGGCAGGTCAAAGTAGTGGAATTGGAGGCTTTTGCCAATAGAAAGGCGGTTTTCAGAGAGGTACCGTTCGATGTCATTCTGGTTGTTTCGGCGGGTGACGGCTACCACATTGCTGTGCTGTGCCAGGTGCCAGATGATGTTCCAGCCGGTGCCATCCTCCGAGCCTTTGTAGGGGTTAACGGCATAAGCGGTGATGAGGACGGTTCGTTTCATGAGAGCGAAAATGCTGGTTTTGAATTGGAAGTGGTGGGCTTGATGACCTTCGCTGGCACGCCTCCGATGACTGAATTGGCGGGGATGGAACGGGTGACGACGGCCCCCGCAGCGATGATACAGTTGTCGCCAATTTGTACCCCGTCGAGGATAGTGACCTTGGCCCCGATCCAGCAGTTTTTGCCGATGCGGATGCCCTGCCGGGTAGTGCCTTGCAGCCGGATGGCCTGGCTTGGGTCGTCGAAAATGTGGTTCTCTGGATGGCAACTGAAATACTGCCCGATGATGCAGTCGTCGCCGATGTCGAGGCCGCCAGCGCCGCCGAGGTAGGCGAATTCGCCAATGCCGACATTGTCGCCGAGGCGGATGTGCGAGCCAAGCTGGTGCAGGGTGGTGGAGGTGATGATGCGGCTGAAAGCGCCAATTCGTACCTTGTTCCCGAAGGAAATCGGATGCCTCCCAAGCGCCGAGACGTACACGTTTTCTTCCAATTGCACCAGTTTTCCGAAGTGGATATTGGGGAGGTTTTGCAGGCGCACATTTTTACCCAAAAAAAGCCCAACAGGCCGTCTGCCCCGCAGAAGCAAGCGCTTCCCACGCAACCAATCGGCGGTTTTTTGCCAAATCAGCTCCCGTAACACAAGCAAAGTCACCGCTTCATCAAACTGGAAGCTGGGGTTTTTGCGATGGATGATATTTGTCAAAAATCGTTTCAACATGGGTCAAGGACGGCTGGTGGATTTACGATTTGGGAATTACGATTTACGATTTTTGGGGAATGGCTAATTGAAACTATATCGTTTTTTCTTGAAAAACAATGCTGCAAAATGGTGTCGAGCGAAGCCTGCCGGTCATGGTTTTCGATGCAGAGATATTGGCTATTCCCCTGCGTTTTCAGCTCGGCAAAAAGCGCCAAATACCGCCCGGTCATCTGCTCAATATCGGCACGGGGCAGTTCCTGCTTCCGCTGCCGGATGGTGTCGGCGTCGGCGTAGAGGAAGATGTTGAGGGCAGGTTTGTAGAGGAGACGGTAGAGCCGTTTGGGCAGTGCCTCGCCTAGCGAGAGATTGGAACGCTTACCATCCACGATGAAATCGAAGTAGTAGCGGTCGTAAATGACAATGTAGCCGGGCAGCAGGTAGCGCAGCCAGATGTAAACCTGGCCAAACAGAAAATCTGTGTAGTAGTAGCTGAAGCGGAGCAGGGAGCTGAGCGTGCTGCCGTTCTTTCCCTGTCGAGGCAGGTTGGCGGCGGCCCTAGCCTCGGCGGCCTGTTTGCCGTGGGTGTAGGCGCTGAGAATAGGCAGCAAGGATGGTCGGTGCCGCAGTGTGACGACCCGTTTTCCCAGTTTTTCGGCGAGCACCGTTCTCAGGTCGGCGAGAAGGGTGGACTTGCCTGCGCCGTCCACACCGGAGAAGGTGATGACCCTCGGCATCTGTATTTTTTTGTTCCAAAAATAGCTCGTCAGATACTTGACTGCCCGTTGAAAACGACCGAGGAGTTTGTTCTCAGGCTGGCGTTTCAGGTAGGCCACGAATTGCTGGCGTTCCTTTTTTGAAAAAACGGCCATTTGCTGAAAATCGGCGAAGCCCGTACCGTACTTGTTGTTTACGAAGCCGATTAATTGCTGCTTCGCTTCGGCTGGCATTGCTGCAAAATGCTGCACGTACTTGGCTGGCAGCCCAGCGTGGTTGAGGAAACTGAAAAGCAGGGCATGCTCCAAGAGCAGTACCTTTGAGTAGGTCGCCACGCCATTTTTCCAGACCCGATTTTCAAAAAGATAGCCGTTCGGTAAATAGTTGAATTCCTTGCGGACCAGTGCTGTGAGCAGGTCGAGCTTGAGCTGCGAGCCATCTTGGAAGTGGAGGCTGAGGTAGGTGACGCTGTTTTTTTCAGCTGCCTCGCAACGGGTCACGATAGCCAGTTTGCTGATGAAAAACAAGATGCCCGGTAGCTCGTTTTCGTTGACCAAAAGGTCAATGTCCGATTGTTCTGGCGTGTCTTTCGGCTTTGCGGGAAGGGCTTTCAACCACAGATATTCCACCTCCGAGAGGAAGCGGAACAAAGCTTGGATGAAAATGGAACGGTCAGTCTGCATGGTGGATGAGCTTAGGTTTACCCAAGGCGGCTATTTTGATGCCCTTAATACAATTCGCTGAAAATCAATTATTTGTATCATGTTAAGCCTACCCATTTTCCCCCATTTGGAATGAAAATCCAAAAATGGGAATGCAATTTGCAAAGTAGGATTGCCCTCGTTTTGAGTACCCTATCCCCCCTTCCCACAGCAGCGCATGAAAATTAAGAAGAACTCCACACGGATTTTCGTGGTAGAAGACGACCCCCTGTACCAACGACTCGTGAAATATGTGATGGGCATCAATCCCGACCATGAAGTGATTGTTTTCAATTCAGGGCAGGCACTTTTGCAGCGCATCAACGAAAAGCCCGACATCGTTACCCTTGATTATTCCTTGCCCGATATGGAGTGCGAAGAGGTGCTGCGCAAAATCAAGCAGCAAAGCCCCGACACGCACGTCATCATGCTTTCCGGACAGATTGACGTGGCTACGGCAGTCAAGTTGCTGAAAATGGGTGCTTCTGACTACATTACCAAGGACGAGGAGTCCAAAGAGCGGCTGCTCCATGCCCTCAACAGCATCAAAACGCAGATACAGGAGCGGGCGGAGGCGGTGCTTGTGCAACCCGTAAACTCATCAAAGCCGACTTTTGGCACCACGATTTTGGGAAGTAGCAAGCCCATGACGGAGGTGTTTGAATTGATGGAAAAAGCAACTTCCACGAACATTACCGTTTCCGTGGTTGGTGAAACCGGGACGGGCAAGGAACTCGTCGCTAAATCCATCCACCAGAATTCTACCCGCAGCAGCGGCCCTTTCGTGGCGGTGAACATGAGCGCCATTCCGAAAGACCTGCTTGAAAGCGAGCTTTTCGGCTACGAAAAAGGGGCCTTCACAGGCGCCATCGCCCGCAAAAAAGGGCAGTTCGAACTGGCCGATGGTGGCACACTTTTCCTCGATGAAATTGGTGAAATGGACATGAACATGCAGGCAAAACTCTTGCGGGTACTGCAAGAACGGGAACTCATGCGGGTAGGTGGCGATGCGCCCATTTCGTTCGATGCACGGCTCGTCACTGCTACCAATCGCAGCTTGGCGGAGGAGGTGCAGCGGGGCAATTTTCGGGAAGACCTCTACTACCGCCTCCTCGGACTGAACATCACGATGCCGCCGCTTCGGGAGCGCTCCAATGACATCCTCCTGCTCGGCCAGTTTTTCCTGAACAGTTTTGCGCAAGCAAATGGCCTCGGCAACATGGAACTCGCCAAAGACGCCAAATCAAAAATGCTCGAATACGCCTACCCCGGCAACGTTCGGGAACTGAAGGCGCAGATGGAATTGGCGGCAGTCATGGCCAGCAACGGCAAAGTGGAAGCTAGCGACATCCGCTTCCACAGTGTTCGCAAAGAAACCGCATTTCTCAGCGACGGCAACCTTACTTTGGAAGAATACAAGAACCGCATCATCAACCATTACCTCGAACGCTACAACAACGATGTACTGCTGGTTGCGAAGAAATTGGACATCGGCAAGTCCACGATTTACCGGATGCTGTCGGACAGCGGAAAGCCGCAGCGAGCCTTGGTGAGCAATTGATTTTAAAGGTTTTTATCTTCAGCAGCAAATCCCAAACAAGCTCTAAATTTTAGTCAGCCAAAGACGGTAACTCTCCTTTTTGCGAAGCACCAAAAATACTGTTTGTGCTGCGCAATCCATTGACAATCAAGTAGGGCACAATCGTCAGTGCCGCCACAGTTTGGAAGGAAAAAACAGTGGGCAGGAAGCTGGCAAGACAAACTTGAACCACCGTCCAAGCCACCAGCACCGTGCAAGCTGCGGGGTGCGAAAGCAGCTTGTTGTCGGTCAGCAGGTGATGAAGGTGCGTTCGGTCAGCTTTGAAAGGCGATTGCTTGCGCAATGCCCGCATCAACGACACCTTGAACATATCCACAAATGGCACTGAAATCACCGCCAATACGATTGGAAAACTCGCACTCAGTCCGCTGCTTCCGTCGCTTTTCAGCACGGCCATGGCCATTGTGGCTGTGAGGAACCCCATGACAGTGGAGCCGTTGTCGCCCATGAAAATCAAGGCTTTTTTACCAAAATTATAAACAAGGTATCCGAGCAGCGCACCCGTGTAGGCGAAGCAGGCCAAGGCCATCTGGTGCTCGCCCCTCATGCCTAGCACGATGCCAAAAACCAAGCTGCTGACAACGCCCAGCCCTCCGGCCAAGCCGTTGATGCCGTCAATCAGGTTGTAGGCATTGATGAGTGCCACGGTGAAAATTATGGTTGCGCCAGCGTTCAAAATTGGTAGGCCGTCGAAGCTGACGACCGTGAATCCGAGTTTGTACAAAGCCAACCCAATGGCCGCATGAACGCTGAAACGGATGGCTATTCGAAGGTGGTACAAGTCGTCGAGCAGGCTGAGGATGAAAAGCGGCAAAGCCAGCCCAAAGGCCAAAATTGGATTGCAGGAATCAGGCTCTAACAGCACCAAAACAGGCACTGCAAATGCCAACATGATGCCGATGCCGCCGAAGCTGCTCACCCGCTCGGTATGGGTTTTACGGTCGTTGTTTTCTTCGTAAACCCCCTTGTGTTTAGCCAGGTTGATGATGAGCGGCATAATGCCCAGGGCAATTATCCAAGCCACGACGGCGAATGCGAAGCAAATTGTGAGTTCCATGTTTTGTTGTGTGTGATGGGCGTTTAAAATCGTTGCCCGATACCAGTCCTTTTGGCTTTTGAAGTTTTTCTTCCTTCCTAAAATTTAGTTTTCAAGTATTGGCCACTGGGAAGTTCCCAATTGGCGTGAGATTTGAAATTCTTTGAAGTGCCAATTCCAATTCCGTATCCAATGCAGGAGCAAGTTCCCGCTCGATTCCCCGGAACGCCATATTGTATTTCTGGGAAATGGTGGACCAATTGTATCGAATATCCGCAATCCACTTCAAATCGTGGGCGATTTCGTTGAGGTCTATCCTTGGCAGTTTTTTCAGCAAATCAATGATGTCTTCCGCCGTTTCAAAGAAAAGTGCCCGCTCCTGCGTGGTGATTCGGTTGTAAATTGCGCCAAAAGACAAGACCGGCAAGCCAAGGTACATGGCCTCTACCAGCGAAGGATTGGTGCCTCCAGCGCTGTGGCCATGCACGTACAGCGAGCAGTTGGAGCGGAGCATGTCCAGTTCCGTTGCCTCGTAGATGGGGTCGAGCAAGTGTAGGTTTTCATACTGGCGGTAGAGTTGGCGGAGGTCATGGCCGTAGGGGCTGTGCTCCCAGTTGCCGACCAGCACGAGCGGCATTTCCCCAAAACGGGCAAATGCCTCCAGCACGAGGTGGATATTGTTTTCCGGCTCGATGCGGCAGACCTTGAGCGCATAATCCCCGGAAAGAAAAGGATGCTTTTGGATAAAATCGGGCTGTATTTCGACGGCCTGCACATGGTCGCCACCATACTCGATGAGGCGGCTGGTTGCGCCGTACATTTCCAGCACGTACCGTTGGATGGCGGCATTGTCGGTCACCAGTTCATCGGCGAACCGCACGGCTACCCGCTCGCTGAATTTTAGGAAACGCTTCGCAAAGCCTTGCCATTTGGCACGTCGCCATTCCAGGCCGTCCAGGTTGACGACCACTTGCTTTCTTGGGGCAAGCAGTTTTACGATGGGCAAAAATATTCCGCCAGAAACGCCAAGTATAAGCATCACATCCATGAACAAAAGCGCATGTACCATCGAAACAATGTCGTAGATGACGCTTTGCGGACCATTGGCACTAAATGGCAAATAGAAGAGCTTGATGCCATTCCATTCGGCCACCTGCTCCTCCTTGGTGTAGTTTTTTGCGCTGCAATAAACCGTGGTTTCGTACTCTCCCCGAAGGTTGAGCGCCAGTTGTTGGGCGAGTGTCTCGAACCCGCCGTATTTGGCGGGTACGCCTACCGTACCGATGATGCCTAACTTGGTGTTCTGACTAGTCATAGTTTTTATTGAATAAATTCCGAGATACCATTACCGGAAAAATGCCAAAACACAAAACGTTGACTATCAAATAGTTGGGTAGGGTTATTTTTCAAAATCGTTCCCGTTTTTGGAATATGAGACTTTGGGTGGGAAAAACGGGGGATGGACTTTGGCGGGAAGATTGGACCAAAAACGAGCGTCAACAGGTTGGCGGAGTGCCCCCTCATCATCCTTTGCGCAGCAGGATTTACAGCGGAAAACACGATTCAAAATCAGGAAACAACAAGTTTTCGCTTTCCCAAATCCAAAAATACTGTCCCAAAATTGGAAAATCAGGTTTTGGTTATTTCTGTAAAATATTGATAATCAAGTGATTGGCAAAATGGCGTACAATTCTCTTTTGCGGAGGCAAAGCAGAACTGGCTCATGCAGAGAATCGTCATCACATTTACCTTATTGTTGTGCTTCGCAATGGCGAAGGCGCAGTGGGTCACGACCGTGGCTGGCGTTTTTGAAACGCCCGGCTCCACCAATGGGCCAGCGCTCAGCTCCCGCTTTTTCAATCCGCACGGCATCGCCGCCGATTCCCTCGGCCACATCTTCATCGCCGACCAAAACAATCACGTCATTCGGGTTTTTGATACCAACACCAATACCGTGACCACGCTGGCTGGTTCTGCTGGCCAAACAGGCAGCGCAGACGGCATCGGCAGTGCCGCCCGTTTCAACGAACCCTGGGGTATCTGCGCCACCCCCGATGGGACTGTGTACGTGGCCGACACCAAAAACAACAAAATACGCAAGGTGTCACCCAGCGGCAAAGTGGAAACCATCGCTGGCAGCGGCAACTACGGCACCAGCAATGGCGCTGCACTTTCTTCCACCTTCGGCAACCCAACGGGTATTGAAGTTGACGTTTTCGGCAACCTTTACGTGGCCGACCACCTGACCAATATCATCCGGAAAGTCTCTACAGACGGCTTCGTGAGCACCATCGCTGGCACGGCCTATGTCCCCGGCGACGCAGATGGCACAGGCACAAACGCCCAGTTTTGGCGGCCCTACGGCCTGACCCTTGACAACCAAGGCAACATCCTCGTGGCCGATGAATGGAACCATAAAATCCGTAAGATAACACCCCAAGGCGTGGTCACCACCCTCGCCGGAAACGGGATTCAGGGCCTGACCAACGGCTCCGCTGCCGATGCCACCTTCAACTACCCGTGGGATGTGACCGTTGACGACGCCGGCAATATTTACGTTGGCGATGGATATAATTATGTCGTTCGCAAAATCGAACCAAACGGAACGGTTTCCTCCGTGGTAGGCGACCCGCAGATGCCCGGTTACCAAGACGGTCAAGGGAGTTCGGCTGCTTTCAAGGGAACGACGGCCATTGCATGGTCTCCCAAAACGGGAAGCATCTTCGTTTGTGATTCTTACAACCATCTCATTCGGGAAATTCTGCTGGATGTAGCGCCGCCCGTCACCCTCTCGCTGCTCAACCTGAACGGTACGGCACAGCTTTGCGAAGGCGAGGCACTCAACCTTTCCGCTGCGCCAAATAGCTTCGAGAATTACCGATTTTACCTCGATGGTGCGATGGTGCAAAACGATACTTCGAGCAGTTTTTCTGCTGCGCAATTGGCGACCGGGTCTCACACAATCTTAGTTGAAACCGACTATCAAGGGCTGGTGCTCAGTTCCAATTCCATCACCGTCACCGTTGTGGCAGTGCCATCGGCCAGCATCGGCGCCGTTGGCCCTGTTAATTTTTACGAAGGCGATTCAGTCATTCTCCTTGCCATTGGCGCAGGCGATTTGCTGTGGTCAAACGGGGAGACAAGTCCAACCATAACTGTCACAGAATCAGGCGAATATTTCGTGGAAATAACGGTCAACGGCTGCACAGGTACCTCCGAAAGTTTAACGGTAGAAGTCACGCCACTGCCCGAGGGCCTGTCCGTCATTTCGCAGGGCGGACAACTGCTTTGCCCCAGCGGCACGTTATCCTTGAAGTCCTCCGCCCCTTCCGGCAACCAGTGGCTGAAGAACGGCTGGCCCATTTCCAACCAAACTGCCCAGATTTTGGAAGTGAGCGAAATTGGCCTTTACCAAGCGCAGGCGACCGACCCCAATACGGGCATCACGGCACTTTCCAACGAGATAGAAATTCAGGCTGCACCCGTCCCAGCCTTCGATTTTGGTGCTTCGCAACGCATTGCGCCAGCAGGCCAAACCATCGTTTTCAGCAGCAGCGGCGCCGACCAGCCAGTGGCTTTCGACTGGCAGTTTGGCGACCCGAATTCAGGCGCGCTGAACAGTTCCACCCAGCCTAGCCCGAGCCACCTGTACAGTGTCGAGGGAGCTTATTCCGTGCAGCTAATCGCCAAGGATGCGAACGGCTGCCAGCACACTTTGCTCAAGCCTGATTTCATCCAAATAACCAATGGCCCCGACCAGTCCGGCCTTTTTATTCCCAATGCTTTCACCCCAAATGGCGACGGCAATAACGACCTGTTCCGGGTGCGGGGCAAGGTGGACGGCCCGTTTTTTATGGCGATTTACAACCAGTGGGGCGAGCTGCTTTTCGAAGCTGAAAACCCTGACACGGGCTGGGATGGTTTGAAAAATGGGCTGCCTGTGCAGAGCGGGACTTACGCCTTTTATGTTAAAATCACCGTCGGTCAAAAAGAAAAATTGGTTTCTGGGATGGTGACGCTCCTCCGATGAAAATAGATTTTAGAAGATAGACGATAGACAACAGAATTTTGAGGTAAATTCTAATATCTATTGTCTGGTATCTATTGTCTAAAAGATTGAAAATGAACAAGTTATACCAAATATTTACCGCCATTCTCCTTTCCGCCACCAGCCTCGGTGCGCAGGATTTGACCCTGTCCAATTACCAGCCAGCGGGCATGTTGTTCAACCCAGCGCTCACGGCAGCAGGCAAGTACGACATGCAGGTGGGGGTGCAGTACCGCAGCCAATGGCGTCAAATCGCCAGTGGTTTCACCACGATGGGCACCACGGTGGAGGTCAAGCGCAAGCAGTTGGGATTTGGCTTACAATTGCACCAAAATCAAGCTGGCCCTGCTAGCCTGAAAACCACCGGCCTGATGCTCACCAGCGCCTACCACAAGCCGCTGGCACAGGATGGCTCGCTGTCCTTGGGCGTGGGTTTGGGCCAGGTGCAAAAACGGATAGACCCAACACTGCTTACCTTCGACAGCCAATACTCGGACGGCGTCGGCTACGATGCCGCATTGTCCAACCAAGAAACTTTTGAGCGCACCAAAATCGCTTTTGCAGATTTCGCCGTTGGGCTACTCTGGCAGGGCCAATGGGGCAGTACTGGCAACCTGAAAAGTAACCTGGGCATGTCGCTTTCGCATATCCACCTGCCCAACGAGGGCTTCTTCGGGGAGGTTTACGACCTGCCCATGCGGACGACAATTCATGGCAGCCTCGACATGAACATTGACAATCAATTCCTGCTCACACCGCATTTTTTGTTGCAAAAACAGGGCGTCCACAAAGCGATGCTTTACGGCGTAAAAATCGAAGGGACTTTTGACAAACACGCCAATTTCAACGCTGGCATGGCCTATCGGGTGGGCGATGCCATGGTGATTCAGACAGGCATGGTGATTGGGAACAAAAGCATCTGGGTTAGCTACGATGCCAACGTTTCACGACTGGACGCAGCTACGGGCGGACAGGGTGCGCTGGAGCTTGGGCTGTACCTCCGTTTTAACCAAAATCCAAAAAAGAAACTCAAGGATACAGACGGCGATGGCGTTTTTGACAACCGGGACAAATGCCCCAAAGTGCCAGGCCCGAAAGAATTGGAAGGCTGCCCGGAAGACGCTGCGAAAATCACTTACGACACAGACAAAGATGGCGTGAACGATGACCTCGACGAGTGCCCGCTAGAACCTGGCAAGCGGCAGTTCCACGGCTGCAACGACAGCGACGGCGATGGGATTTATGACCAAGAGGACTCCTGCCCAGAGATTTTTGGGCACTACGAAAACCACGGCTGCCCCATCTGGGACCGGGATACCGACCGGGATGGCGTGACTGACCGGGAAGACCAATGTATTTTCATAAAAGGTTTGCCTGAACTGCATGGCTGCCCCGATACCGATAGGGACGGGGTGTCGGATATTGACGATGAATGCCCTTACCTGCGGGGGCTGCGGGAGTTCGGCGGCTGCCCAAACGCTGCGATGTCGGCGGGTATGGAGCCAGAAGTGATGATAACTTTTACCACCGATGAGGCAGTCATTGCGCCAAGTTTCCAAACACAACTCAATGATTTTGCGGAGCAAATAAAAGCCGAACCAACGGCCCGCCTCATCATCTCTGGCCATACGGATGCCGAAGGGTCGGAGGCCTACAACTACGAACTGGGGCTTCGGCGGGCGAAAGCAGTGAGGGATTACCTGCGATTGAGGGGCATCCCTGCCGAGCAAATGGAGCTGATTTCCTACGGCGAAGCAAGACCGAGGTACAACAACAACTCGCACGAAGGTCGGGCCGAAAACCGGCGGACGGAGGTGGCTTTGTTGAAATAAACTGTGCTTTTCGTCCTTTCCCAATTTGGGAAACCATTCCCGGAAAAAGAGGAAAGCTATTTTGCGAAGCAATATAAAGTATTGATTGTCAGGAAATTAAATTGATTTTTTAAGTGGCACGTTGCTGGTTTTAACTAGGTAGATGATAATGTAAAAACTAGACCATGCTTAGGTTATTGATTTATTCGTTTGCGCTTACCGCAATGTTTGCCTCGTGCAGCCCTCCGCAGCAGTTGTTCCAAAGTCCTGGCCCTGTCACCGACAACCGCAACGTGCTGAAGCAATATTTTCAACCAAAAGAAGCCGTGATAAAACCGGGTGACAAAATCAGCATCAGCATCTGGGGGCACGAAGAACTGAGCATCGGCTCTATCAACAGTGTTTACAATTCCGACGAAGTGACTGGCAAATGGCTGGTGGTGGACAACGACGGCGAGGCGAATTTCCCTCAAATTGGCCGGGTGAAAGTGGCGGGCTATGATCTAAAGGAAATCAATTATTTGATGGAAGAAAAATACCGGACACTGCTCAAGGAACCCGTCATCAACGTGCGTGTGATTAACCATTTTGTGACGGTGCTGGGTGAGGTGAACAAGCCTGGCAGGTATCCGCTGGACGATGAGCAAATGACGGTGGTGGATATCATCGGCTCGGCGGCTGGGCTTACGGCTTACGCCAAAGGGCACGAAGTCAAAGTGATCCGGCAGGTGCAAAACAAACCTGTAGAACTGGTGGTGGACCTGACCGACCTCGTCACGTTTGGTGATTACAATGTACAGCTCCAATCCGACGACGTAGTGTACATCGGGCCAAACGAGAAAAAAGATGCTGACGAAAGGCTGCGGCGTGGAGCTGTCTTTGGGGGCATTTTGGGAGGAATTGCACTGGCAGCCTCGGTTATTTTGAGATAGGTAGATTTACGATTTACGATATACGACTTACGAGGCGCAAATCATTGAAATTGAACAACTTAGGTCAAAGCCGAAGTCTAAACTAATCTCCATAAACTACTTAAAATTTTTCAATTGTATACAATAAAAACAAGCTGTGACGACACGCCATTTCATGTTAGCTACATTTAAAAGCCATGAATTTTAAAAAAGAGTACAACCAGCTTATTGCCCCAGTTTTGAAAAGCTCGCCAGTCATCATCGGTTTGGTGGTGCTTGCTTTGTTGGCGATGCGCCGAGCGATTACCTACATGACGCCGGAGTACCGTGCCGAGGGCGCTATTCAAATCAACAGCCAAAACAACAGCCAAACGACTTTCGGGATTTTTAACGACGACAGCGGTGCTTCGCAAAAAAACGGCGACAACTTCCTGACCGAGGTGGAGGTGTTCCGCTCGAAGGATTTGGTGAGAAAAACCTTGCAGCGGCTCAACTGGGAGCTTTCCGTTTTCCGGGTGGGCAAGCTGCGTTTGGTGGAGTTGCAGGACGAATGTCCGCTCCGAATCGAGTACGCTGATGTTGCGGAAGCGCAGCAAAACCAACTGGTCTATTTCGACTATCTCGGCGCCGACCGCTTCCGGCTGCGGCAGGGTGGGGAGGCCGACTCCACCGGAATTGAGGTGGTTTTGGGTGAAACGGTGAACCAGCCTGGCCTCCATTTTTCCATCCAAAGAAACGAAGAGGTGCTTGCGCAAAAGCCCAACTGCTTGCACGCTGGCGACCGCTTTGCCTTTAAAATAAACAGCTTCGATGCGCTTGCAAGCCAGTTTGCTGGCGAAAACCTTTTTGTGAAACCCGTCGAGAAGGATATTTCCATTGTGAAAATCTATTTCAACCACGAACTGCCCGAGAAGGCTCAAGCTTTCGTGAACGGGCTGATGGAAACTTATATCAGTGAGGGGGAGCAGAGCAAGGAGCAGCAGGCCGATTCGACGTTGGCTTTCCTCGACCAACAATTGGCGGAAGTGGGCGTCAAATTGCGCAGCGCCGAAGCGGGCCTTTCTGGTTTTCGGGGTAGCAACTTGGTCATCAATTTCGACCAAGAGACCGACGCCACGCTGAAGGAACTGACCCAACTCGACCTTCGCCGCATTGACCTCGACATGAAATTTGCCGAGATGGAGCGGTTGCAAACCCCACTTTTTACTGGGAGAAACCTACAGGAATTTTCCCCCAATTTCGAGGCGCTGCAAGACCCCATTTTCCGGGAAACTTTCTTCAAGGCGCAGGGCTACGAGGCGCTTCGCAAAGACCTCCTCCAGAAGTACACGCCGACCAATCCAGCGGTGGCCAATGTGGACGAAAAAATCAAGGAATCAAGGACTTTCCTGAACGAGACGCTCATCACGACGATGAACAATATCCGGGCGAAACAGGATGAAGTGGACCAAAACCTCAATAAACTCAACGGCAATATCAAGCGGTTCCCAGAAAAGGAGCGGAACTTCGTGGCGCTGGAGCGGGAGGTTGCCCTGAACGAAAACATGTACAACCACCTCATGCGCAAGCGCACCGAGTTGGCCATCGAGAAAGCATCCGACCTTTACCCCCACAAAATCATTGAGCATGCCGAGCGCCCGAAGCTCGTCGTTTCACCGAACAAGTCGCTGCTGTATGGGTTGAGCGCCCTTTTTGCGCTGCTGCTGGGCATGACTTTCGCTTACGTGCGCAGTTTTTTCAAAGATAAAATCCAAAACAAGGACGATTTGGAAAACCTGCCTGTGCCAATGCTCGGTTGTGTTTATGCCAAGCCAAAAAAGCTGCAACAAGACGGTTTTGCGCTGGTGTCCGGCTTGGTGGCTTCCATCGAAAAACTGCCGGACAACGCCTTGAAACACCAAGGAAAACTACTGGTGACGACCTCCATGCTGCCCGCCGAGGGCAAGTCGTTCACGGCCACGGAATTGGCCCGAGCTTATGCCGCTGTGGGCAAGCGGGTGCTGGTGGTGGATATGGACGTGCGCAAACCGACCCTCCACCTTAACTTCAAGGTGCAGAACACCGCTGGCTACTGCGACGTGCTCGAAGGCCGGATTTACGCCCTCAACGCCATCCAAAAAACGGCGGAACAGAACCTGCACATCCTCACTGCCGGGCGCTTGGAATCGCAGAATTACGCCCTGCTTTTCAACCGCCGCTCGCTGGATTTCATCTACGATTTCCGCTGGCATTTCGATGTGGTCATCGTGGATACCCCGCCGCTTGGCGTTTTCGAGGACAGCCTGCCGATTATGTCGGACAGCACGGCGAACCTCTTCGTCATTCGGGCTGGCTTTACAAAAAAACGGATGCTGGACCGCATCGCCAACCTCACGAACGACTTCCATGTGCCGAACCTGTACGTCGTACTGAACGGCCAGGCCGTCAGCTCTAAAGTGCCGGGATATAAGCGGTACATGAAGAAGTATTATGGAGGAGCGGTCGGAAAATGACAGCGAAAAATTTGATTTATGATGTATGATTTCACGATGTATGATGTATGATTTAAATGGCAGGATTAATTGGAAATGCCTGCATTTTTAAGGAATATTCGGCATCTAAAAATCATACATCGTTAAATCTTGAATCATACATCAAAAAAAGCGCTTCCCCATTCACTTTCAAATGTCCATTTCAAAGGCAAAATCCATCCTCGTTTCCCCAAAATCGCTCGCCTTGCTCGACCAAGCGGTGGCTTCCGGCGGCAATTTCGCCTTGGGCGTGCTGCTTGCCCGCTGGCTTGGATTGGAGGTTTTTGGGCAATATAGCTTGCTCTGGATGGGGGTATTGTTTCTGTTGAGCCTGCACCAAGCATACATCACACAGCCATTCCTGACGCTGGTGGCGGGCAAGGAAGTAAACGAACGGGAGCGCTATTTGGAATCACTTTCCGGCCTGCAAATCTTAATATCCATAAGTTTGGCTTTTTTAGCCGTAGTGTTTTATTTCACGATGAAAGTAGTAGGATATGAGGCGATTTGGTTGCAGTATATACCCGCCATCGGATTTTTATCGGCCTTCTATTTAATACAAGATTTTACTAAAAAATATTGCTTCGCAACTGAGCGGTTTAATATCCCATTATTCATGGATATATCCCTGTTTTTTTTATTGTTTTCCTGTTTAGTCACAGCTCAATACACTGGAAACCTCGACCTCGGTACAGCATTGTGGTCGTTAATGATTTCCTATGCCATAAGTACTGGATTGGGGGTTCGGTTGATTGGGCATCAACTTATAAAACGGTGGAATAGAGAATATATACTCAAAACCGCAAAGGAACATTATCATTATTCTTTTTGGCTGTTGGGCACCTCGCTGGTACAATGGTTTTCTGGCAACTACTTCCTTGTGGCCGCT
>JBGSWN010000088.1:0-21835 GCA_041752395.1 Saprospiraceae bacterium | reverse complement strand
CGCCTTGATTTTGTGCAAAAAAGTGGTCTTGCCAGTGCCAGCTTTTCCGGTCAGGAAAATATTCTTGTTCGTGTTCCGAACGTAGTCGAAAGCGAGGTCGAGTTGTGGGTTTGTGAGAAGGGCCATAGTATGTTTGGTTTTAAGGTGGGAAGGTAGCGTGTTTTTTGAAAAAAGCTCGAATAATTGGCCAATCTTCCTGTCAGTGCTGCGTGGTGGTTGCTAAAAGTCGCTGTGCCAATTGACAAAAATCAGGCTTGAACCGCCAAGCTTTGACCATTTTTGACGAACAATCAAAATCCCGTTCGTATGGAATCAAAAGCAGCATTGAACGAAAATGATTTCTTGCGAAACCTGTCAAGGAAATTCCGCCGCTCGCCGCTAGAACTGAACAACTTCTTGGAAAGCGACGCCGAGCTGGTGAAACTCGCCGATGGCAGCGTCCTTGCCCTCACCACCGACAGCATTGTTGAAGAAATTGCGACTGGGCTTTATGACGACCCCGCACTGATCGGCTGGATGACCGTCGTGGTGAATCTGAGCGATATTGCTGCCGTGGGAGCCGAGCCGCTGGGTCTTTTGCTTTCGCAAAATATCCCCACAGATTACCCGCCTGAGCTGCTCGAAGCGCTCCAATCGGGCATTGCGGAGGCTTGTGAGGCGTTTGGCGTTTTCGTGCTGGGCGGCGACACTAACCAATCGGCTACCCTCGAAATGGGAGGCACCGCTGCTGGTTTGATAAAATCGGGTCCCATCATTTCCCGCAAGGGAGCCAAGCCCGGCGACCTGCTCTTCGTTTCAGGGAAAATGGGGCTGGGGAGCGCTTTTGCCTTCTCTGTGCTGATGGGCGGCCCGTCGCAAATCGAGTACCGGCCTGTTCCAAAATTGAAGGAAGGAGCATTGGTTCGGCAGTTCGGCAGCAGTTGCATGGACACCAGCGATGGGGTGTTTCCCGCCATCTGCAACCTCATGGAAATCAACGGAATTGGCTTTGAAATCAAGCTCCCTTTCTCCGAAATTGCCCACCCGGCAGCAGTGCAAATGGCCACGGCTGGCTCGATGCCCAGTTGGTTTTTCCTCGCCGGGCCACACGGGGAATTTGAGCTGATATTCACCATTTCCCCCGAAAAAGAAGCTACGTTTTTACAAAATGCCAGTAAGATGAACTGGCAGCCGCTCAAAATTGGTGTGGCAACGGATTACCAAAATTGTAGCCTTGACATACAAAAAGGTAGATGGGACCTGAACCCTTTCCAAATTTCAAATCTCTTCACCGAGGCTGGCGGAAATCCAAAGGCTTTCCTTTCGGCTTTGGTACAAAAACAATCGTCATGGAAGCTACCGCAATAAAATTACCATCGAAACAACCGCAGGAACTTGACCTACACAGTTTTTTGAAATCGGGCAAGTCAATGGATTTCAAATCCCGTGTACAAGGCTTTGCGGACTACCTCGCCAAAGTGCAAAATGCCCACGGGTTTACCTACCGAAGACTGGTTGTGTCGCCGCCCGGCAGGGAAGTGACCATCTGGGACGATGACGCCAAGAAAGAACGCCGGATGCTCATGTTTGCCTCGAACAACTACCTCGGCCTAGCCAACAGTACCTACGTGAAACAGAAAGTGCGAGAGGCCATTGAGGAATATGGAATCGGCCTCGGAGGCCCACCCCTCCTCAATGGCTACACGAAGCTGATGCAAGAACTCGAAGAGCGCCTCGCACACCTCAAGCACCAGGAATCGGCGCTCGTTTTTTCCACTGGCTATATGGCCAACCTTGGTATGGTGAATGCCCTCGTGGGGCCTAACGACCATATCCTTTACGACGAACTGAGCCACGCCTCTTTGCACGATGCCATGCACCTGAGTAGGGTGGCCGCCACCGAATTTGCCCACAACGACCTATCCGAAATGGAGGCCAAACTGGAGCAGTTGACCGCTAATGTTAAAGGCACGGTGTTCGTCGGCATGGAGGGCGTGTACTCGATGGACGGCGACCTTGCCCCGTTGGACAAGCTCGTGCCCATTGTCAAAAAATACAATGCCATCACCATGCTCGACGATGCGCACGGCACGGGCGTGCTAGGCAAAACAGGCAGCGGCACGGCCGAACATTTTGGCGTGGAGCACCAGATTGACCTCTCGATGGGCACGTTCAGCAAGTCGTTTGCCGTGACCGGCGGCTTCGTGGCTGGCTCCAAGGACTTGGTGGATTACATGCGTTTTTTCGCCCGCTCCTACATGTTTTCGGCGGCCCTGTCTCCTGCTACATTAGCTGCCGTACTGGCGGGTATTGACGTCATCGAAAACGAGCCTTCACTGCGGGTGCGGTTGCTTGAAAACGCCCGGTATGCGATAGAAAAGCTTCAGCCGTTTGGCATCGTCACCAAGCCCGATGCGGCCATTGTTGCACTTCAAGTTCCTGAATGGATGGACATGAGGAAGGCGAACTACCATATCCACCAGCGGGGCATTTTCCTCAATGCCATCGAATACCCGGCGGTGCCGGAAGGCAAGCAGCGCTTCCGTATCAGCTTGATGGCGGCGCACACGAAAGAGGACATTGACCACTTGGCGGAGGTGATGGGAGAAACTTGGTACAACCCGACTTTTAGAAAAGAAGGTTTTTGAATCAGGTGCTTCGCAAAAAAGGAAGCCTAATACAAAAGTGCAACTGCCAACCATGCAAAAAGCCGCCATTTTGGTCAATGAGGCCGCCCACCAGGGGCGGGCTGGCGACCTTTGGCAAAAAGCAAGGGCCGATGTGCTTGCGCAATTGCCGCCCGGCACGGTGGAGCAGCTTTTTTCGCCCCCCTTTGACCTGACGGCTTGCCTTGGGGAAATGATAGCGAAGGGCGTGAACTGCTTCATCTCCGCTGGCGGCGACGGCAGTGCCAACTACCTGTTGAACGGGCTGATGAATCTCCGGGAGGAAGGTGAAGGCCCCTTTTTTCTTGGCGGCATCGGGTTGGGTTCGAGCAACGATTTCATGAAACCGTTTGGTGAAAAAATCGCCGGACTGCCTGTCAGGATAGATTGGCAAAACCCTCGGCCCTCCGATGTTGGGGAGGTTATTTTTGAAAATGAAAACGGCGAAATGAAGCGGCTATTCTTCATCGCAAACGCCAGTCTGGGCGTCACTGCCGCTGCCAATTACCACTTCAACCATCCCGATTTTTTACTGAAAATACTAAAAAAAAATTGGACAACTGGAGCGATAATCTGGACGGCACTGCGCACCATCCTGCGTTGGAAAAACAATCCTGTTCGATTGATTTTCAATGGCTTGGAAAAAGAAGTGGCGCTATCGAACCTGGCCGTTTTGAAAAATCCCCATGTGTCCGGCGACTTCAAGTACGACCAGCCCATCCAGCAGGACGATGGCTGGCTCGGTTTGAATTATTGCGCTGGCATGAGCCGATTAGAGCTGCTGAAAACTCTCACCGACCTCTCGAAAGGCAGGTTCTTGGGCAAACCGAAGCGCTTTTCCGAGTTGGTGAAAAACCTGCAAGTCATCACCGAAAAATTGCAGCCACTAGAAACCGATGGTGAAGTCTGTTTGGCCAAAAACATCAAGTTTAATTTCGTGCCACAGGGGATTCAATTGCTGGGGCACGGCTTTTCTTCAACACAAAAAAATCAACCATGAGCACCAAGCCATATCCCGTCACGTCCTTCCAATTCTGGAAAGCCTATCTCGTACACTGCCGACCTTACCTGTTCTTCGTCTCTGGCGTTGCCGGGCTGTCCGGCATGGCGCTTTTTGGCGGTAATGACGCCACAAGCTGGCAGTTTTGGATGGCGTTCGTACCCTTCTTTTTGGGGTACGGGCTTGGGCAGGCGCTGACGGACACTTTTCAAATTGACACCGACCGACTATCAGCGCCCTACCGACCACTTTCGCAAGGAATCGTGACGCCTGAGGCCATTCGGTGGGTCAGTTTGGTCGGTCTTTTCCTTTGCGGTGCATCGCTTGTGCTGCTTAATTGGCGAAACTTGCTCTTTGCTGTTTTGACCATCACGGGGCTTGCCACATACTCCTATTTCAAAAAGAATTTCTGGTTCGCCGGACCGCCCTACAACGCCTGGATAGTCGCGTTGCTTCCGCTGACGGGCTTCATCGCGATGAGCGGTGGCGGATTTAACCTATTGAATAACAGCGACTTAATCTTGCTTGCCCTGCTGAGCTTTTTCTCCTACGCCAATTTTGTGCTGATGGGCTACCTCAAGGACATCTCCGCAGACCGTGCGACCGGCTACCACACCTTCACCGTGACATTTGGTTGGAACGCCACCGTTTGGGTCGGGGATGTGCTGGCCGTGGTCAGCACTTTACTGGCATTGTTGCTGGTGAAAAACTCAACGCTGGGGCTTGTTTTTGTGGCAATTGGTTCGGCCATCGCCCTTGCCGGGCAGCTGTTCGCCCATCTGACGTCAGACAAAACCGAACACAACGCCCGGTTTCCCATCGAAGCCACGGTGCGGAGCTTTCTGATTTGGCATTTGGCGGTGATTGTGAGTCGGGAGGCCGGGTGGCTGATTGCTGCCGGGTTGTTTTACCTTGCTTTCGAAGCTTTTCTTTATTGGCGACCGGAGCGGAGCCAGATATGAGGTACAATCTCAGGCCTATTATAAAATGCGGTGCTGCGAACTGGCCAAACCCTTTGTTGATTGGCATGGTGCAGGTTATTTTTCAGCCAATTAAAATCCTTGAAATTAGCGACCAAAATCCAATAAATCGGACGAAGCATATAACTTAGCAGTTTCATAAAAAACACATCATGAAACAAGCCTTTGCATTCCTCCTCCTCCTCCTCCTCCTCGCCCTGACCGCCTGCAAAACCAACCAATCCACCACCGACCTCGCCCGCTGGGAGGCGCAAGCCGCCAACGTCACCATCATCCGGGACGACTTCGGTGTGCCGCATATTTACGGCAAAACAGACGCCGATGCCGTGTTCGGACTGCTGTACGCCCAGTGCGAGGACGACTTCAATCGGGTGGAGCGCAACTACATCTGGGCCATCGGACGACTGGCCGAGGTGGAAGGAGAAAAGGAGCTTTACAGCGACCTCCGTGCCCACCTTTTCATGACGGAGGAAGAAGCCAAGGCCAATTTTGAAAACAGCCCGGAATGGCTGAAAAAGCTCTGCGACGCCTTTGCCGATGGCGTCAATTTCTACCTGCACTCTCACCCTGAGGTGAAGCCGAAACTCCTCACCCATTTTGAGCCGTGGTATCCGATGTATTTCAGCGAAGGCAGCATTGGCGGGGACATCGAGTCCATTTCGACGGAAAAAATAGCGGCGTTTTATGAGGGAAAAGAAGGGTTGGGAAGCACGGACGGCCCCCGTAACACGGAAAATCAGTCCGTGTTACCAGACGACGAACCCAGAGGCAGCAACGGCTTCGCCATTTCCGGCAAACTGACGGCCTCCGGCAACGCCATGTTGCTCATCAACCCGCACACCTCGTTTTACTTCCGCCCGGAAGTGCATGTGGTGAGCGAGGAGGGGTTGAACGCCTACGGCGCCGTCACTTGGGGGCAATTCTTTGTGTATCAAGGCTTTAATGAAAAAACCGGCTGGATGCACACCAGTTCCTACACCGATGTGATGGATGAGTTCGTGGAAACCGTGACCGAAGAAAACGGCCAATTTTTTTACCAATATGGCAATGAAAAACGCCCCGTCATTGCGAAGCAAGTAGCCTTAAAATACAAGGACGGCGATGAAATAAAGGAGCGCAAATTCCCCATCTACCGCACCCACCACGGCCCCGTCACGCACATGCTCGGCGACAAATGGACGGCCACGGCCATGATGTGGGACCCCGTGAAGGCGCTCACGCAATCTTTTACCCGATCAAAGTTGAAAAACCACGCCGAGTTCCGAAAGATGATGGACATCCGCACAAACTCCTCGAACAGCACCGTCTTTGCCGACGCCGAGGGCAACATCGCCTTTTACCACGGCAATTTTGTTCCGAAAAGGGACACCGCCTTCGACTTTTCGAAGCCCGTGGACGGCAGTAATCCCGCTACCGACTGGCAGGGCTTGCACGACGTGAACGAGTGCATCGTCGCCCTGAATCCACCGAATGGCTGGCTGCAAAACTGCAATTCCACGCCCTTCACCTGTGCTGGAGCGAACAGCCCAAAACCGGAGGATTACCCAGTGTATATGCGGCTTCCTGCGGAAAATTTTCGGGGCATCCATGCTGTTCGCCTGCTGGAAAAGGGCAGCGGCTACACCCTCGATAAGCTGATTGAAACGGCTTACGACCCAGCGTTGCCCGGCTTTGAGCAGTTGGTTCCCGGCCTTGTGAAGGCGTTTGATGCTGCTTCGCAAAAAGACCCAGCCATTGCGCCAGCGATAGAAGTGCTGCGCAAATGGGACTTTCGCACCGCTGCTGAGTCGGTGGCCATGTCGCTGGCTTTTTACTACGGCACCCTTTACGACAAAGAAGGTGTTGACCCCGAAGATTTCAGTGGGATGGAACGCATCAACCGATTCGGCACAAACTCGCCCCCGGCGGAGCGGTTGGCCATCTTCAAAGAAGCCATTGCGCAGCTCACCGCCGATTTTGGAAAATGGGACGTGCCGTGGGGTGAAATCAACCGCTTCCAGCGCCTGACCGGGGACATCGAACAGCCCTTCAACGACTCAAAACCGAGCCTCGCCTGTGGCCTCGCCTCCGGCAAATGGGGTGCACTGGCCTCCTTCGGTGCCAACCGATACAACGGCAGTAAGCGCATCTACGGCACCTCCGGCAACAGCTTCGTGGCGGTGGTGGAGTTTGGTGAAAAAGTGAAGGCGAAGTCCCTGCTGGCGGGCGGCGAGAGCGGCGACCCGAAGTCCCCGCACTTCTACGACCAGGCGCAGCGGTACGTGGACAGGCAGTTCAAAGACCTGGCATTTTACCGAGAGGATGTGGAAAAGCGGGCGAAGCGGACGTATCGGCCGGGGGAGCGGTAAGTTTTTGCTAAAAAATTGGACATTTGTACTTTCCAAGTTCATCTACCAAAATCTATGGCAAAACAATACGGCATCACCTGGTGGGGCCAGCAGTGGCTAAATTCCCTCACCAATATTGACAATAGCAACCGCCTGCCCCGTGGCCGAAGCTACGCCAACACGGGTAAGGTGCGCTCCACAGATGTGAGTGGCAATCACATCTCCGCCAAGGTGCAGGGCAGCCAGCCCAAGCCCTATAAAATTGACATCACCGTTCCGCTGTTTTCCGAAGGCGACAAAAAAAGCCTCGTGGAGGAAGTGGCCCGCAACCCCGCCCTCGTCGCCAAACTCCTCAACCGGGAACTCCCCGCCGACCTCCTCCAATTCGCTGAAAACCAGGGCATTCGGGTCTTCCCCCGCACTTGGCGGGACTTCGACATGCGCTGCTCCTGCCCCGACTACGCCGTGCCGTGTAAGCACCTCGCCGCCGTCATCTACACCGTCGCTGAGGAGATTGACCGCAACCCGTTCATGGTATTCGAGGTGCACGGACTGGACTTGGTGAAGGCGCTCGAAGGCCAGAACATCCGCATCGCTGATAAGAAGGAGGAGCGCATCGTGAGCGTGGAGGGACTGTTGAGTTTGGCAGTTCGGCAGTTGGCCCCGACCACGGTCGGGGGCAGTCCAGTGGCTGCGGACTCGAAAATGGAAGTGAAAAAGCAAAAGACTAAGCCTTCGGAAAGTACCGAGCAGCCCAATTCATCATTCACCAGTCATCATTCACCATTAGATTTCACTGCCATCCCCGACGTCGGCGCACAAATCCTCACGCTGTTCAGGCCGCACCCGCTGTTTTACGAAAAGGATTTCAAGGACATCATCCAGAAGCTGTACGGCGGCACGGCGAAGGCGGCCCGTAAGGCGCTCAAAGGCGATGTGGTGCCAACGGGGGAGCGGCTCAACCTGCTTTTGGACGACGCACTGCACTTGGTTTTTGATGAAAATTTGTTGGTGAAAAAAATAGCAGTCAGCGATAAAAAAGGAAAGGAAAAACCGCAAAAAAATGCCGGGTTGCGTAGTCTCGTCAACCTGCTGCTCGGTTGGAATACGGAGCAATTGCACCGCACCCACCCGGCCACTGTGGTTTTGCTCGATGTGTTCAATTTTTCGTTGCATCTGGCAAAAAATGGGGCCATCATGCCGCAGCTGCTCGATTGCGGAAAGGAGGAATACCGCATCCGCTGGCTGCCCGCTGTCATTGTGGAGGAGGTCGGGGTTTTGTTTGAAAAATTGGCCGAAGAGCTGCCGCCGGATTTGTTGTCGGTGGAAAAAGTAGGCAAATCATTGAGCCAAACGCCGAAGGAAATGCTCAACACGCTTTGCTCGCTTTTTATTGGGCATTGCGTCAACGAAGGAGCATGGCACGAGGAGCACCCGCTGCCGAAAATGTTTTTCTGGACAACCGAAGGCAAGCCGCTCCGCTTCGACAAGCCACAAGCCGAGGTGGAAATCATCATGCCCGCAGCCTCCAAACGGGGCCGGAAACCTGCCGGCAGCCGCTTTGGTTGGTACGACAACGAGCCGAAGGTGAAAACCCGCATTACTGGCCATAAGCTGCCACCCGACACGCCACAACTGCTCCAGCTTTGGCTCAACAATTTTTACCTCACCCACAAGGACTACGTGCCGCTGGTGGTGGTCGAGGATTTGGATGGAGGTTTCGGCATTGAATTGCAGGTGGAATACCGGCCCGAACCCATGCGGACGCCCGTGCCTTTGAGCGATATTTTTACGAAGAAAAAATACGAGGCGGTCAAGTATGACGTGCTGAAAGACGTGCTGCTGCTGGCCGAATTTTTTCCAAAACTGAACGAAATCGTGGAGTCGCAGGGCAAGCGTCGGCTGGCGTTCGACGAGTCGGAGTTTGTGGAAGTCCTGCTGAAAATGCTGCCAGCCCTGAGCCTGTTCGGTATTCGGATTTTGTTGCCCAAGGGGCTGAAACACCTCGTGCGCCCAAAGGCTTCACTGTTGGCAAAAAAATCGCCGAGCAAGAACGAAGGCTCATTCCTAAGCTTCCAGGATTTGATGGATTTCGACTGGCAGATAGCGCTGGGCGACCAGTTGGTGTCCGTGCGGGAGTTTGAAAAATTGGTCAGCAACCTGAACGGCGTGGTGAAAATCCGGGACCAGTACGTGCTGGTGGACGAGGACGAGCTGGTAAAACTCTTTCAAAAACTGGAAGAACCGCCCAAGCTCAAAGGCTTCGAGGCGCTGCAAGTGCTGCTGGCCGAGGAGTGGCAGGGCGCAAAAATTGGGCTGACGGATGAGGCGGCGGCGCTCATCCGGCAGTTCGTGCAGCCCACGGAAGTGCCCTTGCCCGCAGGACTAAACGCCACGCTGCGCCCCTACCAGCGGGCGGGCTATGACTGGATGATGAAGAACACCCGCCTCGGTTTCGGTAGCCTGCTGGCCGACGACATGGGCCTCGGCAAGACCGTCCAGGTCATCGCTGCGCTGCTGCGCTACAAGGAGGAGGGGCTGTTGGAAAACAGCAAGGCGCTAGTCATCGTGCCCACCTCGCTGCTGACCAACTGGCGCAAGGAAATTGAAAAATTCGCCCCAAGCCTGCGGGCCGCCGTGTATCACGGGCAAGGCCGGAAGCTGGATTTGGCGGAGGCCGACGTGGTCATCACGACCTACGGCCTGTTGCGCAGCGAAAATGCTTTTTTCAAAAAACACCCGTGGTACTGCACCGTGACGGACGAGGCTCAAAACATCAAGAATGCTGGGACGGAGCAGACGAAGAGCGTGAAGGCCATCCCCGCCCCCGTGCGCATCGCCATGAGCGGTACGCCGGTGGAGAACCGCCTGAGCGAATTCTGGAGCATCATGGACTTCACGAACAAGGGCTACCTCGGCTCGCCGAAACAGTTCTCGGAAGTGTTTGGCAAACCCATCCAAAAAGAGGGCGACCAGAAGCAGGCGGAGCTTTTCAAAAAAATCACCGCCCCGTTCCTGCTGCGCCGTCTGAAATCGGACAAGAGTATCATCGCCGACCTGCCCGACAAAATCGAAAACAACCAGTTCGCCACGCTGACGGTGGAGCAAGCGGCTGTTTATCAGACGGTTGTGAAACAAAACATGACAGCTATTTTCGAGGAAGGCGACGAAATCAAGCGGCAGGGCAAGGTGCTGGCCATGATTACCGCCCTCAAACAGATTTGCAACCACCCCTACCAGTTTTTGAAAAAAGGGCCGAGAACTCCCGATTTATCGGGAAAGGCGATGATGCTCCTCGACCTGCTTGATACGATTTATGAGAACGGCGAAAAGACACTGATTTTCACGCAGTACCACGAGATGGGCGTGCTGCTGTCCGAATTCATCACCGACAACTACGGCAAGGAACCGCTCTTCCTGCACGGTGGCACCAGTCGCCCCCAGCGGGACAAAATGGTGGAGGCGTTCCAGTCGCCCAGCACTTTTTCTGGCGAAAACGACACGTTCATCCTGTCGTTGAAAGCGGGCGGCACTGGCCTCAACCTGACCGCTGCCAGCAACGTCATCCACTACGACCTCTGGTGGAACCCCGCCGTGGAGGCGCAGGCCACCGACCGGGCCTACCGCATCGGGCAACGGAAAAACGTGATGGTGTGGCGGCTCATCACTCAGAGCACTTTTGAGGAGAAAATAGACGAGATGATTCGGCGGAAAAAAGATTTAGCCAACCTGACGGTGGCGACGGGGGAGAGTTGGATTGGGAATATGACGAATGAGGATTTGAAGGAGTTGGTGGGGTTGGGGTAAGGCTGAAAAAAGCGGGATTTGAAGCACTGCCTTTTCCCGAAAATGAAGAACCAATCATGCTAATTTGCCACAAACTTCACCCTTCGGTAAATATCCTTCAACTGCAAGGTGCAGCCGATGGAAATGAACTGGATGGAAGCCTCCATGCCCCTTGCTTCGCTGATTTTCCAAAGGTTGTTCTCGGAGTCGTGCAGGTACCAGGCCTGAACATGAGGCTCGTCTTGCGAAACCAACACATATTCACGGAGCGAGGGCAAGGTGCGGTAGCTGTCGAACTTGCTGCCCCGGTCATATTTTTCGGTGCCGGGGGAAAGGACTTCCACCAGCAGGTAGGGGTTCAAAATCACGTCTTTGCGGTCAGCCCAGAATTCTGGCGCTCCTTCCACGACCGTCACATCGGGGTAAGTGCCGAGGTTGGGAAGCGGGAGGAAAACTTTTTGGTCACTGCTCAAGACATCGAAATTCAAATCGGCATCGTCAATGAAAAGGTTGAGCAAAGTGCCGATGCGCATTCCAATTTTGTTGTGGTAGTAGGTTCCTCCTGGCATTTCAATTAGTTTTCCGTTGTCGAACTCATGCTTGACCTCCGATTTTTCTTCAAAATCAAGGTACTGCTCAAAGCTCATCAGTTTCTCCCCAGTTGCAACTTCTATAATCATCGCTTAAAAGTTTTAACAAAAATAGCATTTTTGCCTTGTTATTTCAAGCCGATGGAAAAGAAGATTGCATTAGCATCATTGCTTCATTTTCAAAAAAGACTTTGGTAAACTATGAGCGAATTCCAATGCTACAAATTCAAGACCATTGACCGACCGCTGACGGACAGCGAACGCCAGGAAGTGGACGGGCTTTCGAGCCACGGACAGGTGAGCAGCACCTCTGCTACTTTTACTTACTAATACGGCAGTTTCAAGCACAAGCCGGAGACCGTGCTCGAAAAATACTTCGATGCCATGCTCTATTTCAGCAATTGGGGCACGAGGCGGCTGATGTTCCGGCTGCCTGCCAAGCTCATAGATGCAAAGGCAATTAGGCCCTATTTGTACGACGACAAATGGGATTCAAGGCATATCAACCTGTTGCCGAAAGGCGAATATTACCTGCTGGATATCGAATACGACAACTACGACCTTGGGGACCTAAAGCCGCTCCGTGACGATATTCTGAACGGCGATTACCGGGCGCTTTATCTGGCTTGGGCCAAATTCGCCCAGCCCCTTGATGACGAAGACGAGGATGATGATGAATATGACGACGACGATGACGAGGTATCGGATGACCCAACGGCCCCGCCGGTACCCGCCAATTTGAAGCGTATGACTTCAGCCCTGAAGGCTTTCGCCATTTTTTTTGACATTGACGATGACCTGATTGCGGCAGCACAAGCCGTCAGCCCCGACCAATCGGCCAGCACAATGGATTATGAAAAGCTGCTGACCAAGCTGTCCGAAGCCGAGCGGCTTGAATGGCTTGCCCGGCTACTGAGGTCGGAACTGCGGCTGGATGCCCATCTGAAAAAGCGGTTGGAGCAATTTGCGCCAGCTACCGCCAAGCCGAAGGCTGTCAAAGTCTCGACTGCTGACCTGAAGGCGCTTTCCATCGAAAAAGAAAAGGAGCGCAAAATGCGGGAAGCCGCCGAGGCCAAGGCTGCACATTCACAGCGGATGAAACAACTGGCCCCGCAGGAGGCAGCCCTTTGGAAAAGCGTTGACTTTAACCTGGAGCGCCAAACTGGAAAATCCTACGATATTGCCACAGAGGCATTGAAGGATTTGAAGGCGTTGGCGGAATTTCAAGGTAAGTCAGCAACGTTTGCGCAGCGGCTCTTGGAACTGAGAAAAGAAAATTCCCGGCGTACTGCCGTCATTTCAAGGTGGGAAAAGGCGGGGTTGTTCATGTAAAATTTAATTTCATACAATCATGGCAAAAAAGAAACAAAAGCCGGTCTGGGGATGGGTGCAAACCAAGCAATCCCACACGCCAACCGAGGCGCAAAAGGCAGCCATCACTGCCAAATTTGCCCCCTTGGTGCAGCGGCTGAACGATGAATTGCCCCCGCTGGAGGAACCACAGGTGCACAACCAATGCATCAGGGTCTTCACAAAATGGTGGCGCAGCTTTTTCTATGTGATGCAGAAGTACCAGTGCCCGCCGGAGGGGCACACCATGCCGGGTTTTGAGACAGGCGTTGCCCGGCTGGAGTTTCGTGGGCCCGACACTTTCGACATCGCCTATTTCCGGCACACGGGACAGTGGTGGGTGACCGGGGAAGGTCTAACGCTGGAGGAATGTTTGAAGTCGGTGGCGGAAGACCCGTGGTTTCAGGTATTTTGAGGATTAATCCTCGTTTTTGATAAAAGCTATTTTATCCGCCAGTGCCTGCATTGCCTCGGGCGGGATTTCATTCGTTTTCAAAATATTTTCCACGATGCCCCGCGCCACTACCATGTCCAAAAAATTATTTTGACTAAAAAGGTTGAACAGCTCCCTCGCCGGTTTTTGGTGGAACTGGTGGATATGCGCTGCCAAATCGAAGGGTGAAAGCTCACCTTTGCGCCAGGCATCGAAGTGGGCGTCTAAATTGGTCAACTCCACGTTCAGTTTCCGCTCATAGAGCAGGTCGGCCAGTTCACGGATTTGACGTTTGATGGGTTTTTGATATTGCTGCATGACCTTTGCATTTAAAGTTTTCTATCCGTCAATTTCACCCACAGCACTTTTTATATTTCTTCCCGCTCCCACAAGGGCAGGGGTCGTTGCGGCCTACTTTGGGAGTCGTGTTTTTTAAAGTAGCATATTGGCCCGATATGTTTTTTTCCGAGGGTGACCATATATTTTCGGCAGGTGTGATTCCAAGTTGTTTTCTCAAGGCATCTGCCTTTATCTCCAAATCTTCATCAGTTTTATAAGAGGCCCATTTTTCGGTAATATGGTCATAGTGGTCAAAGATATTGGAATAGACCTTATAGCCGTTTTTATGGCGTTTCTTGATATCGTGTTCGACACTTTGATAAGACCCTGGGATTTCCTCCTCTACGAGGCCCAATTCGTACATTTGTTTTATTTCTGGCAACAATTTCACCGCCTGTAGGTCGCATAAGTCACATACAATATGGGCACCCACAACTGGGTCGGCCAAAAAGGCGTCCTCATGGTTTTCGATGAAATGTTGGGCGACTGCCTTAAACCAATCCAAGACTTCCTGTTTTTTAGCTGGCAGGTGCTGCCCCATTTGACTGGCCGCATTGAGTACAATCCATTTTGCTGAATAATGCACATCCCTTTCCAGCACAAAATCCTTCAATAGTTCCAATTGTTCCTGCCCCAAGTGATAAATGAACTGCCACAGCGTTTCGGTCGTGTGGTCGGAATACCAGAATTCCAGAAAAGCATCCCCCTGTCGCAGGTGGTCGAGGAGGAGTGGCAGTTTTTCAGTGGCCCTCAATTCGGTCAGCAGCAACAGGGCATGGAGCGGAAAACTTGTTGCTTCTGCTTGCCAATCGCCTGCTTCATCCATGTTGTCACTAAAAAAATCGAAGCGGCAGAGGCTGTCACGCAGCACGGTTTCGAGGTCTTGCAGGAGGGTTTCACGGGGCAGGGCGAGAATGTCCCTTAAAATCTGGTGCTCAATGTCCATGCCGTGGCGGTAGAGTTCCAGTATTTCAGGATGCTGGAAGGTGGGCGGCACTGTGGTTTGCACCGACTCGTCATGCGACCTGCCGATTTCACGGCCTCCCCTTTCCTCCTCCATGCGTTCCCATTTTTTCCAAAGCAGTTCCTCCTTCTTTTCATGGATTTTGGCACGGAGGCCTTGGATGACCGGATTGTCCTCGCCTAATATCTTATCGGCAGGTTCCAACCGGGTTTCCACAGCTTCAAGTTCTCCGTTTTGAATGAGGTAGTTGCAGGAAACATTGAGGAAGGATTGAAATTCCGTGATATGGAACACCTTTCTTTCGGGATACAGCGCCTGTAAATCCAGCGCCTCTCCCAATACTTTAGGCACTTCTTCCAGCAGCCCGTCCTCAATGTATCCGGCAGCGATGTTCAGCTTTCCGTAGAGATAGTCTGGGTGTTCCTTGGCCAGCCATTGGTTCGAGCTTCTGGTTTTTTCCTTATTTCCTTTTAGGTTATAAAAAACCGTGAGGTAATTCTTGAAGGCAGGCACGTTGGGGTATTTTTCAATCAGTGCGAGCAGCCACTGCGGGTTGCGGAATTTTTGCTTTTTTACCTGCGCATAGGTCTTGTTCAAAAGCTCCTCCATCTCCGAAGAATAGTGCATCCCATTGTCTGCTTCCCTAGGGTCGGAGGTGATTTTATAAATGTGTAAAACGAGTTTGGATGGTGTAGCCATGTTTTTTGTTTTAAAAAAAGCCATTAACAACCATTGGCCGTTAGATGGAATAAATCATATTTGCTACGCAAAAGAACACAACTATGAGCGAATATCACCAAAAAGAAATCGAAACTTATCGCCAAAACCTCGCACTGAAACAAGCCTTTGTTGACTTGGGCCTACACCTCCAAGAAGTTTTCGACGACTTCACCCCGCACGACCTCGACCGGGAGAACCGCCGTTTAGAAAACCTCCTCGATTTTGTGAAAAAATACCAGCAGTATGGCAGTCGGGAAACGATGGAAATGTTAGCAGGTGGCTTTTGCTTCCCGCCCATTTATCCCGGAATTGACCCCGAAAGCGACTGGTATCGCTTCGAACTTTGGCTTCGGGGCGAGCCTACCCGCCTGACCATTGCGGAGCAACTGACGCCAGATTTCACCCTGAAAAATCCTGACGATATTCCAGAAGAAGAAATGGAGGCAGAATTGGAAAAATTGCTGAAGGCCATCGGTGAAACAGGAAACGGCGTTGCCCTAAGCAAAGGAATCCCTGCACGCTTGCGCTACCAGGAATTGATGGAATGGCTGAGTGAAAAGCATGAGCTTGGCGGCCAGTTTGGTGGCGGCTGGATTTATGACGGCTGCTCCGGTTTTTGTCCTGGCTGTATCCAGCGTCCGTGGTGTAATGCAGGGCATGAACTCTGCTGGCCAGAAGATGAGCAAGCAGGAAAGATGCACTTGACCGATGAGTTGAAAGATTATGTGTCAGCCAGTCCACAATCCTTGGCCATGCTACTGGCGTCGCAGGCAGAACATGATGCCCGAGAGGGAAAATGGGAGCAGGAAAATGCTACAAAACACACGGGCCCGTTCCTCGACTACGAGGGCTTGCGGGAGTATGGTGGGCAGGTGGATGATTTGCCATTTTGAAATAGGGATATTCCTTCCATAGCCCCGCAAAAAAATCCTGCAAGATGCGGTATCGGAAGCGCCGTCCCGACCCGTGGTCACGACCGGTGGTTTAGAGGAGAGTCGGGCGTTCAATTTAGCTGTCTCAACGCTGCTGAAATTCTATCATCTTTTCACCAGACTCCCTTTGCACAATGCCGCTTTGTTTTCATCAAAAAGGCTGAAAAAATAAACCCCTGAGGAGAGTCGGGAAAGGTTAATTATTTCCGATTGGTCGCCGCCTATCTGCAAGGTTTTCTCCAATGTCACCCGTCCAGTTTTATCAAAAATGGCCATTCGGTACATGCCGGGCACCAAGTTTTTAAAATCAAAAAACACCTCGTCACTGGCAGGGTTCGGCGAAACGGAAACTGCTGGGGATGCTCCATTTGCCGCATGGGTCGCATTGACCACAGGTGGGGTCGTATTCTTGAAAACCACCTGTGTGACGGCGTTCTGCGCATTGTTCAGGGTCACGATGGCGATGGGTTCCTTTGCCACATCGTTGTGAAAATAGTAGGCGACCGTAGTATCAACGCCCAAACCAAAGAAGCCTGCCTGAACGCAATTATCCGTGAGGTCCAACCAGCCGAGCGGGGGGATTTTGGCATCAATTCGGGTCTCCGTGTACCGGGTGCGTTTTTCCCGCAGCACGTCGAAGCTGCCGCCGGGTATGCTCATGGTGCCATAGCCGTCCACCACGTCTATGCCGCTGATTGCCACCCGATAGCGCATGGAGTCTATTTGGGCATTGTTCGTTTGTGCGGCCAATTGTATCATCAATAAAGGTGAAAAGGCAGAGGGAACAAATAGTTCAAGAAAGCCGGAGGAACTTGCGTTGATGTCGAAAAAATTCAGCGGCGCACGGCGCTCCGGCAGTAGCGGTTGGTATTCGAACAGATTATTGGCGACAAGGTCATAAGGCAGGATGCCCCAATAGGCTTGCAGTTCAACCCTTGTGTCCGTCACGTTGTAGTACGACTCCGAAGCGGGCGAGCCGAATGTGAACAATTCCGCACCGGGCACTTGTGCGCCCACCGTGCCCCCATTGCCTATGCGATAGACGATTTCTTGGGTCGCCTCAGCCTCCAGCCCGCTCAAGTCCCAAGTCTGGCCACCGCCCGGCGGGGTGAGCGCCGCTATGCCGGAAGGAGGGGCGTAGTCAATGGCCGTGCGCAGCGTATCGCCCGCAACGGGGAAGGTGGCGCTGGTGACGGTGATTTGGGCGGAAAGGCCAACTGCAAAAGCGAGCAGAACGAAGACGGGTAAGCACTTTTTCATCTGGAAATTTTTTTGTTGAAGAATGTTGTCAAAGGTAGGAAAACGGCAAATGGAATGCCGCTGATTTTTCATTGTTCTTTTTCCCACTGCTCCGCAAAATACGCCTGCAAGATGCGGTGGCGGAAGCGCCAAGCCCCATGAATAAGCCAGTCCACCAACAAATTTTTTAGCTTGCGCCTTTAAACCTTTTTCAAAAAACACAATCTGACAACCTTTCTCACAAAATGCAATGCGGCAACTGGGAGTCTTTTGCCGTTGCGTGTAAATCCATACCACACCATGCGACCACTCGTTTTTCTGCTGCTCGTTGCCCTTACCCGTTGGCTGCCCGCACAAACCAATCCCGCCATCACCTCCTGGGTTGTCAACACAACAGGGGAAACCGGATTCGGCGGCATTCCGACCAATGTGCAGCAGGTGCAATATTCCACCAACAATGTTTACATCAGCACCAACGACATCGCTGACTGGATTCCCATCGGCTTCGATTGGCCGAACAACCCCTGGTTTCCCGAAAGCCAGAATTACGTGTTCAAAATCACGCTCAACCCGCAGGAGAAAATGGGCGCAAAAAACCTCACACCATACGGCCATATCGGGGTGTGGACCAACGGTGTGTCCATCTATAACCCCAAGGATGCCCATAGTTGGGAGGATGCCAATATTTGGTTTCAAAATGCTTTTTATTTTGAGCATATCCACATCGAGACCTTCGACCCCTGCCTCGGCCACCCGAACAACATGCACGAGTACCACTTGCACGTCAACCCGACTTGCCTATATGACGATGCGGATAGCTCGAAGCACTCTCCGCTCATCGGTTTTGCCTTCGACGGCTTCCCGATTTATGGCGCTTATGCCCATGCCAACACCGACGGCACCGGCCCCATCACCCGGATGCGTACCAGCTACCGCCTGCGCAGCATCACCGACCGGACAGTATTGCCCGACGGTACGGTACTGCCGGCTTCGCAGTACGGCCCACCGCTCACCACCTACCCCCTGGGCGCTTACGTGGAGGATTTTGAATACGTCAACGGCCTGGGCGACCTCGACCAATACAACGGGCGTTTTTGCATAACCCCCGAATACTCGGAGGGCATTTATGCTTACTTTGTCACCATTGACGAGGCGCAAGAACCCGTTTACCCCTACGTGCTCGGCCCCCGCTTCTTCGGCATCGTTCAGCCCGGCAACACTGGCCCCAATTCGGGGCAAAACGTCATCAACGAGCCGGTGGATGTGTTCACCAGTGCCAACGACATTGACAATCAAATCGCCTTCAGCGTCTATCCGAATCCGGCGAGCGACCACGTCAATTTCTTTTTAATCCCAACCTTCAACAGCAATATGACCGCCTCGCTTTTTAGTCAAACGGGCGCATTGATTGGGCAAATAGACAACGTGCAAACCGCCATCAATTACAGTTTTGACACGAGCCAGTTGCCCGGCGGCAGCTATTTTCTGCAAATCACAAACGGCGCAAAACAAACAACCGCAAAAATCCTGGTTCAACGATGAAGAAAATCCTGCTGTCCGCTCTGCTTTTCCTCTTTTTTGCTTCGCAAATTGTTGCCCAGCAAAACGTCTTGTTGGTCATCGCCGACGACCTTGGCACCGACTACTGCGGTTTTTATGAAGATGCTCAAGACACGGCCAACATGCCCAACGTCCGCTCGCTGTTGGACAGGGGTGTCCGCTTTACCAATGCCTGGTCGAACCCCAATTGCTCGCCCACCCGGGCGGGCATGTTGACGGGGAGGTACGCCTTTCGCACGGGGGTCGGCACGGCTATTTCGGGCCCGGATTACAACGAACTGGACACTGCGGAAATCACGATTGGAAAGTTGCTGAAAAATGCAGCCGCCCCGGTCAACTATGCCACGGCTAACATTGGCAAGTGGCACCTCAATCAGCAGACGCCGCAGTCACTGATTTATCCGAACTTGATGGGCTACGACCATTATTCGGGCAATTTTCTGGGTGAACTGACGGATTATTTTGATTGGAAAAAAGTGGTGGATGGGGCAAGCCCTGTCACCGTTACCAATTACGCCACCACGGAAACCGTAGATGATGCCATCCAATGGCTCGACGAAGTGAACGGCAGCCAGCCTTTTTTTCTTTGGCTTGCCTTCAATGCCCCCCATACGCCCTTTCACCTGCCGCCCGATTCGCTGCATACCGTGCCGGGGCTGATGGGCACGCAGATGGACATCAACCAGAACCCTAAAAAGTATTTTCGGGCGATGACGGAAGCGATGGACACGGAGACGGGGCGCCTGTTCCAATGGCTCGACCAGCAGGGCCAACTCGACAGCACGAACATTATCTTCATCGGTGACAACGGTAATCTGAAACGGGTTTCACAAATCCCCGATACCACCCGTGGCAAAGGCACGATTTACGAGTATGGTGTTCACGTCCCATTCCTCATTGCAGGCCCAGCGGTGGCTTCGCCGGGGCGTGTCAGCGAGGCGCTCGTGAGCACGCCAGACCTCTTCGCCACTATCCTCGAAATGGCTGGCTTTGACAACTGGCCCTCCGAGATTCCTGCCAACAAGCCCGTTGATTCCAGGAGCCTGATGCCCATTTTGAAAAACCAGAGCGGTGCTGTCAGGGACTGGAATTTCACCGAGCAATTCAGTCCCCAGCCCGACCCCGATGACGGCAAAGCCATCACCAACCTCGACTACAAGCTCCTCCATTTCGACGATGGTCACCAGGAGTTTTACCACCTCGCCACCGACCCTGCCGAGCAGACCGATTTGCTGCTCCAGCCCCTCGACACTGAGGCGGCAAGCAACTACGACTACCTCTGCAACGAACTCAGCCAACTCACTGGCATCAGCGCCTGCGACCCGCTCATCCTCGATACAAAAACAGCGGACCATGACGACAGCATGGCGCTTTTCCCCAACCCAACGAGCGGCGTCTTTTTTGTGAAAATGGAAGACGCCTTCGACCAGCGGGTGGCAATCACGGTATTCGACCTGCTGGGCAGGGAAACTGCAAAATTTTACGGGAATGGGGCTATAATAAAATTGGATGTTTCAGGCCTTGAGGCGGGGCATTATTTTCTTAAAATTCAACAGGGGCAAGGCGTCTGGTGGAGTGAGGTGGTGAAAATTTGATGGATGGATATGATGGTTTAAATCCGTGATTCAGGCTTCTCCTTCCACTGCTCCGCAAAATACGCCTGTAAAATCCAATGCCGGAAACACCGGGTGGCGCTGGTTGTTTTGAGGAGGAGGTGGGCAGTCATTTTGTTCACCTAACCTGCCACCGCTTCGGGTTTCGGCTGGCATGGATGATGGCAACGACCAAAACCACATCGCCGTGCATCTCAAAAATAACAAGGTAAGGAAACTGGGCAGGCAACGCCTTTCGACGTTGTTTATATGCCTTCGGGAAAGATTTTGGCTTTATTAGGATGCGTTGAACCAGTTCATCAATGGTGTCCATGAACGCTACGCCAAGCCCTTTTCGCTGCTGCTCGTACCATTGGTGGGCCTCTTGCAGCTCATCCAAAGCTTCTTGGTGGAAAGCAAGCGTATAGTTCATTGCTGGAGCACTTTGTTGCGCACTTCTACCCAAGTATAGGTCTTGGCAGTACCATCAAGGTAGGAGGCCGTGCGGCGGTCAAGCTCCAGCTTCCACTCCTCGCTCAGTTCAGGTTCGCCCGCATCTTCCCGAAGCGTATCGAGGATGTACTGCACGAAAAGGATGCGCTCAACGGCACTGAGTTTACGGACTTCTTCTTTCAAGGTGGTTGCGGACATGGCGGTTGTATTTTTTACAAAACTACGGTTTTTCGCTCTCATTTTCCTTCCATTGCTCCGCAAAATACTCCTGCAATATGCGGTGGCGGAAGCGCCAGGTGGCGCTGTCGGGTTATTATTGCCGGACTATTTTCCCAGTAGCCATCTCACCTTGTTGGCTCTTAATCATAATGAAATAAAGGGCCGGCGCTAGATATATCCCATCAAGCTGAAAATTGGTGCCAATGAAATTACCTCCCCCAGCACTCTGCCCAAATGCATTGTAAATTGAGTATTCAAAATGCTGACTGTCGGTGCCTGATAAGTGAATAGTAGTCATTTCAGAAAAGGGGTTTGGGTATAATTCTAGTTTCATGCTTTTAGCCTTTTTGGGCTGCTCTTTGGTGCCTACAGGCTCGCCCACGCTTAACTCCACTTCATTTGTGACAACCGGATAGTTGAAGTCAAAGTAAATTTTTGCGCTGTTAGTGATATGGTTCCCGAGTGGGACATTTTGTTTTTGTGAAACTCGAAACTTAATGAAACCATTAGATGCTGGCTCATTGATGTTGCTGTCCGGCAGCATGATATTCTCAAAGTAAAAATTCAGGCGGTGTATCAAATGTAATGCTGCCGCTCCAGGTTGAATTGCCAAAAGAACCAACCAATCGCCAAGTTGTGCCACTTGTCTAATTTGGAAAAGGATAGCGACTTCCTTACCAGCCGACTGACCCTTGCCCTGATGGTA
>JBGSWN010000087.1:0-5189 GCA_041752395.1 Saprospiraceae bacterium | reverse complement strand
GCATGCGGTGGAACCATGAGCCTGTCCAACACATGCTATTGCTCAGGGGGCTTATTTGCACAAACGGGAGATGGCAACAGTTCTGGGAAAAATTGGATAATAATGGCCTATGATTTTACATCAAATCAAAGCCGCACCCACCTAAACTATTTGCAGTTGCACCGCTTGTTTGTTTACTAACAATTATATATCTCTGCTTTACAAATTTTGTTAACACTTCCTCATCACCAAGCATAGTGCCAATTTCACAAGCAGTTAAACCAGCGTGTTCAGCAAAGTCAGAAGTTGAAGCAAACAATAAAAGTGCAATCATATCGCACGTTAAATCGTCTAATTCCTTTTCTTTAATTAATCCTACTCCATCAATAAATAGCTTTTTGCTGTTTAGTCCATTAATTGGTAATGCCTTAAACTCGTATCTAAATGTTTTTTCTTTCCATATGAAGTCGAAATAGTATTTTCCGTTTTTTCCCTTTCCTTTTGGAAAAATGTCTTTAAAAGAACGGCCTAAACGTTGAATTGGTTCGCCTCCGTAATCTGACAGAACAGCTAAATGTTTGAGGAAAAGATTAGCTGGATATTTAGCAACCTTTATTAAGTCAAAAAGTTGAAATGGGTCATTTTTACTTAAAACGATAAGATGCAAAAAGTCATCTTGTGTTTTGAGGAGTAAAGGAAGAACGTTAGCTAAAGCGTTTTTCGTTTTTAATTCTTCAGGCCACCACATTGCGGCCTTTGTTTTAAGTTCCGTTATATTTCTATTATATTTAGCCATTGTGAGTTTTTATATATTTTGTTTTATTTTAGCATCAGTTTTAGGAAAAATTATTAAATTTTGTAGCTAACCGCATAACGTGGAATAAGGGTTTCCTTGTAAACATCCAAAACATGTAACTCCAGGTTTACAGCTTTACGATGCCCTCATTTGGACATTATTCAGGCTGTGTAATGGATTCAGGGCAAAAGTACCCCTTTCCCCAAACCCACCAAATCTCCCCACCATTTTTCTTCCAATAAAAAGAGCCAAAACTGAACCCATTCCCCCACCCCGGTGTATCCTCCCCAAATCAATACAACAACCATGAAACGAACGAACCTCCTTTTCTGGGCCAATCTTTTGCTGCTGTCGGGCATTTATTCCCAATCCGTTCACCGCCTGTTTTCGGATGCGGAGTTGCAGCAGGACTTCCATTTCCTGCGCCATCAACTGGAAAGCAAGCACCCTAACCTTTATGCTTTTAGCCCCAAGGCAAGCATGGATGCTTTGTTTGACAGCCTTTTTCAGCAGCTACCTGCGCCTGCCACGGAAACGGAATTCTACAACCTCATCACGGTGTTGAATGGGCGCATCGGGGATGGCCATACGATGTTCCTCGCCGCCTTTTCTCCCTCGGATACTTCGTTGTTTTTTCCATTTCATGTGGCGGTGAAAGCCGACCGCCTGTTCCTCTCCATGAACTGCTCCGAGGATACGGCCATCGTCCCTTCCGGGGAGGTGCTGCGGATAAATGGCATGGATGCCCAAGCTTTACTGCGGTTTTTGAAGGCCCGGCAAATACGGGACGGCCTCAATACTACCTACCCTGATTGGATTTTGTCGCATTATTTCAAATCCTATTATGCGTTCTCCTTTGGGCATCCCCGTGATTTTAGCCTCCTGCTGCGGAACCCTGCGGGCATGGAGGCAAGCTACCAAGTGTCCGCCCTTCGCAACGACAGCATTTTGTCCATCCGCAATGCCCGCTATCCGAACAACCGGTTGGCGAACAGTCCCGGCGGGCTTGCATTCGAGCTGGACAAGGATAAGCAAGTCGCTGTGCTACGCATCGGCAGTTTCGAGGGCCGTACCTTGAAGGCAAGCAGTGGCCATTCCTTTCGGAAATCGCTGCGAAGCTGCTTTGCTTCCATCCATGACCAAGGGGCAACGTCCCTTTTGCTCGACCTTCGGGACAACCAAGGCGGCGATTTCTGGACGAGTCGGCTTTTGTTGAAATACCTGGTTAAAACGCCTACCCGGTTTTTGCAGCGGGGATTTAAATCGAGGCGATTGTTTCCAAAGAAAAATGGGTTTCGTGGTAAACTATATGTGCTGATAAATGGCGGGACTTTTTCGGCTACGGGTATTGTGTGTTCCATATTGCAGTCCGAAGGTCGGGCTGTTTTCATCGGGGAAGAAACGGGCGGGAACAAGGTCGCCCTCAGCGGGGGCGCCAAGGAATATCGCCTGCCGAATACGGGGATTCATGCTTTTGTTTCCACCAAGCCTTATCGCATCCAAGCAGGCATCAACGACGGACGGGGCGTCCTGCCGGATTATGAAATTATACCTGCTGCTGAGGAGGTTGGCACGGGGGAGGATAGTGCGATGCGGTTTGCGTTGGATTTGATGGGGGGTGAGTAGGGATTAGACTTTCCAAGTTTTTGAAACTTGGAAAGTCTCGCAAAGGCTTGGGATGGTTTGGAGTGCTTGGTTCGGCGATTTATTTATTCGATTGTTTTTCAATTATTTCATTGATTTCCTCAATCGAAATATCTAACAACTCGGAAATATCCGCTGGAGACTTGCCTTTACTGAGCAGTTTTAAAACTGTTTTAATCTTATTTATTTCCTCACCCTTCTTTTCAGCCAGCACCAATTTCCCCCTTTCATCTTGTTCCCTCATGGCAGCATAATCGTATGCTTCCAATTCTTCCTTTGTCCAAGCATGTTTGTTGGCATCGTGGTAGGCTGCTTTGAGTCCATCGTCGTCAACATTTGCTGGAACGACCTCCAGGTTTTCAGCCTCTTTGATGAAGAAAATCCATTTGTCTGTAACTTCAACAAGTTCTTCCAATGGTTTAGTAAACTTTGGCAGTTCAATGAAATAGAAATCCATGTCTTTTATGACCCGCTCCCCATTCTCAACATCGCAGACTGCATGGTGCGAACGGTACTTTGTACCTTCTGTAAAAATGAAGTCGAAAATCCCAATGAAAATCACGGGCTTTAGTTCCGTGTAGTGTTCTCCGCTTTCTATTTGTTGTGAATAATCCTTGCTGGCATAGTAAAGCAACCGTTTATCCAAGCCGTCAGGCGCTGCTACCTGCATCTCGATGATGTAGGTCTTGCCTTTTTTATCCCTTGCCTTGATATCAATAATGGACGCTTTCAGGTTCTTGATGATGGGCAGTTGGTAAGGATTGAGGATTTCAACATCTTCAATGGCATCTTTGCCCTCCAACTTCATCACGGCGTTCAAGAAGGAAATGAGGATGATTTTCTTATTCTCGTTGCCGAAAATCTTCCGAAAAGCGACGCCATTTTTAATATCTACGAACTGCATGGCTATGGTTTTATCCACAAAAATACAGCATTTCCTGTTAATTTTAGGGAAATGGCATGGCAAGTACAAGGCTTTCTTATGAAAATGTATTTCCGCATTTTGGCTGACGCACTGCCACTATGTTCTCCCCATTTATACAGAACCCTCACCAGTTTCAGAATGGTCAACGTATTCTTCTTTAAAACCTTTCGCTTCATTGTCAGCAAGTGGCAGGTCATCGGTACCAGAGCCCCAAGAAGTCGTTACGTGATACTCATCATCGTCAGTAGCTTCAGTTTCAGCGGTCTCATCCACAATATCTGCGTCCTCAACAAGGTCATCACTGCGGTCTGCATAGTCATTAGTCGGGTCGGAATGTTGGCCGCTGCGGCCTTCCCCGATGTCCGTCAACGGGCCAGCAGGACTTTCATTGAAAAGGCTACTGTCCCAACCAGTTCTGTTCTGAATGAGTGGTTCGTTGGATTTGAATTCGTCCGTCTCTGAACCATCCGTTAATTCAGCACTGAGGCGGGTGAGGTTTGGATTTCTTTGTTCGTTTGGCATGATCTACGTTTTTAATGGTTAGGAAAATAGTTTTAAGGGCTCATGAATTAGAACGAGGTGAGCGTAGGCATGTTCAAGTCTTATTTGAAAATAGGGGAATTTGTCGGGTTGGGTGCTAGTGGCTTTTTTAAAACGGAGCCAATTAATTCAATGGTTATTGAAGGTTTCGAGTTTCGGGTTTCACGAGATTTCCTGCTCATTCGAAAATGAATTACAATTTCAGGATGGGTTCTTTGAGCAATCAACTTTTTCAAAAATGGTTTTGGCAGGTATTTCCCTGAAACCAAAAACCCGAAACCAAAAACCTTATTGCTGCCTATGAACATCACCCAGCGCTACCCGTTTTACCTTAACGCAAATGTCTAAAAATAACAATAACATGAAATTATTTAAATTGACCTTATTGATGCTCCTAATGCAACTAAATGTTTTTTCTCAAACTACGCCAACCAAAAAACAGGTGGGTGCAGAGCCCTATCCTGCCCCAGTTTCCTACCAGAATATTAGCATAGAACAAGCAAAATTTATCAAGTTATTTGAGAGTAAAAACGTGGGAAACCTGCACGTATATCCATTGGTCAAACAAGATGATGGGTCAGATTTCTTTGAGGGCAAACCCATTGATTCCGGGTATGCTGATTTGTTGAGCGGTGATTTAGCCAAACAAACTTTTATCCGCAATGCAGAGCCCCGTGCGGTGTTCAGCATTCGGGGAAATGATGAAGAATATTATATCATCCGCCTTCCAGCTGATGTTTCAAAAGGTGAAATTGCCATCTATGGCTGGAACAATGGAAAACTGGAGAAAAGGCAAACGCTTGCCACTTATGCTTGCAAACGAACCCGTTGTGTGCAGATGGATAGTTGGATTCAGGATGTAAATGGTGACACCCGATTAGATGTAATTCAAGTCAAAAAAACGACTCGGGCCAATGGTAAAAAAGTGAAGATTGAAAAAGTGCTATACCTGATGAACGATAAGGGTGTGTTCAAAAAGTCGAACGATGACCAGGTTGATTTTAGCGATTATCAAGTGCAGGTGTCGAAGTAATATGCCTGGCCTTTGGTTTAGACTTTCCAAGTTTTTAAAACTTGGAAAGTCTTGCTCAAAAAGCATCCCATTCCCGTTTCAGCATAGCATATTGGCATTCACTCCCCCATTTTCCTTTGAAGAATATATTCTCGATAAAATGCCCTTCTTTTCTGAACCCAAGGCTTTCCAATAGCTGGATGGAAGCGGTGTTTTCGGCATCCACGGTTTCTACTACCCGGTGTATTGCTTTTGTATCAAAAAGGAAAGCTAATATGCCCCGAAGCGCTTCT
>JBGSWN010000086.1:0-6245 GCA_041752395.1 Saprospiraceae bacterium | reverse complement strand
TGCAATCATGGACAAGCCCTGCCAGGTATTGCCTACATTTACCAATATTGTTGGTCTTGTGGCAAACGAACAGTTGGTCAAAGCCTTTCAAATAGTCACCAATTTTTTTTCGTCAAGTCGTAACATAGTCTGTTGAATTGATGAAAAAACAACCCAATTTAACGGTTTTTCTAAATTAACAAAGTAGAATTAGGAACGTGTGAATAATAAGTTGTCACTTTCGGCGAGTGTATTTTTTCCGATGGCAAGGCGGTGAATCAGTTGCAAAGTGGCACTACGCAACTGATTCGCCAACGCAGCAAGCGGGAAAAAGATGCCGCCCAAAGTGATTAGATATCATTCACACGTTCCTTAAGGTTCTTGATGGGACAAAAGTGCGGGGAGAAATGGCAGGCAGTTGGCAGCTTTCGTTTTTGGGTAGTTATGTGGCGGGTTTTGGTAAAAAACGGGGGAAACTGCAAATCGAACTATCTTCGAACAAGCCTGTTTCGGGGAGATGAAAACTTATCATCCCATTTCCTGCGACTTCCATTCCGAACTGGAGCTGTTCGCCTTGCGCCAGCAACCCGTCGAAATCTCCTACACCACTACCGATGGCCAAGTGGCCTCTATTTGCGAAGCGATTAAAGACCTCTACACCCGCAACGGCGAAGAATTTCTACTTTTGCCGAACGGCAACGAAATCCGCCTCGACCAACTTGTGATCGTCGGCGGCAAGGTGTTGGCAAACTATGTTTGTGGTTGACAAGGGTTGATAAAAGTTGATAAGGGTTGATATGAAATCCCATCAACTTCATCAACCCTCATCAACACTTATCAACCAAGAAATGAGCTACATTAAAGAACTCATGCGCAATATCCCACAAGTCGGCAAGGTCGAGTGGGTGTGCATTCGGCCAACCGCAAGGGGCGAAGTGACACCGCTCGACTCGGTGGAAGCTCAAGTGGGCAAGGGCCTCGTCGGTGACCATTACGGCGGCACCAGCTGCAAACGGGAGGTGACGCTTATCCAAGCCGAACACTTGGCTGCGGTGGCCTACATGCTCAAAATGGAGGTCATTGACCCTGAACTGACCCGCCGAAACATCGTGGTGAGCGGCATCAACCTGCTCGCTTTTGCTGACCAGCAGTTCAAAATTGGCGAGGCCGTGCTCGAAATGACGGGGCTTTGCCACCCCTGCACCCGCATGGAGGAGAACCTTGGCGAGGGCGGCTACAATGCCATGCGTGGCCACGGCGGCATCACTTGCCGGGTGGTTTCTGGCGGTAAAATCAAATTGGGCGACGAGGTGCGCTTGAATTGAAATAATAGTGCTTGAGTGCTTGAGGTTTTGGGCGTTTGAGAGATGCCTTTGACCCAAGCGCTCAAACCCTCAAACACTATTTCCCTTATTGGAAGCAGCAGAAAAAATACTTGAATTTCCCAGCGTTGCCGAGGCGGCATCGGGTAGTTTTTTGACCAAAATCAAGCGCAGCCGCACTTGGGTCATGCTCAATAATTGGGAATACTGGCCGCTCTGGGCAGCCAACCTGCCACTGGCGTTCATGATTGCCTACTTCGCCCTTCGGGCAAGGCGGCTCCTCTTTTTTACTGCTGTGAATCCGGTCATCGAAACAGGAGGAATGTGGGGCGAGTCCAAGTTCAATATCCTGCGCCGCATACCGGACAGCCACGTGCCCGCCACGGTTTTTGTGAAAAAAGGCACTGATTTTCAGGCAGTTATGGGAAAAATGCGCTCGGTGGGTCTCGATAAATGGCCGGTCATTGCCAAGCCTGACATTGGCGAGCGAGGGATTTTGGTCAAAAAAATAAAGCATGAGGCCGACCTCCGGGACTATATTTCGAAGAATCCGATTGACTTTTTGATTCAAAATTTTTTGGTGGAACCGCTCGAACTGGCCGTCATGTGCCACCGGATGCCCGGCAGCCGAGCCACTACTGTCAGCTCCATTTGTATCAAGGAGACCCTGAAAGTGAAGGGAGATGGCCGCTCTTCCGTTCGCCAGCTCATGCTGCAATCCGACCGGGCCCGACTCCAACTCGAACGCTTCGACAGGGAGCAGCCTGAACTACTGCGCCAGGTGCCTGCCCTCGGCCAAACCCTGGAACTGGAACCCATCGGAAACCACTGCCGGGGCACGATGTTCCTAAATGGAAACGAGCATATTGACCCAGCGATGACGCAGGTTTTCGAGGCCGTTTTATCCCAAATGGAAGAAATCCACTACGGCCGTTTTGACCTGAAATGCCGTTCCATCGAGCATTTGCGCAGCACGGGCGAATTCAAAATCATGGAGTTCAACGGCATTGGCGGCGAGCCAGCGCATATTTATGACCCGTCTTACCCGCTCTTGAATAAATTTCGGGATATATACCATCATTGGAAAGTGATATTCAACATTTACAAAACCCAAGCGGCCAATGGCATAAAACCCATGACTTTCAAAGAAGGCATCGAAAGCCTACGGGTTTATTCTGATTATAAAAAGTCAATTACGCAAACCTCCGCCCAAGCTTAAATACATGACCTTAATCCTGCATTTCTTAATCGCCGTGCTCATCAGTTTTGTCGGTTCGTTACCGTTCGGTATGGTGAATATGTCCGTAGCGCATACGGCTATACGAAAAGGTATGGCGCCTGCCATGTATATGGCAGTGGGGGTTTCATTGGTGGAATTAATACAAGCATATATTGCTTTGAAATTTACTTGGCTTTTTAATGAAAATGCCCTAATAGAGCGCATTTTCCAAATCATTGCCACGGTTGCTTTTTTCGGTGGTGGCATATATTTTCTCTTCTTCGCAAAGCCAAAACCGACCACCGAAACAGACGAGCCAGTAGGCCGCCGCCGCAATGATTTTTTCAAAGGAATGTTCCTCAGTTCGCTCAATTTATTGGCGATTCCGTTTTGGATTTCCTTTGCTGCGATACTGACCGCCAATGATTTATTGGAAAAAGACGACCTACATGTATTCGTTTTTGCGGTGGGCACCGCCGTAGGTACGTTTGGGTTGCTGGTGTTTTATTCCTTGCTGGGGGCTAAGGTTTTCAGCAAATCGGAGCAGATAAAAAAGTGGATAAACAAGTTTATCGGACTGCTACTGGTTGGTTTCGGGGTGTACCAAATCTATAAATTGCTGAATGGCTGAATTGTTATATTGTTGACTGCTACAAAAACAATTCAACAATATAACAATTCAACAATCATTCATTAGCAAAACCGCTCGTATGCCATCTGCAAATTGGCAGAGATGATATCAGCGCTGCGGCCCTCGATATGGTGGCGCTCCAAGAAATGCACCAAACGGCCATCCTTGAAAAGTGCAATCGCAGGGGAAGACGGTGGGTAGGGGAGCAGGAACTCACGGGCCTTGTCCACCGCACCTTTGTCCACGCCAGCGAAGACAGTCACAAGCTTGTCCGGACGTTTTGCGCCAGCCAAAGAATACGCCACACCAGGGCGGGCATTGGCTGCGGCACAGCCGCAAACCGAGTTCACGACCACCAACGTGGTTCCTTCCTGACTTTCCAAAGCAGTTTCCACTGCATCGGGTGTCGTTAGGCTTTCGAAGCCGATATTGTTGAGTTCAGCCGCCATTGGGCCAGTTAATTCTATTGGATACATAGTATTTTTAAGTAAAAAGTTAAAAGTAAAAAGGCAAAAGTGAAGCCCCATTGAACCTCATCCGCTGGAAACACGGCAATCTATGTTTTGGTTGAACTAATCACCAATCACTTTTCACCAGTCACCAATCAGCCATTCTGCTTTGCAAATTCCCGCATCACATCTACGAGCACCTGCACACTTTCCTGCGGCATGGCGTTGTAGATACTGGCTCGGAAACCTCCGACGGAGCGGTGACCTTTGATACCATCAATGCCCGCAGCCTTTGCAGCAGCCATGAACGGCGCTTCGTGGTCTGGGTTGACGGGGAGGAAGCAGACGTTCATCCGTGAACGGTCTTCGACGGCCACGGTGCCTTTGAAGAGTGGATTGGCGTCAATTTCATGGTACAAAATAGCCGCTTTCTCCTCGTTCTTTTGCTGGATGCCTTGGAGGCCACCATTGGCTTTCAGCCAGCGCAGCGTGAGCATCATCACGTAGAGTGGGAAAACAGGCGGGGTGTTGAACATCGAGCCGTTGTCGGCGTGGATTTGGTAGTCCATCATGCTGGGCAGCTTGCGGCCACTGCGCCCCATTAAATCTTTGCGGACGATGACCACCGTGACGCCTGCTGGGCCGATGTTTTTCTGGGCACCAGCGTAGATGAGGCCGAACTGCTCTACATCGAACGGGCGGCTGAACATGTCGGATGACATGTCGCAAACAATGGGAACCGGCGAGATTGGGAACTGCTGCAACTGCGTGCCGTAAATAGTATTGTTGCTAGTCAGGTGCAGGTAAGCGGCATCTGTCGGTACGGTGAAATCCTTCGGAATGAAGGCGTAATTGGCGTCCTTGCTGCTGGCCAATACTTCTGGGTTGCCGAAGAGCTTGGCCTCCTTGACGGCCTTGTTTGCCCAGACGCCAGTGTCCACGTAGGCTGCTTTTTCGCCGTCGGCGAGCAGGTTCATGGGAGCCATGGCGAACTGTGTGCTGGCGCCGCCGCTAAGAAATAGCACGGCAAAGCGGTCGTCGAAGCCGCCGATTTCACGGACGAGGGCTTCTGCCTCCAATGCCACGGCGTCGAACTCCTTGCTGCGGTGTGAGATTTCGAGGATGGACATGCCCATGCCGTTGAATTCGAGACAAGCTTGGGATGCTTCCTGCATCACAGACTGAGGGAGGATGGCGGGGCCTGCGCTGAAATTATGCTTTTTCATGTCGTTTTGAGACTGATTGGTTAGTGTGGACTTGGGCTGAGATTAGGTATTGCCAGCCAAAGTGGGCCACGTTTTTTAGAAGCGGCAAAGATAGGCGGGTCTTTGGGAATGAAAGGGTGAGAAAATGCACTTATTGCAAATTTTTTGTAAAAAATACAACATAAAAAAAGGCTCCCCAAAACTAAATTTGGGAAGCCTTTTACCGATTTCTTGCTTTTTCACTCCCTGCCGCCGCCGAAACGGTAGCCCAGGCCTATCTTGAAATAGCCCATTGCTTTTATCAAACTGGGAACTTTATAATCTTGGTCGGAGACATTTAAATTGTCTTTGTGGTAAAGCGCCCTGCCGATACCTGTCCCAATGTCAAAGACAAAACCTTTCTGGGAAACCACTTTGTAGCCAAAACCGACTCCTAGGCCAACCTGATTCCTAGTGAAATTCACCTTGTCAGGAATGCTTTCATTGTCGCCGTTGTAAGTAGCGGTGATGCTGCGGTTCACATAGCGGGCGAAAGCATCGGCATAAAAGCCATCGGCCCCATTTTTTGGGTTAAAATAGTATTTGCCGATGAGGTTCACAGGGACGGTTTCCCTTTTGTCCACCAAGCCCCAATAGTCGCCTTTGCTATAAGCGACATTGGCTTCGAGGCTGAAATTTTCTTGGATTTTAAAATCTGCACCAGCATTGATATTGCCAAATAGCAGGTTGATAGGGTTGGTGGTCACATCCACTTGCGCTTGTAAGGTTACGGCAGTTGCGACGATAAAACAAGTAGTACAGAAGGCTATCAGTTTGTTCGTTTTCATAAAAGAAGATTTTTTGAAATGCAGTGATTTTGCCAAGTCCCTGATTCGATTCCTGAACCGTGGCGGCGGAATAATAACGCAATATAGGTGGTACGTATTCGTCAAATCAAGGCATGGGATTGGTTTTAACGAAGTATTACGGGTTCGTTAAGTGGTTATTAATCCAAAAACAAAAGGCGCTATGGCAAGTGCCATAACGCCTTTTGAGTATGTGGTTTTTCCGAATTAATTGTTGCCGAAACGGTAGCCGATACCAAGTTTGAAATTCCCCATGACATTAAGAACATCAACTTCGTTGACATTTGTGCTCCCATCATCATACTTTATATTGTCAACAATGGCTCGGCCTATTCCTAATCCAATATCAAAGACAAAACCTTTGTTTGACACTAACTTGTAGCCAATCCCGAACCCACCTCCAAACCTAGTTTGGGAATATTCATCCAATCCCGAATTATCCCTGTCCTTGAAATTCGGTACTGAACGATTAAGGCATGGAGTAACTTAGCGTCAAATTTTTTCCAATGCCACTTACAAAGGTAGAATTTGAGACGCTAAAATTACATCAATACTGTGACAACAAGGCATGTGCAAAATATGGTCTTGTTGGAGT
>JBGSWN010000085.1:0-19858 GCA_041752395.1 Saprospiraceae bacterium | reverse complement strand
GCGTCAGAATACCATCCATTGGGAAGCCTACGGTAATAATAATACGGTGTGGTTAGGGTAAAAACGGAGTTCTCTGTGCTGCCAGTGTGGTTGTAAACCACGTCCATCACTACCCTCAGCCCATTATCGTGGAGGGCTTTTACCATCGTTTTGAATTCTTGGATACGTTTGGCACCATTTGCAGGGTCGGCAGAAAAGCTGCCTTCTGGGGTGTTATAATTCTGTGGGTCATAGCCCCAATTGTAAGTTTGTGGCTGGTCAGGCCGTTCGTCAATGGAGCGGAAATCGAAGGCGGGCAGGATGTGGACATGCGTAGCGCCCAGTTCTTTTATGTGGTCGAGACCTGTGGCCAACCCATCGGGGGATTTGGTGCCCGTTTCGGTCAAGCCAAGGAATTTGCCTTTGTTTTTTATGCCAGATGAAGGTGCAACTGAAATGTCCCGCAAATGCAATTCATACAAAATAATGTCCGCAAAACTCTTCAACGGCGGACGTTTATCTAATTCCCAGCCAGCGGGGTTTGTTTTTTTCAAATCCACGACCATTGCCCTTTCACCGTTTGTACCTACTGCTTTTGCGTAGGGGTCAGCCGTGTTTTTGAGCCAAAAAGAATCTATCCGAATTTGAAAATCATAGTATTTACCAGCTTGGTCACCTTTCATTTTCAGTTCCCAAGTGCCGTTTTTGCCTTTTTTCATACTATGGTAAGCAATGGGTGCAGATTCGAGCGGTTGGTCATAAAGATAGAGCAGCACTTCATCCGCCGGAGGCGACCAAATCTTGAAAGTGGATTTCGAGGGGGTGTATTTCAAGCCGAGGTCATTTCCTTTGTACACTGGAAACTTGTCCAACTCTGCATCGGTAAAATTTCGAAGCTTTGGCTTTTTTTTCTGAGGCTTGTCTGTTTGATTATCCATGGTTGAACCATTATTGATGACAGGACTGTCAACCTGAGCGGTGACAAACCCTGTTAGCAGGAAACAGAAGGAAATTGTTGCTATAAATAATCTCATTTTATTGGATTGATTTTTAAAATGTAGAAGTAAACCAGTTTTGACTCCCAGGTCGCAAAAGTAGGAAAGGATAGGCTAGACTTTGGCCTTAGATTTCAAAACTGACCTGTCAATAAATAGTTAACCGGGTAATCTTCGTGTCAAATACCTGTTCCTTCATCGTCCCAAGTATCCAACTTTCCTACTTTTGCCAAAAATAGTGATGATGAAATATTTGTTTGTTTTGCTTACCGCCCTGGCCATTTTTCAAGGTTGCCAAAACGCTGTTTCAAGTGATGAATTGCCCATGCTCGGCACGCCAGAAGTAGGCCCAAATGGCGAAGAAGTCCCGCACACCATCCCTGATTTCAGTTTCATGGACCAAGACAGCCAAGTGGTGAACAATGAGACTTTTGCAGGAAAAGCTTACGTCGCCGACTTTTTCTTCATCGCTTGCCCCACTATTTGCCCGAAGACATCCAAACAGATGCTTCGTATCCACGACAAATTCAAAGACGAACCTAGGCTTGAATTATTGGGTCATACCCTTGCTCCCAAATATGATACGGTTGGTGCCCTGAATCGTTACGCCTACAACCTCGGCGTAAGCGCTGACAAATGGCATTTTGTCACTGGAGAACAAGCCGCTATTTATAAAATGGCGCCTGAATACATGAGCATCGCCCTCAATGACGATGAGGCCCCCGGTGGAATCAACCACTCTGGTTACTTGATTTTAGTAGATAAAAATCGGCATATCCGCTCCTTCTGCAATGGCACAGAACCCGAAGATGTGGACCGTTTTATGAAAGATATTGAAAAACTCTTGAATGAAAAATAGCCTTTACCTGCTCAGTTTTGCACTTGTGATATTCTTTGCGAGCTGCGAGACCTATCCTTATCAACAGGGAAAAATCCTTTACACCAATTTTTGCGAAAATTGCCACATGGCCGATGGCACTGGGCTAGTTGGCGTTATCCCACCACTAGCTGGGGCCGATTATTTGTCCAAAAATGGTGCGGCTGTCCCGTGCATCATTCGCAATGGAATCAAAGGTGAAATGACCATAAATGGAAGAACCTACAACACGGAAATGGTCGGCATCGAGCGGCTGACGGAGTTTGAAATCACCAATATCATCAACTACATCCACACCTCTTGGGGAAATGACCTGCCCATCGTTGAGCATTTACAGGTGCGGGAATGGTTATTGCCTTGCCAAAAGAACACAAAACCATTCTGATACCCCCAATTATTTTCTAAACCATACCCAAAAACGGTTGTTACGGACTGCGATTTTTAACCTTCGCAATACTGTTCAAATGCACCGTCTGACAACCGTCCAAACCCTACCCATCAGCCTCGAAAAGGCGTGGGATTTTTTCTCCAACCCACAGAATTTGGCGAAGATTACACCGCCGGATATGAACTTAATTCCCACTTCGCCACTGCCAAGCGAGACTTATCCGGGCCTTTTTATCACCTACAAAGTGAAGCCGTTGCTAGGTATTCCGATGCTTTGGGTGACGGAAATTACGCATGTCCGTGACCAAGCTTTTTTTGTGGACGAACAACGGCTTGGCCCATATAGGATTTGGCACCACCAACACCATTTCAAGGCAGTGAAGGGAGGGGTAGAGATGACGGATATTGTTGATTACCGCTTGCCGCTTGGGCCGCTTGGTGTTTTAATGCAAAAAATATTGGTGGGTAATATGCTGAAAGGCATTTTTGAATACCGCACAAAGCGGTTGGTGGAGCTATTTGGCGAGGTAAAATAAATCAGGAAGCGACCGAAGCCGCTTCCTGATAATTGGATTATTAATCCACGTACATTTCAAATTCCACCCGGCGGTTTTTCTCACGGCCCGGAGCGTACAAATTACTTTCGATTGGTTTCGACTCGCCATAGCCAGTGAAGCTGACTCGTGTGGCGGGAACACCTTTGGCAATGAGATAATCGTAGCAGGTTTTTGCCCGTTTTTCTGAAAGTTTTTGGTTTTCACCCTCCTCGCCGATACTGTCTGTGTGGCCACCAATTTTCAGTTTTTGACCTGGATTGTTTTTCAGGATTTGAGCAATCTCATCCAAGGTCTTGTTAGAAGATACCAGCAATTTCGCACTGCCAGTCTCGAACTGAACGGCTTTCATCGCAAATTTCAAAACTTCTTTTTCCTCAGGTTTCAATTCTGGGCAACCTTTATTTGAAGCAGGGCCAGCTACTTGTGGGCACCTGTCTTCTGGGTCAATCACGCCATCACCATCCGTATCTGGGCAGCCCATGTTGGCAGCTGTTCCGGCTTGAGTTGGGCACTTGTCAACACCATTGGCAACACCGTCACCATCATCATCTGGGCAGCCGTCAGCGAATTTGGAACCAGCTTCGTCTGGGCATTTGTCTTTATCGTCTGGTATGCCGTCGCCATCTCTATCCTTGTTTGGACAGCCCATCAATTCAGCCGTACCTGCTTCGTCTGGGCAGCGGTCTTGGTGGTCGGGGATTCCATCGCCGTCACGGTCGGGGCAGCCAGCGAGTTTAGGCAGGCCTGCCTCTTTCGGGCAAGCATCAAACTTATCAGCCACGCCGTCACCATCGGTGTCTGGGCAACCTATTAACTCAACTGGGCCTGGCTCATCTGGACATTTGTCGTCGTCGTCTTTCACGCCGTCCTTGTCTTGGTCAGTGACCTTCTCTTCCATTTCTCCACCAATATTTATCCAAATGCCGAGTGCATGTTGGAGTTGGTTGCGGTTTTCATTAAGGTCAAAACGGTATTGTGTTTCACCGCTGATGTAGAGGTTTGGCGCTACTTTAACATTCAGGCCAATTCCAACAGGGAACTCAGGGTTCATTTCCCAATCGTTTTGGGTTTCCGTCATCAAGCCAGCACCTGCTAGGAGGTATGGATAGATTTTGGAAGTTGGTTTGGCGAATTTTAAATGCAAAATGGCGTCGAGGCTTCCAATGACCTCCGCATTTCGAACATTGCCCTGGTCGTCGATGGGCAGATAGGCTCGCCCAACTTTCAGGGGAATGGACAAATTGAGCATCTTGCCCAAGTGTCGGATGTAGTTCAATTCCACGCCGCTGGTGTAGTCAAATCGGTCCCATTTCTGGGTTATTGGAAACTGAAAATTGTTCCCTGTCCAACGGAAAGCCAGCGCATTTGGCGAGCCTGCGGTTTGTGCGGACATTTGGCCGGCGGCCAGGAAAAGGAAAAAACAGGAAAGGAGTAAAGCCTTTTTCATCTCTAATAAGGTTTATAGTTTTTTTTAAAAAAGGTAGGATATGCAGTTGCAAGTATATTGCGAAGCGCCGACTTAGGACGAAATAATAGCATCAAAGGCACAGGATGCCATTAAAAAAGCTAAAATCATTTCAAAAAACCATCATTCATCAATCAAACCACGTCCTTCCTTCACGATTTTCCCTTCTTTCTCCAATTTTTTCATCAATCGGTCAAGAATACCATTGATAAAATCCTTGCTCTTGTCGGTGCTGTAAAGCTTGGAGATTTCAACGTATTCGTTGAGCGTGACTTTGGTCGGTATAGATGGAAAAGTCATCAATTCGGTAAGCGCCATTTTCAGAAGCACCATGTCCAGCACGGCAACCCGTTCAGCGTCCCAGTTTTTGAGGGCAGGTTCGATGATTTGGTGCAGGGAGTCGTTTTCAGCGTTGACTTTTTCTAGCAAAATCTCCCCAAATTCCCGTACGGTCTCATCCGTTGGTTCGTATTCTTCGTAAAAATTGCCTTCCGCTGGCAACGCCTTGAGCGTCTTTTTCATGGCACCTACGATCAGCGATTTGTCATCGTACCAAGAGAAATAGCGGTCTTCTACCATTTCATTGAAATGTTCACTACCGTTGAAATGCTTGAAAAGGTTGAGCACTGATGTCCGATAAAATTCTGGAGAATTTTCCTTGCTGCTCAAAAACTCAATGTAATCGTCCGTTTTAGCAAACTCGTTGTAGAGGTAACGAGTGTCATCGTCCGTCAGGTTTTCGGCTATTTTCCTTGCGGAGATTTGAGTTTTAAAGCCCTTGTTTCCCAGGATGGACTGAATCATTTCATTCTCAAAAAGCTTGGGCCGGAATGCTTTGTCTTCGTCGGTGGGACGGTGCTTTGCGAGCTTGGAAGCATGGTCAATTTTGGCGTATTCGGCCACCCGAACGAGTTGCAGCACATTGAAAAGGTACATTTCAAAAGACTGTCGAATACTGCTATTATAGAGATTCATGGCCTGTCGAAAGGTTAGTTCCTTGTCACGGCTCATGGCGTATAGCACCTGCATTACTTTGATGCGGATGTTCCTTCTGCTCAGCATAATTTCATTTCAAACCTCGCTTGCACAGCTTTTTGGGACTACTTTTCGCCCTAAATTCCTTTCAAAATGTCAAACCTAAGCAAGTGAGGCAGTTTCCGGTTTTGCGATTGAAAGCTGCAAAGAAAACGGTTTTTTCCGATTTCTAGATTTAGAATGTTGGATGGGATTGGTTTGTTTGAAAAATGTTGTCCAAACTTCCCAATCCCATCCAATTTGTTTTTATTTCTGTGGCGGCAATTTGATGTATTTCGCCTTCATTTCTTCAAAACTTGCCATGTCTTTGTAGTGCCATTTAGCAAGAATTTTGCCGTCTTTCCAAAGCACAATGCCCGGGTTCGAGCGTTGGATTGTTTTCAACAACAAATCATCTGCCGTAAAAAACGGGTAATTGCTCTCTGTCAATTCTTTGAAACGATTGATTACTGATGGGTCATTTGGTGCCGTAGCTGCGAAAAACTTTACGCCAGTTCCCTTTGCCGCATTGATTACCGGATTGATAACTTTCGTGAATAGCTCCATGTAAGCCGGGTCAAAGTTGATGATTTCCTCTTTCACTTCTTTTGGGTTCACTGACTCGACCCGCTGCACCAATTGGAAGGAATCCACCCCTTGGATTCTAATGGTATCCGTTACAAAAGTGGTGTCACTCACCGTCGTCGTTTTGATTTCCTTACCAGCTTCTTTAAGCTTGTAGGCAACCACCATGAGGAAGTAACCAGTGTCTTGCAACAACGCATCCGTCATATTGCTACCGTCCGGCGCAGTGATTTCAAATTCGCTGACCTTTGAATGTTCGTAGTCGGCATTCGCCTTCACTTGCTCCATTTCCCACTCAGCCTCCGGGTATTTTTCATACTCCTTCATGTACTGCTCGTAAGGCACAGTGATGACTTGGCCATTCGACTTGCTTTTCATTTTATAGGCCAAAACCTTGTAGGCTGCGGCCTCTTCGGCGGCTTCTTTCTCCCGTTGTGCCCGCACATCCACGCCTGCCCGGAAAGGGCGGAAGTCAATGACTGGTTCATTCATGAAGGTGTTGTAGTAGCAGAAAACGCTGAATCCAATGGTCACCAATGCTACCAACCACCCACGAGCCGCTGCCGTGAAATGCTGGTGCATGTTTTTATGCTTGAACAAAAAGTAAAAAGAAGGCACCAAGAGGAACACATCTTTCATGAAGCTAACCTTGGGTTTCAGTTTTAAAAAGTCGCCAAAACAGCCACAATCGGTCACCCGCATATTGGTTTTGACGTAGGGTCCCCATTTGCCGAACTCGAAAAAATTCACGCCAGATGGCACAAAGCCCGTGAGGTAGGTGTAGCCTGTCAGAACGGTGAAAAAGGCGACCAATCCGAAAAACAACCAACTTGTCAGCTTTGGCCGATAGGCCAAAATCAACATCAATCCCAGTGCTACTTCGAAGACAATCATAACATTGGAAAACAGCAGAGAATGGCCAGATAGCCAAGGGAATATCGGTGCGAGGAACTTCATCTTCGTTTCATCAAACGTGTAGAAGAACTCGGCAAAATACTGCTCCATTTTGAAGGCTGTTCCCAGCGGGTCAACGGCTTTTACAAAGCCAGAAAAGATGAATAAGGAACCGCAGAAATGCTGGAGATAGGTCATCAACCAGCTTTTTTGAGCTTTGAAAACAAAGCCTGTAAGCAGCGTCAGTGCGGCTGCTGCAATTCCGACATAAAGTAGTAAGGTATAAATTGTCATATTTCAAAAATTTCGAGTTGAATTAAACCTGCTCGCTCAAAAGAATGAGCGCAAAAATAGCATAGTTGGCAATGTCCGCATAATTGGCATCGAGGCCCTCGGATATCAGCGTTTTTCCTTTGTTGTCCTCGATTTGGCGGATGCGCAGTATTTTCATCAGAATCAAATCGGTGATAGAGCTGATTCGCATGTCACGCCATGCTTCGCCGTAATCGTGGTTTTTGGCTATCATCAAACTGCGGACGATTTCGACTTGTTTTTGGTAAAGATTTTTTGCCCTTTCTGCTGCAAGTTCTAAATCTTCATCGCCGGGCAGTTCAAGTTGAATTAGCGCCATGTAGGCATAATTCACGAGGCCAATAAAGTCGCCGTCAATGGAATCCTCCACCATTTGCACCGCTTTTTCGTCAATACTGCGGATGCGTTTCGCCTTGATAAACAGTTGGTCGGTCAGCGAGGAAGGGCGCAGGATGCGCCAAGCTGTGCCGTAATCCAGGGTCTTTTTGATGAAAATGTCCGAACACCGTTTCACGACGGCGTCATATTGTGCCAAGGTTTTTTCCACTTGAAAATTCGCTTTGAAAAATGAAGCGGTGACTGACTTTTGTCAACCTTCCATTCATTTTTCTTGTTGAACGCAAAATTAGACGTGATTTGAGTTTATTTTTTTGAAATTATCCACAAAAAGCTGGGACATTTGCCTGGCAAAATTCGTCTATTTTTTACCAAAACCGCTGTTAATGCCCTTTGAATGCCCCTAAACTGGGTGTTAACGTTTCGCTTCGCAATGGTTCAATTTTTCAAATACCTGTTCATCCTGCCTGTCCGTTTTTACCAACGGTTTATTTCGCCGTTTACGCCACCGTCCTGTTGTTACACGCCATCCTGCTCCAATTACATGATTGAAGCTATTCAAGAATGGGGTGTTTTTAAAGGGATTTGGTTCGGGGTAAAACGAATAGCGAGTTGCCATCCCTGGTCACGTGGCGGCCACGACCCTGTTCCTAAAAAACACAAGCATATTATTGCTGAAAGACAAACTCCACCAAATTAGCGCCCATTTTCAATGCCTGCTGCCGCTTTTCTTCTGGGTCGTTGTGAACGGATGGGTCTTCCCAGCCATCTCCCAAGTCAGATTCAAAGCTGTAAAAACAGACGAGCCTTCCTTCCCAAATCAGCCCAAAACCCTGTGCAGGCTTGTCGTCGTGCTTATGGATTTTAGGCAAGCCATTCTTGAACTCAAACGTCTGGTGATAAATAGGATGGGTGAAGGGCAACTCGATAAACTGTAATTCCGGGAACACTTTTTTCATCGCTGGCCGCACAAAAGGATCTATCCCATAATTGTCGTCAATGTGCAAAAAACCGCCACCCATTAAATAGGTACGCAGGTTTTCGGCCTCCGCATCGGAGAAAACGACATTGCCGTGCCCCGTCATATGAATGAATGGGTAGTTGAAAAGCTCCGCACTACCTACTTCAATGGTAGCGTAATCGGGGTCAAGACTAGTTCCCAAATTATCGTTGCAGAATTTAGTTAGATTGGTCAACGAAGTTGGGTTGGCGTACCAGTCACCGCCGCCGTTGTACTTGAGCAGGGCCAGTTTGGTCGGCGCATTTCCCGAAGGGAAAAAACCGAGCAACGAAAGCAACAACAAGGAAATGGTCTTCATTTTCAGTTAAATATTGACTAGATGAATGGTGTGGCAAGCCACAATGGCCGCCGTTTCTGTCCGTAAACGATTGTCGCCGAGGCCAACTTCCATAAAACCACGTGCAACTGCCAACTGTACTTCCTCCAGTGAAAAGTCGCCCTCTGGGCCAATCAGCACTGTAACGTCAGCTCCTGCCGGACAGTTGTTTTTGAGGTGCGGCAAATTTGCAGTATGACAGTGAGGGATAAAACGAGCGCCGGGCGGGTTGGTTTCAAAGGTTTTCATAAAATCCTCAAAATCAACAAGTTCGTTGAGTTTAGGCAAACGGGTACGCAGGCATTGCTTGGCAGCAGAAAGGATGATTTTTTCGAGGCGGTCGTAACGCAATTTGCTACGCTCCGTGTTTTCGGTGAGTAAAGGCGTGATTTCATCCACCCCGATTTCCGTCGCTTTTTCCAAAAACCACTCGAAGCGGTCCATGCTTTTCAGCGGCGCCACTGCCAGGTGCAAATGGAAGCCGGTATGGTCAGTGCCGAGCTGTTTTTTCGAGATTTTTATGACGACTTGGCGCTTGCCTGCTTCAGAAATTTGCCCTTCATACCAATACCCGACGCCATCAATGAATTGCACAGTGTCACCTGTTTTCTTGCGCAAAACCTGCGTGCAGTGCTTGGTTTCCTCTTCGGAAAAATAGGCGAAATCACCTTGGATATTGTTACAGAAGAAAATAATCATGCGGCAAAAATAGCAATTGTAGAAGCCTGTTCAGTTCGATTGGTTGATGAAAGGTAAATTCCCTTGATTTCCGAAGCTGACCTTTTAAAATACGAGCTTCAAACCTTCCTTGCAACCAACTTTCTATTCTCCTTGTTTAAAAATGCTGCCAAAAGGGGAAATCCAGTTACTTTTGCGCTTCAAAAAAAACTGGATAAAAAATCGGGAGGGATATTTTCCCGCATTTCTCCAAAATTCAGATTCGATATATGGAAATTCTTATCAAGGTTGGGCAATTGATTTTAAGCCTCTCCATTCTCATAGTGCTCCACGAAATGGGGCACTTCCTGCCCGCCAAATGGTTCAAAACGAGGGTCGAAAAATTCTATCTTTTCTTTGACCCGTGGTTCGAGCTTTTCAAGAAAAAAATCGGTGAAACAGAGTACGGAATCGGCTGGTTGCCGCTGGGTGGCTACGTCAAGATTTCGGGCATGGTGGACGAGAGTTTCGATACCGAACAAATGAAAGAACCACCGCAGCCATGGGAATTCCGATCAAAGCCAGCTTGGCAGCGCCTCATCATCATGTTGGGTGGTGTTACAGTCAATTTCTTCCTCGGTTTTTTCATTTACTCCATGATTTTCTTCACTTGGGGCGAGGAGTACATTCCGACCAAGAATCTGACGAATGGCGTCCTGCCCGACTCGCTTGGCCTCGTCGTTGGTATTCAGCCTGGGGATAAAGTGGTGGCCATTGATACTTACCAATTGGTTAGGTACAATCCCAATTTGGTGAAAAGCCATATTGTGATTGATGGCTCACGGACCCTGACCGTAGAGCGCAATGGCAAACCAGTGAAATTGGAAATCTCCAAGGATGTTGCTGAATTTCTTTCCCTCAACAAGAACAAAGAGGTGGCGCTTTACAATTTGCCAAGGCCATTTTTGGTGGCAGGTTATGGCGATTACTGCAAGGGAATGTTGTTCTGGAAAAAATGCGAGCAGTCTCCCGCCGAGAAGGGTGGGTTGAAAATTGATGACCAAATTATTGGACTTAATGGTCAATCAACGCCCTATTTTGAACAGTTTTATGATGCGCTGACCAAAGCGAAGGCAAAGGATGCAGATGTCCAAGTTACCGTACTTCGTGACAATAAAGATACCGTTAACCTCACCATCCATACTGATGAAAACGGCAGGATTGGTGCCAGCATCAATGGCGATTTGAGCAAGTTTTATACATTAGAACGCCAAGATTATGGTCTATTTGCGTCGTTTTCGGCTGGCTGGAAAAGGGTAGGGAGCTTCCTTGGCTCACAGCTTAAAGCCTACGGGAAGATGTTTTCTGGCGATATAAAAGTGACGGAAAGTCTTGGCAGTTTCATCACCATCGGCGGCATGTTTTCACCAAAATGGGACTGGCAATCATTCTGGAATTTGACCGCTATGCTGTCCTTGGTGCTTGCATTCATCAACCTGCTCCCAATTCCGGCGCTGGATGGTGGACACGTGATGTTCCTGCTGTTCGAGGCGTTGACCGGTAAGAAACCGAGCGATAAATTCATGGAAATTGCCACCATGGTCGGATTCGTGATTTTGATTGCCCTCATGGTGTTTGCCTTGGGCCTCGACATTTCAAGGTTATTTTGATAGGCATGAATCACTTTCAATTCTTCGAAATACCTGTTTCATTCTACCCGGATTTGGTGGACTTGAGGCAGCGATTTTTGAAAAATAGCAAGTTGTTTCACCCTGATTTTCATACACTTGCGTCAGAGGAGCACCAGCTTGAGATACTGGAAAAATCCACGTTGAATAACCAAGCCTTTCAGGTGCTTGCGGATTTTGATAAACGATTGAAGTATATCCTTGAAATCAAAGGATTGCTTGAGGACAGCAAAAACGAAATCCCGCAGGATTTCTTGATGGACATGATGGACATCAACGAAGCCATCATGGAACTGGAATTTGATTTCGATGAAAAAATATTTCAGCAAGTTACTGCAAATGTAAATGAACTCGAAATGGCGCTTTTGGAGGCCGTAAACCCAGTAATGGAAGGATTTGTGGATGGTATTACACCAGATGAAACGCTCCTTCCCGTGAGAGATTTTTTTTTAAAAAGAAGATACCTTTGGAGAATAAAAGAAAATTTGAATAAATTTGCACCCGCTTCAAAGGAAGTCCGCTGATTGGAGTACCCACTATTCTATTTTTATTACACTAACTCCTTGACAATCAGCGTTTTGCAAATATTTTGAAAGCCGAAGTGGCGGAATGGTAGACGCGCTGGATTCAAAATCCAGTATAGGCAACTATGTGTGGGTTCGAGTCCCACCTTCGGTACTGATTTAGAAAAAAGAAAAAGCTGAAATGCACTACTTCAACTTTTTCCTTTTTCTTTTTTATTGACAAATTATTAAATTCGGGGATGGTGGAATTGGTAGACACGCAGGTCTCAGAAGCCTGTGGCAGCAATGCCGTGAGAGTTCAAGTCTCTTTCCCCGAACTTCTTCTTCTGGAATGAATGCGAGAAACCTGACTCTTCGCTTTCAATCCCTTCCAGTTCTCAGTTCTTCCAGCACTTTTATCACGCCAGTTCCGGCATTCTCTGCCAGCACCTTCAAGTTTTTCATTCGGCTCAGTTCGTAATTCATCGCTGGATTCGGGTCCACATAGAAAATCGGAATGCCCGGCATCGCATAGCTGACCAAACCCGCCGCAGGATACACCTGCATAGAAGTACCAACTATCATTACAATATCTGCTTCGGTGACTAACTCAGCCGCAGGTTCCAACAATGGCACCAACTCCCCAAACCAGACGATATGTGGCCGCAACTGGCTCCCTTTTTCGCAAAGGTCACCGAGGTTGATGTCCGTATCGCAGGGATAAACGAGGCGCTGGTCGGCAATACTGCGGGACTTGCGAAGCTCGCCATGCAGGTGAATCACCTTGGAACTGCCTGCCCGTTCATGCAGGTCATCCACGTTTTGGGTGATGATGGTCACGTCAAAATCCTGCTCCATTTCCACTAACGCCAAGTGACCGGGATTGGGCGAAACTTCCAACAATTGTTTGCGGCGGGCATTGTAGAAATCGAGCACCAGCTTGGGATTTCGCTGCCAGCCTTCCGGTGATGCGACGTCCATGATGTCATGGTTTTCCCAAAGACCATTGCTGTCCCGGAAGGTGGATATACCGCTTTCGGCGCTTATGCCTGCGCCAGTGAGGACTACTATTTTTTTCATGTAGGAAGTTAATTTTTACAAAGCAACCTCGTCATCCATGTAAAATCGCCGCTTGGGGAAGGCTGATTTTATAGAACTAAACAAGCGCTCCGCAATGTTGCCAGCACCCTGTTGGTGCAGGTGCTCGAACACTTTGCGAAGTCTTTTTGATGCCTTCAATCCAAGGTGGTCGGCGAGGTATGACTTCAGTAATTTTTCATAAAGGCGAAAAGTTTCCGCAGGTTTCTTTTTTAGTAAAAAATGGTCAAAACTTGCCAATAAATCCAGCGATTGCTGCTCTTCCAGTAAACCCAGCAACTCGTCAAATTTTTCTTCCCTCCCCAGTATCGTTGCGATGGTTGGGAAGTTCTGGCGATAATCGTAGCGGGCAACCAGGTCAGCCAATAGTTTTTTCACAAATGCCTCCCAATTTCCTTTGAAATTCGCTTGGCATTTATCGTAAAAATCAAAATCACGGGTCTCTAAAAACTTCTGCCGGGAAATGATGGCGATGGTTTCTGCCTGGCCCTCCTGCTGTGCGATTTGAAGCAGAACCGATTCGAGGCGAACTTGCAAATCCATGTCCTTGATTAGCCTGTGGCCTTTTTCAACCAAGTTTTTTACCCTTCGGAAATCACCAGTCGGTTCCACAGCATCCACGACCTGAACCAGTTTTTTTGGCGTAGAAAGACATTCGAGGGTGAAGGCATCTGCTTCGGTTTTTAAGTCTGGTCTATCCAATATTTCCAATTTCACCAAAATCAACTGTGCGTGATACGCTGCTGGTAGGGTTGCCCTAATCAATTCATTATCAATGGATTGCAGTATTTTACGGGCAGCTTCATCATCCTTGGCGAGTGCTACCCAGATCTTCAGCAAAAGCCCAGAAAATCCATTGAGCCGATAGGCGGGGCGATTAAATTCTTCTTCGCAAAATTGGCTGATTTCTTCTTGCAAATCAGGTGGGATGGGCAAATTGGCCAGTTGCGAGATTTTGCCGAAGGCGACCATCAACTGGTTTTGCAAGGCTGGCTCCTCGGTGTCCAGCTTTTTCAGGATCGGGGAGAACCGACCGATGATGGCGGCGAGCATCGCCCAAGCCTCCGCAAAATGCTCTAGTGCCAAGGCATCATCGGCTTGACCGAGCAATTCGAGGAGCAGTTTGTTCAATTGCGAAGCACCGGCAGCGCTGATGCGGTCGTTGGCTTTTCGGTAGCTGAGGATGGCGGCATCAAGCAGTTGCCCGAACTTTTCCCGGTTGTCGGCAAGCGGCACTTTTGCGGCAAATTTTGCCCGCAGGGCGAGCGAAAACGGCTTGTTCGTTCTTGCGAAATTGCGAACAAAAGCTGCCAATTCATCCTCCGTCACGCTGTCCAAAATGGCGTTTACGGTCAGTTTTTGGTGGGAAAAAGTCTTGGCCTTGTTGGAAGAACGGGGTTGTCGCACCGTCTCGGAAAGTTGGCGGCGAAGCAACAGCAGCCCACCCGCCACATGCCCACACATCCGTTCCCGCTCGAAAGTGTCGCATTCGCAGGAGCAGGCTTTCACTTTTGAAGGGCTGATTTGCATTTCCACCTCGAAGCCGTTCACGTCGGCAATCCAAAGATGGTGTTCGTTTTCAAACAACTTTGTCACTTTGCCCTCTTCCAACAGCTTTTCCCCGACGAGCAGGTGCTGGTCGCTGAGTTCGTGCTCTAGATTTTTTAAAAGAAAATTCAAAGTGAAAATGAAAGATATTTGTTTTCAAAAAGCAAAACCCCAAAGGTAGGCTCGTTTATGGTTTATCTCAAACGAAATGCGCTACCTTTGGTTCTTAAAATCTGATTACAATAGATGAAGACTTTTTATTTAGTAAGACATGCAAAATCAAGCTGGGACAACGGTGATTTGAAGGACATCGAACGGCCATTAAACGAGCGGGGCCTGAAGGATGCGCCTTTTATGGCCAAAATGATGAAGAGCAAAGGTGTCGAACCTGACCTCATTGTTTCCAGCCCAGCCATCCGTGCGTTGACGACGGCGGCTTATTTCAAAAATGAACTGAGCGTGGAAGGGGAAGACTTTTGGGTGCGTGACGATATTTACGAAGCAATGTCGCACGTCATCATTGACGTCATCCACCGTTTGCCGGAGGACTGTGAGACGGCGATGGTTTTTGGTCACAATCCAACATTTACCAATGTTGCTAACCAGTTTACCAAAAAGTATATTGACAATATTCCGACTTGCGGCGTGGTTTGCATCCAGTCGGAAGCTGCTACTTGGCCAGAAGTTTCAGAAGTCAATTCAAAAGTGGTGGCAACGTTTTTCCCGAAGGAGTTCTAATTAAATCAATATTCATGAAACAGGTTTTGGGACTGCTATCCTTTTTAGTATTGCTAAATGCTTGTATTTCCAAGCAAACTGAGCCGTTGCCAATTTCACAATCTGAAGTAGAAAAACTTTTACTGGACGTGCATGTGGCAGAATCGGCGATGGGGCAATTGCAAAATGGGCACAGAAAAGATAGTTTAGCCGAGTTGTACTACAATCAAATAGCCGAAATTCATGACATTGACCGTGAAACACTGGACTCTTGCTTGGTTATTTTACAGCGCAACCCGGAAATGGCCAGCGAGATTTATAGCAACATATCTGAAAATTTGGAGAAGAAAACCATTGGGAAGCCAAGTGTCGAAAAATGACCCAAAAACTGTTGACGGTGAGTTTACGATTTATTAATGTTCAAAAACAGAATGGGAAGAAATGTTAAGGTAATTTTGCGGCGAAATTTTGCAAAAAAAATGTATTGAATGGAAGGTAAAAAGATACTAATTGTTGACGACGAGCCGGATATTTTGGAAATCCTTTCTTACAATTTGCGCAAGGAAGGATATCAGGTAGAGATTGCCAACAACGGCGAGGAGGGATTGAAAAAGGCGCAAGAAGTGCTGCCCGATTTGATTATCCTTGATATCATGATGCCGCAGATGGATGGGGTAGAAGTGTGCCGAAACATCCGCAACCAGCGCATTTTTGACAATACCCTGATTGCTTTTTTGACTGCAAGGGAGGAGGATTATTCGCAAATAGCTGCCCTTGATGTAGGCGGCGACGACTATATCACCAAGCCCATCAAGCCACGAGTACTGATGAGCCGGGTAAAAGCGCTGATGCGCCGCAACCTCAAAACGGAAGCAGAAAACGAGACTGCCAACCAAACCATCATTGGCGATTTGGTGATTGACCGGGAACGGTTCCGGGTGATGCAGTCTGGCACAGAGGTGGAGCTTGCGAAGAAGGAGTTTGAGCTGCTGAATCTCTTGGCCTCCAAACCAGGCAAGGTTTTTACCCGGGATGAAATTTTCAACAAAATATGGGGAACGGATGTGATCGTCGGCAATAGAACAATTGACGTACATATTCGTAAATTGCGTGAAAAATTAGGTGATGATTACATCAAAACCATCAAAGGAATCGGGTATCGCTACGAATTTTGAGAAGGATGCAGCTGTAAACCTGAGCTACAAGGAGAGCAGTAATCCCATACGCCCCAATGACTTTATCCCATTCAGCCAGTTAAAAAATCCCACGCCTGGGAATATCATTCTGGCCTCCTCCATCAGCGTTTCTTTGATTTCGACGGTCTTCCTGTCCCTTTTGAATATTGTACAGCACGCCAATTTCAGTTGGTGGATGCTGCTGCTCACCGGCGTAGCCATTTTTTTGAGCTGCTACGCAATCTTCCGTTTTTACCTTCAGCGCTACCTTCAGCGGAAAATCAAGGTCATTTACAAGAGCATTCACATGCACAAGCTCGCCAATGCAGAGAAAAAAGCGTTCCGAAACGTGCTCGGTTCCAAATTGGACGATGTCGAAAAGGAAGTCGAAGAATGGGCTGCGGCGCAGGACAAGGACGCCGAGAAATTGAAGACTTGGCAAGAATACCGACGCAAGTTTTTGGGTGATATTTCCCATGAACTGAAAACTCCGATTTTCAATATACAAGGCTATCTTGAAACGCTGATAGATGGTGGGCTGGAAGACGAGAACATCAACCGAAACTACCTCACAAGGGCTGCCAAGAACGTGGACCGCCTCAATACTATCGTCGAAGATTTAGAGTCCATTTCCCGCTTGGAATCTGGGGAATTGATACTCGACCTCCAGCCTTTCGACATCAAATTGCTGACAGAAGAAGTGTTCGACGACTTAGAGTTTCGAGCCAAGGAACGCAATATCCGCCTCCAACTCAAACCCGGTGCCGACCAAAGTTATCTGGTCAGGGCCGACCGGGAATATATCCGCCAAGTGCTTACCAACCTCGTCAATAATTCCTTGAAATATGGTAAGGAAAGCGGCGTAACCAAGGTCAGTTTCTACGACATGGACCGAAATATCCTAATCGAGGTAGCGGATACAGGCATCGGAATCGCTGCCGAGCACCTCAACCATCTTTTCGACCGATTTTATCGGGTGGACAAAAGCCGCTCCCGGGAACAGGGCGGCTCTGGGCTTGGGCTTTCCATCGTGAAGCACATCGTGGAAGCCCACAAACAGACCATCAATGTGCGCAGTACCGCTGGCGTGGGTTCAACCTTTGGGTTTACGCTGGAAAAAGCGCATTGAAATTGATTTCACCTCTTCACTTTATCCTTGCTAACTGCCTACATAAGCCTTGTAATTCCCGCTGTGCGCCGCTTTTGTCATCGCCGCAGGCGACCTGCAAAGTCATGTGGTGCGTCATATTTGATGTCGCAGGTCGCCTTCGGCGATGACAAATATGATGACACCGTGACAACAGCTAAAGCTTGAAAAATCAAGGAACCAAGTGCGCAAAACTTACTTCTTTCCGTACAACTCCCTTAACTTTTTCAGCAGCCGCAACAGCTTGATATTCAGTGATTTACTGCCATTGAAGAAGATGCCATTAATGGTGAGCCAATCCTCTTGCCGCTTGATTTCCTCCAAGTTTTTATAGTACACCCGCTGCTTTTTCTCGAAGGGCATTTTCCAATAAATGCAGTCACGGGTCATGGCGAAGCCATCCTTGCAGGCGCCAAACGTGGAAAGGTCGCAGATGAAGTAAATCGTTTCGCCTTTTTGCGGGAAAAGGAAATTCTGGGCGGCGTTTTTTAGCTTGTTGGCGGGCATGGTGACGAAATTGGTGTAAACCGTTTCGCCCTCGTTATTGAAATCCAAATAGTCGAGAATTAGCTCTCCAAGGTTGATGTCCGCAGCGGTGCGACCTTGGTATTTCAGTATTTTTTCATCAAAAATCGCCTCGTTCAAGTCCTCGCAATAGCGGATGATGAAATAGTCGAGCAGCTCCTCAAAAGCGGGTGCTGTGAAACTGAATTTCTGGTCGCCATCCGGTTGCCGCTGCGCTTGTTCCGCCAATTGCTGGATGCGAAAATCCACGCTCGCCCTGAAATCACTTTTGTAAAAACGGTCAATATAGGCGTGGTGCAAGGAGGGGTGATGCTCCTCTTTCAGCCGTTTTTCGAAGGCCAAACTGAATCGGTCGGCGATGTTTTGCTCCAGGCTTTCCGTGTGGGATTCATCGAAAATATCGTTGAGCGTCGCCTTGGGTGGTTCTTTTTTTGTCTTCGCAAAAATCAGGTGGCAGTTCGAGCAGGCAGGAGCTGACAGGTCGTTTTCGGTGCCGCAATTCGGGCAATCGAAGGTCTCCACAATGACCGGAGTGCCACAGGCAGGGCAAAACCTCGCATCATCGGGCATGGGTTTCTGACAGGCTCGGCAGTTTTTCATGTTTGCGGTATGCTTGTATTTGGCAGCCGTCAAAGGCTTGCAAGACAAAGGCGAAGGTAAAGAATTGTGGCGCTTTTTTGCAAAACCATCCCCAACTTGGATTGTTCGACTTTTCTTGCTTGCGCAATTATAGTTCTTTGGATAACTTGTTGAGTAATTACTATTGCGGCTGCGCTACAAAGTTCCTCCCGCAGATTATGCAGATTTACGCAGATTTTTCCGAAGGAAAAATCATAAAAATCATCTGCGTAAATCTGCGTTATCTGCGGGAGGGAAAACTCAATCTGTTGGTCAAAAAACTATAATCACTTGATTTCCAAAAATTGGTGAAATATCTAGCCGGACAAACCTTTCAGCATGAAAAATAAACTACCAGAACGGGCTTACAGCGAATACGACAATTTCGCTTTTCATCCCTACAATATCATGTTAACCTTGGTACTCTTTGCCGTGACGGTGCTTTTTTTGGCCCTAACCGCTGCTTTCATTTACAACCGGGTACAAAATGGGGTAGGGGCGCTGAAAATCCCGTGGCTTTTCGCCGTGAACACCCTAGTATTGCTGGCCAGCAGTTATATGATGGTGCGGGCAAACAAGGCCTACCTCAACGACGAAACCCGCAATTATCAAACCTATCTGCTGTGCACACTTGGCCTCACGGTCTTGTTCATGGGTTTACAGTTCAAGGCTTGGAGCTTATTGTTTGGCAGCAATATCTTCCCTTCGACGGACAATGGCGCTGGCTACCTTTACATGCTCTCTGGGTTGCACTTTGCGCACGTGATTGCTGGGCTGCCGTTCCTCATCCAGTTTTTCCGAATCTCTAAAAAACAAATGGTGGACCCCGTCACTGTGCTCGTCTATTTCAGTGACCCTGAAAAACGGCTCCGGCTAAGACTGCTTTCCATTTACTGGCATTTCCTGGATGCACTTTGGGTAGCTTTGGTGGTCTTTCTTTTCATCAACCAACTCATTTGATTTACGAATTACGAATTACGAATTACGATTTTGGTGCTACTTGGTTTATGTGAATCAAATGGTTATTTTTTGCTGTCTAATAAACCATTCACAAATTATACGCAGACAGGTTCCCTTCGGGAATGACAAAGGGAAGTGCCACACTATGAACAGTTTGTATTGGGTAGCCACGTCCCCTTGTCATTCCCGAAGGGAACCTGTCTGCGCCACAAGTCAAACCCATATCTTTGTGAAATGAAGCATCCCTTAACGAAAATGCCCCAATCGTAAATCGTCATTCATAAATCGTAAATCCTCAACGTGAACTTCCTCGCCCATATCTTCCTTTCCGGTCCCGATGAAAACCTGCTCGTAGGGAATTTTCTCGCCGATTTCATCAAGAACAAGGAAGTGGCCAAGCTGCCAACCAGCATACAAAAAGGCGTAAAAATGCACCGCCAGATTGATTCCTTCACCGACCAGCACCCGATGGTGAAACAAAGCG
>JBGSWN010000084.1:0-29334 GCA_041752395.1 Saprospiraceae bacterium | reverse complement strand
GTTTTATGATGCTATAGGTCAGCCCAATAAATTGGGCGACCACAAAAGGTTTTACCCCCAATTCAGCTCCTTCACCCCATATTGCGCCAGCACATCCTCTGGCACACCATCGTAAGTGCCTGGCGTGTTGCCTTTGTAGCCGATGTCACTCCAGCCCATCTCGGTGGTGTAAAAACCAGTGGCCGTGAGGTCGCGCATCCGGTTGAAGAAGGCGACGCCTTGTCCCATTTCGGGCTTGGCTTTGGCCGGATAGGCTATGTCGTCCACCACCTGCAGGCGCTGCTCCGGTGAGCAGTCCACGAAGGCTTTTTCGAAGCGACCGTAGCATTCCATGTCCAGCCAGCGGAGGCCGCCCCGCATGGGGGTTTGGTGCTCCGGCAAGTCCTTCACGATGAACTCGATGAACTCCGGCACCCCTGCCTCGGTAGCGCTGCCGGACACTTCGTCCTTCGGAATGATGATGTCCGCCAGCACAGCGATGGTGGCCATTTCGTCGGCAGTGAAAAAGGTCTCGCTGAGCAGCTTTTTGTCCCGCTCTATTTCAAATGCCTCCCGCCCAGCGGTGATGATATCATCGGCTTTGTTGACTGCTGGCGGCGGGTTTGGGTCTTTCTGCTCCACTTTGCAGCTTTCCCAAAAAATGCCCGCCGTGATGGAGCCTACGCCGATGAATTTGAGTGAATCTCTACGTTTCATGCTTTGGTTATTGAGATATTGGGTTATTGAGATATTGGGTTATTGTAACATTTATTATCACAATAATTCAATATCTCAATAACTCAATATCAGAGATTTTGCTTCTTTTTCTGTTCCACAATATACTCCCCTGTGCGCATGGCCAAGGCAAGTATCGTCCAGGTGCAGTTCTTGTCGCCCTGCTGCACAATGGGGCCGCCGTCGGTGACGAAGAGGTTTTTGACCTCGTGGGACTGACACCATTTGTTGAGCGGGGCCTTCCGAGCGTCGTCGCCCATGCGCACCGTGCCCACTTCGTGGATGATGCGGCCGGGCGCTTCGAGGCCATACAGGTTTTCTTTGCCCTGAATCCCCCACGTGATGTCGGCGCCCATCGCCTTCATCATTTCCTGGAAGGTCTCCTGCATGTGCTTGGCCTGGTTGATTTCGGCGGAAGTCCATTTATAGTTGAAACGCAGGACGGGGATGCCCCATTTGTCCACTTTGCTTGGGTCAATTTCACACAAGTTGCTTTCCAGTGCAAGGCCAACACCCCGGCCAGCCATGCCGACGTTCGTTCCGTAAAAACGGCGGTAGTCCTGTTTGAGCGAAGCGCCATAACCGCCCGCTTCCTTTGTTTTGCCGTTGGCATCCGGGTACTTGCCATTGAGGCCCTGAATCCCAAAGCCGAAGCCGTAGGAGGGGTCGCCCATGCCGCCCCAGTACTCGATGTGGTAGCCTCGTGGGAAGTCAAGTTTCGCTTTTTTGTTGTCCAGCCACCACGGGGACAGAATGTGGACGCTGCCCACGCCATCCTCGTTGTAGCGCTTGCGGTTCATGAGGGAAGGCATGATGCCGCCCATGGCCACGCCGGTGGAGTCGTGGAGGTACTTGCCCACAGCGCCGCTCCCGTTGCCGATTCCATTTGGATGGCGGGTGCTTTTTGAGTTGAGCATGATGCGGGCGGAACTACAAGCACTGGCGGCGAGGATGACGGTTTTGGCCATCACTTGATACTCTTGCCCGTCGTCTTTGCTCACGTAGGCAACGCCCGTCGCTTGGCCTTCTTTGTCCGTCAAAACCTCCCGCACCATGGCGTTGCACTCCAGTTCGAGGCTGTACTTCGTTTGCGCTGGAATGACGAGGCAGGAGGAAGAGGAGAAATCGCCGTAGATTTTACAAGCCCGACTGCACTGGCCGCAGTAGAAGCATTTCTGGCGGTCAGTGTTGTCCTTGAGTTCTTCTGTCAGCACCGAGCCACGGCCGGGGATGACAGGAATGCCGATTTTTTGACCAGCTTTTTTGATAAAAAGCTCGTGCAGGCGTGGCTTCGGTGGTTTCATAAAAATGCCGTCCGGGTCGTTGGGAAGTCCCTCTTTCGTGCCGTAAATGCCGAGCATCACGTCTATTTTATCGTAGTACGGTTTTACGTCGTCGTAGCTGATAGGCCAGTCGTCTCCAACGCCGTCGTGGCTTTTTCCCTTGAAATCGTTGGGGCCAAAACGGAGGGAGATTCGTCCCCAGTGGTTGGTGCGTCCGCCAAGCATGTGCGACCGGAACCAGTGGAACTCTGTGCCCTCGGCGGCGGTGTAGGGTTCCCCTTCAATATCCCAGCCACCCATCGCCGCATCGAACTCACCGAACGCACGGTTGGTGCCAGCGCCCCGCCGCAGCGATACCCACGGTGGCAGCATCTGGTGCGAGTGCAGTTTTGGGTCGTAAAATGGCCCGGCCTCCAGCATCAGCACTTTGAGGCCAGCTTGCGAAAGCACATAGCCCGCCATGCCGCCGCCTGCGCCAGAACCCACGATTACCGCATCATAGACGGTAGGCTTTTTCTTTATTTGGAAATTACTCATGCAGTCGTTTTTTATTGTTGGGCTGAAAGGTAGGGTTATTTTCTTTTTTAGGAAAAAACATAGCTTTGCTTCGCAAAAAAACATTGCACACAAATCTTTATCCATGAAAACATTGCTCGTTTTTCTCCTCGTTTTTTGCTTCGCAACAGGAGCCGCTCACAGCCAAGAAAAAGTGGATGTTGTACGCATGAAAAATGGTGTGACCTATCGTGGCACTCTGCTTAGCAGCCCAACTGCGGATACTATTGAACTACGAGACAGTCGGGTTAGCGTGCTCAGTTTCATGAAGGAGGAAGTTGAAAAAATTACCGCTGAGTATCCCTCCTTTACCAAGGATTCTTTAGCCACATTTGGAGGGGTATTCTCCATTGGCTGGTCTATCGGCGGTGGAGGCCTGTTTGGAGTTCCTTTGAGATTTCGCCTCGGCCAGCAAACAGTTTTCGAAACTGGCTTTTTGTACCGGCCATTTTTGAAAAGTAATCCTAGTGAAAATAAATTCAAGGGGGGAATGATGGTGGTTGGTTCCATTAACCTTGGAATGAAGAAAAAATACAATCCGGTGAAAAGAAAGGTGGTATCAAATGGCGTATTCTTCCGTGGCGGCACTGGGATAAGCAAATACAAAGAATCATTGTTTGGTTTTGGGTGGGCAAGAGAGCGCTTCAAACCATATAATAAAAATGCCTCCTTTGTAAGTGAACTGGGGCCCGGTCTATTGATTCGGCATTGGGTTACGAACCGCACTGGCCTCGTAGGTAACTATTCTAGGTATGATATATAAGTGATGTTGCATTTGTACTAATGTGGAAAATCCACTGGAATGGCTATCCTTGAGGATTTTTTTGAGACTCCTTAACTCCCAAATACTTCAGCTACTTTCACCTCGAAGCCCGGAACAACGGTTGCGGCAAGCATATCGGCTTCGTGTAACAGCGCTTTTTTCACAAACTTCCCTTGTTCTGCCAACTGTACTTCCACGGTGCGCTTATCCGTATCCACCAGCCAATATTCCAGCACACCATGTTTTTCGTAAAGTGCAAGTTTTGTCTTTTGGTCTCTCTTTTTAGTACCTTGGGAAAGGATTTCCACCATCAGGTCAGGAGCGCCATAAATCCAATCCTTGCGGCGATCCATGCGCTTGTTGGAGAGGAAAAGGATGTCGGGTTGGACGATGTTTTCCTTGTCGAGGTGGACATCGAAAGGAGCATGGCAGACTATACCTAGTTTATGTGCTTTTACAAAAAATAGAAGTGCGGCGAACAAATTGCCCGAAGCATCCTGATGGGGGTATTTGGGAGATGGCATATAGGTGAGTTTTCCATTGAGTAGTTCATAAGGTGCGCCTTCGGGCAATTTCATGTAATCCTCCGTCGTGTACGTGCTTTTGTTTTTAACGGTCAAAAGCACGTAATCGCCAGCATTATCTCGATACAGCAGCACGTTTTTATCCAATAAGGCATATTCCCGCCCTTCCAATTTCTTTGCAAAATCGGTCACCTTGTGAAAGGATTGCTCCCTGTTAACCCTCAATGGAATGGATATGGCCATAACGCTTAGTTTTAAACAAAAATAGGAGTTTTCAGAGAGAATGGAAAATCATCCAACCACTGCAATGCACTTCAACTCAATCGCAATCGGAGTCGGCAATGAATCAATGCCCACCGTGGTTCGGCAAGGCTGGTTGTCCTTGAAATACTCGGCGTAAATACGGTTGTAGGTATGGAAATCCCGCTGCATATTGGTGAGGAAAACGGTCACATCCACCAGCGAGTCCCATGTAGCGCCGCTGGCCTCCAGCACCGAACGCACATTTTTAAAAACAGAATGGCACTGCGCCTCAAAATCGAATTCGGTGAAATTGCCCGCTGCGCTGCGGGTCAGGCCGGGAATACCATCCGTTTCAGCGTCCCGTGGGCCGATGCCGGAGAGGAAAAGGAGATTGCCCACCCGACGAGCGTGAGGGTAGAGGCCGACGGGCTTCGGGGCGTTGGTGGTGCTTATTTTTTCAGAATTCGACATAGAAAATTGGTTTCAGGTTCCAAATTGGTTTCAGGTTTCAGCAGCGTCCAGTGAAACCTGAAACCCTGCTGAAACCTGAAACCGTTAAACCCCGACCCACTTCGCCTCGCTCTTCCCGCTGGCAATCGCTTTTTCAATAAATTTCATGCCACGCACTCCATCGCTCACAGTCGGAAAATCACGATAAACTGGGTCAACTTCCGTTCCATCCAAGCGGGCACGCAAGCAGTAGGCGAAGTTGCGGTAAATATTTGCGAAGGCTTCGAGGTAGCCCTCTGGGTGGCCGCCGGGAATCCGGGCATGCGCCGCAGCTTCCGGGTAGAGTGTCCCACCGCCTGTTCGCAGGATTTCCATCGGCTTGTCCAGCCATTTGACAATGAGCGAATTAGGTTCCATTTGAAACCATTGCAAGCCCGCCTTCGTGCCGTAGATGCGGATGTTCAGGTTGTTCTCTTCCCCTGCGCAAATTTGACTGGCATGGAGCACGCCTTTTGCACCATTGTCAAAATGGAGCAGCACGTTGCCGTCGTCGTCCAGCAAACGGCCTTCCACGAAGGTGCTGATATCGGCGCAAATCTCCGTGATTTGCAGGCCAGAAATGTACTCGGCCAGATTCTCGGCGTGCGTTCCAATATCGCCCATTGCGCCAGCGATGCCCGACTTCGAAGGGTCAGTGCGCCAGCCAGCTTGCTTGCTGCCAGTGTCCTCCACTTTGGTCGTGAGCCAGCCCTGCGGGTATTCCACCACGATTTTGCGGATTGGCCCGATGTCGCCGTTTTTCACCATCGCACGGGCTTGTTTTACCATTGGGTAGCCTGTGTAATTGTGCGTGAGGGCGAAGTGAAGGCCAGTTTCTTCCACGAGTTTTTGCAGGTGGAGCGCCTCGTCCATGTTGAAACAAAGTGGCTTGTCGCAGACGACGTGGAAACCGTTTTCCAATGCCATTTTGGCGGGGGCGTAGTGCATGTGGTTCGGTGTCACAATGCTCACGAAGTCCATCCGCTTGCTTTCGGGCAGCTTTTTTTCTTCCAAAATCATCTCCTCGAAACTGCCGTAGGTCCGAGCCGGGTCAATGCAAAGGTCCTCGCCAGATAGTTTCGATTTTTCGACATTGGAGCTGAACGCCCCGCAAACCAATTCGATTTCGCCGTCCAAGGCGGCGGCCATGCGGTGTACCCCACCGATGAAGGCACCCCGGCCACCGCCGACCATGCCCATTCTTATTTTTCTTTTCATTAACTGGTGATTGGTGATTGGTGATTGGTGATTGGGACTGCCCAGTCGCCAATCATTCTTCACCAGTCACATTTTTTAAAGGTTCCGAATTTTAATGTTCCTAAAGCGCACCTCGTGGTCGTGGTCTTGCAGGCCGATATAGCCAGGTTTCGTCAAGCCATATTGCGGGTAGCCCTTGAATTTCGACTTGGCCAATTGCTCCTTCCATTTGGCGGAGCCGACCTCGTATTCGAGGCATTTGTTGCCGTTGAGCCAATGTTCCACCTTGCCGTTGTTGTGCTTGATGAGGGCGGTGTTCCACTCACCTACTGGCTTCATGGTACAGCCCGCTCCAGCTTCCATATCGTAGTTATCGCCAGTTCGGTGGGTGTCCATATTGAAATTAGGGTCCATTTTCGCCCAAGTTTCGTTGTCAATGAGCTGAAACTCCGGTGCGTTGTGCCAGATGGCGCTGTCTTTTTCCTCCATTACGAAGTAAAGGATGCCACTGTTGGCCGTATCGGTGAGCATAAAATCAATGGTCAGTTCGAAGTTGCCGAATTTGTCCGTAGTGATGAGGTCACCACCAAAATCCACTGGCCGGGGGCTAGGCGTTCTTGCAATGACCAGTTCCCCATTTTGCACCGACCAGCCGAGTTTGGGCAGGTCTGGGCGGTTGTAGCCTCGCCAACCATTGAGGGTGGAACCATCGAAGAGCAGTTTCCATCCTGCCAGGTTTTCCGCTTCGGTTAGTGCGTTTGCTGGGGCCACTGTTGGCACACTGGTATCAGTTGTAGCCGTTTCGGTTGACGGACTTTCCCCACAGGATACCAGCACAAGTGCTGTGATGAGGAGGGTAAAAAATTGTTTTTTCATGATGTCCAGTTTTGTTTTGTTTTGAAACTGGGGCAAGATAGAAAAATTCCGAGCGGTGTTCAAAACGGAGGGATGTACTTTTTTTAAACGCTTGAAAATCAGTTCTTTACGAAGGCAAAACAAAAAAGCCTCCAGCGCAAAATCGCTGGAGGCTTTTCAGTTTTCCGAGATTGGCCTATTTTTTAACAAGACGGTATCTTCGTAAAACCCGCCTATCATCTTTCACAATGACAAGGTATTTACCGGGCGGCAAATGGCTCATTTTCAAGGCTTTAAGATATTCTTTAGGGCTTTGGTTGCTCAATTCCACACGGGTCACTTCCTGCAATTTCCCGTTGATGACTCGGATGACCACATTGCAAGGTTCTTCCACGAGGTATTTTACTTGTGCTTCGCCGGTAGCATCTACCAGGAGGAGTGGACAGATTTCCCAGTTGCCCGTTTCATTTTCTGGCGTTTCCGCTTGAGTAGTTGCCGATGATTTTGTTGCTGGTGGGGCAAATGATTTTGCGGAACCACTCGGCTCGCCCTGCACGCCGCCACGTGACACAAGCATGTCCTGGTCAGATGCAGGCGGCAGTGTCATTCCTCTTTCGGCAATGGTAATCACGTCGCCATTAGGCGGGCTCCAAATATGGATGCCGATGGGCGCTTTGAAAATGTTCTTAGGGTCAACGCTGGCAACACGGCCAGCGCCGTCAGTCATCACCGTGCGCACCTCAATTTTTTCTCTATCTACAAATATCCAGTTGAACTCGTTGAAGCTGCCGCTGGCACGTGTCCAGTCCTTGTCATCGTCATTGTTGCGGAGCGGGGCGCCCCAGCAGCCTTCGCCAACGTACACCGTGCCGTTTTCATCGTCCCTGATAAAACCCTCGTCGCTGCCCGGGCCATTGTCCGCCCGGATGGGCCAAGTGCTTTTGACTACGTGGGCATCACATTCCACCACGAGGTTCATGTCATATTTTAGGAAAAGCGGTGCCCAAAATGCTACCTGGTCGTTCTTTTCTGACTTTCGTTGCGTGTGTGGGCGCATCGGAAAATGGTACTGGCCAATCCGCCAATGCGCTTTTGAGCCATGATTTTTCAGGTCGCTTTCGAGCCAGTCCCGCTGGTCGCCCCCGACGGGAATCAATGTATTTAAGGTATAAATTCGGAGCAAATCTCCGCCGAGCGTGGTGGCATAAAATCCGCCTGCCGCCTGCATGTCGAAGAGGTCAATCAGCGAGCGGTTACTGGCCTCGTGGTTGCCACGGGTCACGATGATGGGGGTGATTCGGCCATCTTCTGCGATGCTCAACTGCCAGTCATCGAACCATTCCTGCCATTCCTTCGGGAAATCATTTTCGGTAAAATCACCGCCGAACATGACGCAGTTTGGGCGCAGCTTTGCCACCATGATATTGGCATCTTGACGGGCTTCCCGGTGGTTGCGGGAGTCTCCGCCTGCAACGATGGAAAGCCTGCGGTCGGGGCTATTTGGAGCGGTTGTGAAAAAATAGCGCCGCCCTACCCCCTCACTGTCTTTTATCAAAAAATAGTAGGTCATGTTGGGCAGCAGGTTCTCCAAGCGCACGAAGTAATTGTTCATGTCCTCGGCTTGCTGTATGCGGTCAGGTTGTTTGCTGAGGCCGTATTCCGCTGCTTTTTGACCAAAATCATTCACATCGAGCAGCAGCACGGGGTCGGTGCCAGAGACCTGGTTCCAGGCGATGGTCGCCGAGGTAGAGGCATTGCCCTGCCAGATGACCCGAAACTTGTCAGCACGGCCCAATGCGCTCCCTGCCAAGAGGGTCAGCAACAGCGTTTGAAAGATATTGGCTCGATTACGCAACATTCAAATTTGTTTAGCTACCAGAAAAAACGGGGAATGTACCTGCTGTGATGGAGACGACCAATCGAACGGTTCGCCACATGGCTTATTGTTAAACTTCTGTTCAAATTTCGGTATTCGCCGCTAGTTTCTTGAAGGACTTGCGGTTTTTCCGACGGGTTTTATTGTAACTTCGCCCCACTTTTTACGAAGGTAAATCTTTTTTGAAAACCAGTTTACGTGCAAAATGTCGTGAGAGATTCGCTCAAGGCGCACTTGGCGCAGATTGGGCTTATTCTAACCATTGTTTTTGGTAAAATGTTTTTCAAAACGGGTTGACTAATATTTTTTACAACGATTATGAACAGGGATACCGCCGTTTTCAACCTTATCGAACAGGAGCTCGAACGCCAGCGCCACGGCATCGAACTCATCGCTTCCGAAAATTTCACCAGCGCCGCCGTCATTGAGGCAATGGGCAGCTGCCTGACCAATAAATATGCCGAAGGCTACCCCGGCAAACGCTACTACGGCGGCTGCGAGGTGGTGGACCAAGTCGAGGACCTTGCCATCGAACGCCTAAAGTTGCTCTTCGGTGCGGAGTACGCCAATGTGCAGCCACATGCTGGTGCACAGGCCAATGCAGCGGTTTTCCTCGCAGTTTTGAACCCCGGTGACAAAATCATGGGCCTCAATTTGGCGCATGGTGGCCACCTTTCGCATGGCTCGCCCGTCAATTTCAGCGGCAAGGTTTACAACCCCGTTTTCTACGGGGTGGAGGAAGCCACGGGCATGGTGGACATGGACAAAGTGGAGGCCCTCGCCATTGCGGAGCAACCAAAGCTCATCGTCTGCGGTGCTTCGGCTTACAGTCGTGACTGGGACTACAAGCGCTTTCGGGAAATCGCCGACAAGGTGGGCGCCCTGCTCCTCGCCGACATTGCGCACCCCGCTGGCCTCATCGCCGCTGGGCTACTCAATGACCCAATGGAATATTGCCACATCGTCACTTCCACCACGCACAAGACGCTGCGAGGTCCTCGTGGCGGCATCATCATGCTCGGCAAAAACTTCGACAACCCATGGGGCCGCACCATGAAGAACGGTACGATGATAAAAATGGGCACCATCCTCAACAGCGGCGTCTTCCCTGGGATGCAGGGCGGGCCGTTGGAGCATGTCATCGCTGCAAAGGCTATCGCTTTCGGCGAGGCACTGCAACCATCCTTTAAGGCTTACGGCGCTCAGGTGAAAAAGAACGCTCAAGCGATGGCGGCGGCTTTTGTTGAAAAAGGATACAAAATCATCTCCGGCGGTACGGATAACCACTTGATGCTCATTGATTTGCGTTCAAAAGGCGTGACGGGCAAGCAGGCCGAGGAGGCGCTTGTTCGGGCGGACATTACGGTGAACAAGAACATGGTTCCTTTCGATACGGCAACGCCAATGGTCACTTCCGGCATCCGCATTGGCACGGCAGCGATGACGACCCGTGGATTCTCCGAGGCTGATTTCCGTCGCACGGTGGAGTGGATTGATGCGTTGGTGATGGACGTGGAGAACGAGGATTTGATTCACGAGACTAGGAAGGAGGTGAATCGGTTTATGGCGGGGTTTCCGTTGTATGAGGGGATGGCGGTTGGGGCGTAATTATTTTCCACAATAGTACTTTTCAAATGGCAAGAAAGGACGTTTATCATGATTCAGTTAGGATTGCCCTTGAAAAAGAAGGATGGACAATCACTGACGACCCACTGGACTTGTCCATCGGGGAGGTTGAACTTTTCGCAGATTTGGGAGCAGAAAGAGTAATTGCTGCCGAGCGTGGAAATGAAAAAATTGCTGTAGAAATCAAGTCATTTGTGGGGCAATCGCCAGTTTCTGAATTTCACAAAGCCATTGGGCAATACGAGAATTATCGCCTATCTTTGGAAGAACTGGATCCCGTTCGGGAACTTTGGCTGGCCGTGACCAAGGAGATTTGGAGCGACTTTTTCCAACGACCCTTCATCAAAAAAGCTGTTGACAGGTACGGCATAAAAATCGTGGTATTCAATCCAGAAGAAGAAAACGTCGAATCATGGATAAGATAAGCAAATACGCCGACATCCTCGTTTCCGTGTTGAATGACTATGCAAGCATTCGTAAATCCCTAACGCCGGACATCAAGTCAAGCATGGTGATTGACAGGGAAAATCATCATTATCAATTGCTTTCCATTGGTTGGCACAAGGGTAAGTTCGTTTATACAGTCGCCTTTCATTTTAGCATCCTTGGCGGCAAGATTTGGATACAGCAGAACAATACAGATGCCATGATAGCGGATGAGCTAATGGAGCGAGGTGTGCCGAAATCTGATATTGTTTTGGGCTTTGTGCCAGAACGGGTACGAGGGGAAACGGGGTTTGCTGTGGCGTAAATATCCTGCCAAACTGCCAACTTAAAACATGACCAATACCGCCACCTACAATATCCACCTCCCCCAGTTCGAGGGGCCGTTCGACCTCCTGCTGTTCTTCATCGAGCGGGACGAACTGGACATCAACGATATCCCCATCCACACGGTGACGGAGGACTTCCTGAATTATATCCGCCAAATGGAGGCGCTGAACGTGGACTTGGCCAGTGAGTTCATCCTAGTGGCGGCCACGCTTTGCCGCATCAAGGCGAAGATGCTCATTCCCCGCAAGCCCGTGGACGAGGAAGGGAACGAGATTGACCCACGGGAAGAACTCGTGAACCGCCTGCTGGAATACAAGCGCTACAAAAGCGTGCTCGATGAAATGCGCCAGATGGAGGAGACCCGTGCCCTCCGGGAACACCGAGGGAACGTGAGTAGGGAGCTCCAGCAAATCGCCACCAAGGCACTGGTGGACGTGGAACTGGAAAGCCTCACCCTGTTCAAGCTGCTGAAGACCTTCGAGAAGCTGGTGAACCGCATGGAGATGGACGATAAAAAGCATGTCGTGCATACCATCGTCAAGTTCGACTACACCATCTCGGGGCAGCAGGAGTATATTTTTTCCAAACTAAAAAAAGGGAAGAAGACGGATTTCAGGTCGCTGTTTGCGAAGCTGGAAAACCGGATTCAGGCCATTGTGACCTTCCTTGGTTTGCTTGAATTGTTGAATGCGCAATTGGTGAATATCACACAGGGAGAGGGGATGAACAATTTCTGGGTGAGTTTGCCGGAGGAGGAAGTTTCGAGTTCCGAGTCGCTAGCTTAGAGCTGAACCCTGCCCTACTCGAAACTACCAGCTCACAGCTCGCAGCTTTTTTATCTTAATTTCGACTTCATCATCCTATCAATATCCCGCTTGGAGTCCTTATCCTTGATGGCCTCCCGCTTGTCAAAGGATTTTTTGCCTTGGGCAAGGGCGATTTCTATTTTCACAAAATTCCGGTCGGAGAAATAAATCTTATATGGCACGATGCTCATGCCCTTTTCCTTCACCTTTTTTTCGAGCTTCCGCAATTCGGATTTATGCAACAACAACTTGCGGTCACGGCGGCTGGGGCGGACGCTGTAAGCATTGGCGTTTTCATACTCCTTGATGTACAAGCTCTTAATCCAAAGCTCGCCGTTGGAAAAGATGCAGTAGGCGTCAGTGAGGCCAGCGTGGCCGGCCCGGATGGATTTCAGTTCCGAGCCGCCAAGTACAATGCCTGCTTCTAAAGTGCTGACAAAATGGAACTCGTGCGAGGCACGGCGGTTGACGATTTCTTTGGTAGTGGCCATATTTGAGTTGCGAGTTTCGAGCTGTGAGTTTCGAGCTGTCGGAACTCGAAACTCACAACTCGAAACTATTTAAGTTTTACGGCAGTTCCGTACGCCAAAATCTCGGCGGCGTTCTGCATCACCATCGAGGTCATGAAGCGGACGTTAATAACGGCGTCAGCGCCAATTCGTTCAGCATCGGCCAACATTCTGCCGAGGGCCTCTTCCCGGGAGTCGGCCAGCAGCTTGGTGTACTCCGTGATTTCGCCGCCCACGATATTGCGAAAGCCAGCCACGATGTCACGCCCGATATACCTTGCCCGAACTGTGCTTCCCCGAACGATGTCAATGACCTCAATAACCTCCTTGCCAGGAATGTAGTCGGTGTTGGACAAGAGGATTTTATGGTGTGTCATTTTGTTTAAGATTTATTGGTTCAACGCCCTGACGAACAGTACAATGCCGAACACGAGCAGCGTCACCCCAGCTATTTTGCGAATCAAAAGTATGTTTTTTGGCTTCAACCAGCGCCGCAGGGACTTGGCCAGCCCCACTTTGATACTATCCGTGCAGATGATGGTGCCGAAAAGCCCACCGTAAAAAAGCTGGGCCTGATCGGGTTCCAAGGCTTGTTTTGTGAAAAGCATCCCCGAAACGCCAAGCCAAAAAAAGAAAGTGAACGGATTGACGGTGTTGATGAGGAACCCCTTCGTCCAGAGCGAAAAACGGGAAGAGAATCTGATGGCCCTAACTTGCTCTAAATGCTCCACCGGCGGTGGTTTCATGAGCAACATGCTGCCGCCCACCGCCACCAGTATGATGCCTCCGGCAATGCCCAGCCAAAACTCCAGCCCCTCCCATTTGGCTAGTTCGGCAACGTAAGACACGCCGAAATAGGTGATGGAAACAAAAATCAGGTCGCTGACCCAAATGCCCGCTGCCACCATCACCCCTGCTCGAAAACCCTGCTCGATACTCGTTTGTAACAGCGCAAATACGATTGGCCCAGTGAGGACACTGAGCACAAGGCCGAGTTTGATGCCGTTCCAGAGTAGTTCCATGTCGGTATGGCCGGGCGAACCGGATTCAAATTATTTTTAAAAATATTTTAAACCTACTGAACATCAGTCGCTTGCTGGCTTTTGGGTCAAAAATCGACGTTTTCAAAAATAGACGGTCGCAACCAATTTGCGCTTCCCCCGTAATTTCGGAACTCACAAAGGTAAATGCCCTGCCAAGTGCCGAGGTTCAAGCTGCCGCCCGAAATCGGGACAGTGACCGAAGCACCTGACAACACCGCCTTCACGTGAGCAGGCATGTCGTCTGCACCTTCGAGGGTGTGGGTGAGAAACGGCAGGCCCTCTGGCACGAGGCGGTTAAAGAACCCCTCAAAATCCACCCTCACCGACGGGTCAGCATTTTCGTTGATGGCCAGTCCGGCGCTGGTGTGCTGGATGAACAAGTGCAGCAAACCCTCAGTAGGCAAAGGACCAATTTGACGTAGCACATCGTTGGTAATCAAATGAAAACCACGGGGGTAGGCAGCCAGCGAAAGCTCAGTCTGTTTGATCATTTTTTGAAAAAATGGGTTTTAGCCTTTTTGCAAAATTAGAAAGTTTGGGGCTTCGGTCGCTTTTTTTTCATGCTTGGCTTTCCTTCGATTTATTGGCAAAAAAGGCTATCGTGCCAATTTTTGAGAAAAAATCGGACTTAAATTATCTTTTTGTGGCATATTTTTCGCTGTTAAGTTCGCCGCCAACCTGAGAACGCTACAAAACGCCTTGTTTTACTGATGTTATTAAATTTTTTACCAATTCGATAGCGAAAAAATAATTCGGGAATATTTTCGCAAACACTGGTTTCTTTGGATTTTTTTTTATTATTTTGGAAAAATTTTCCTCTCAGCATTCACTGTGAACAGACTTAACTAGGGAACACAAATCATGTTTAAACGATGCTGAAACAACAACTTACTCAAAAGTTACAACAGAAACTTTCGCCCCAGCAGATCCAGCTGATGAAGCTTTTGCAGATACCAACTGCAATTCTTGACCAACGGATCCAAGAGGAATTGGAAGCCAACCCCGCACTTGAAGAAGGCGATATTTTGGACGATGAGTTCAATGAAATGGGCCGAACCGAGGACACCAAAGCCGAGGAAGACCAGAGCGAGCGGGATAGCGACAGTGAAGGCGAAGGTGACGGAGAGATTGACGATTTGGAGCGGGAAGAAACCATGCCAGAAGAAGAGGTGTTGCTCGACGACTACCTCAACGACTACATGGACGACGATGAAGCCAGCTACAAATACCAAGCTGAAACTGGCGGCCAAGATGAGGAAAACAAAACCTTGCCTGTGGCCGTGGAAGATACTTTCCACGAATACCTAGAGCAGCAAATCGGCATGCTCGATTTTAAAGAAGAAAGGGAGCGCATCATTGCACGGCAAATTGTCGGCAGCATTGACGACGACGGATACCTGCGCCGTGAAAATGACGCCATCCTCGACGACTTGGTGTTTTCACAAAATGTAAGTGCTCGCCCCGAAGAAATCGAGTTCTGGCTCGCCAAAATCCAGCGCTTCGACCCGCCGGGCGTCGGTGCCCGCAACTTGCAGGAAAGCCTGAGCCTCCAAATCGAGCACAAGCTCACGAGGGCCGACACCAGCTTCGACGAGCGGCTCATCCTCCAGATTTCACGAAAAATCATTGCGAACTACTTCGACGAGTTCACAAAAAAGCATTACGTGCGCCTTCAGCGTCAGCTCAACCTCACCGAGGAAGAACTGAAAGAGGCCATTGATGAGATATTGAAACTGAACCCGAAGCCAGCCAGCGGTCATGTGACCAACAGCCGCAGCACGCACTACATCGTGCCGGATTTCATCATCATCAACAACGATGGTGAGTTGGAGCTTTCGCTCAATTCCCGCAATGCGCCTGACCTCCACATCAACAACCACTACCGGGACATGCTGCGCTCCTACAAGCACACCGTCACCGGACGTCGTGCGACCAACCAGGAGAAGGAGGCCATCATGTTCATCAAGCAGAAAATTGACAGCGCCAAGTGGTTCATAGACGCCATCCGCCAGCGGCAGCAGACGATGTTCAACACGATGTACGCCATCATGAACTACCAATACGAGTTCTTTTCAAGCGGCGACCAGAAATGCCTCCGCCCAATGATTTTGAAGGACATCGCTGATATCACAGGCTTGGATATTTCCACCGTCTCAAGGGTGGCCAACAGCAAATTCGTGCAGACGGAATTCGGTACCAAACGCCTAAAGGATTTCTTCTCCGAAAGTCTCCAGAATCAGGACGGCGAAGAGGTTTCCACCTTGGAAGTAAAGAAAATACTCACCGACATCATCAGTGCCGAAAACAAGCGCAAGCCGCTTTCGGACGAAAAGCTGAAAAGCATGTTGATGAAAAAAGGCTACAATATCGCCCGCCGCACCGTGGCGAAGTACCGGGAGCAGTTGAATATTTCGGTGGCGAGGTTGCGCAAAGAGCTTTAGAACAGCAGTTTAACATAAAAAGAAACGGGCTTCGTCAGTAATGGCGAGGCCCGTTTTTATTTTTTTGAAGAAATCACAACGGTATATTCCCATGCTTCCTCCTCGGCCTATCCACCACCTTATTCTCCAGCATCGCAAACGCCCTAATCAACTTCCGCCTCGTATCTTTCGGATCAATCACCTCGTCAATGAATCCCCGCTGCGCCGCCCGGTAAGGGTTGGCGAAGGTCTCTTGGTACTCCCGTTCCTTCTCGGCCAGCATGGCAGCTGGGTCTGCAGCTGATTCAATTTCTTTTTTGAAAATGATTTCCGAAGCGCCTTTTGCACCCATCACGGCAATTTCAGCCGTAGGCCAAGCGAAGTTCATGTCCGCCCCGATATGCTTGGAGTTCATCACGTCATAAGCCCCACCGTAAGCCTTTCGAGTGATGACGGTGACCCTTGGCACAGTGGCTTCGCTGAAAGCGTAGAGCAGTTTTGCACCATTGGTGATGATGCCATTCCACTCTTGGTCGGTGCCGGGCAGGAAGCCGGGCACGTCCTCCAGCACCAACAGCGGGATGTTGAAGCAGTCGCAGAAGCGAACAAAACGAGCTCCTTTTCGGCTGCTGTTCACATCGAGCACCCCAGCCATGCTGATGGGCTGGTTGCCTACGATGCCGATGCTGCGGCCCGCCAGTCTTGCGAAGCCAACGACGATGTTCTCGGCCCATTCCTCGTGTATTTCGAAGAAAGAATCCTCGTCCACAATGCCGCTGATGACCTCCCGCATGTCGTAGGGCTGGTTGGCGTTTTCAGGAATGATGTCAGTGAGTTTTGGGCGAAGTTCGTCGCCGAGTTCGTAGGGCAAGCGGGGCGTTTGTTCTTCGCAATTCTGTGGGACGTACGACAGCAACCGCTTGATTTTTTCGATGCAATCCAAGCCGTTTACAGCAGTGAGGTGCGTCACGCCGGACTTGGTGGCGTGGGTATGCGCACCGCCCAGTTCCTCGGAAGTCACTTCCTCGTTGGTCACGGTCTTCACCACGTTCGGGCCAGTGACGAACATGTAGCTCGTGTGCTCCACCATGATGGTAAAGTCAGTCATAGCAGGTGAGTACACCGCCCCACCAGCGCAGGGCCCCATGATGGCCGAGATTTGTGGAATGACGCCGCTGGAGCGCACGTTGCGGTAAAAAATATCGGCGTAGCCGCCCAACGAGTTCACGCCCTCCTGAATCCGAGCGCCGCCAGAGTCGTTCAGGCCGATGACAGGAGCGCCGTTTTTCATCGCCAAATCCATGATTTTGCAAATCTTTTCGGCGTGGGTTTCAGAAAGTGAGCCACCAAAAACGGTGAAATCCTGCGCAAAAACATACACCAGCCGCCCGTGGATGGTACCGTAGCCAGTGACCACGCCATCGCCCAAAAAGATTTGCTCCTGCATCCCAAAGTCGTCGCAGCGGTGCGTGACGAGCATCCCGATTTCTTCGAAAGAGCCTTCGTCCAAAAGGAAATGTAGCCGCTCCCGTGCAGTCAGCTTACTTTTTTGATGTTGCGAAGCGATGCGTTTTTCACCGCCGCCGAGCTTGGCTTTGGCTATTTTTTGGTCAAGTAGTTCGAGTTTCTTGTTCATAATTTGGATTTACGATTTACGACTGTAGCACCACCAGTGTGGAAAGCTTTATCGTTGAAAAAAGTAAGTCACCTTGTCTCACTTTTAGATTCAACTTCTGGGGCAAAGGTAGCCACAAGGTTTTCAAACAAAAAAGCATTGATAAAACAACAAAGGGCAAAGCCACCTAGCAGCTTCGCCCTCAATCGTAAATCCGCAATCGTAAATCACTTCACCCCTCCTCTTTCCGGCGATTGATTTCGTCCCGAATCTTGGCGGCATGTTCGTAGTCCTCTTTGCCAAGCGCTTCTTCCAGTAGCTTGGTCAGTTCTTCCACGGAATAGGTGTTCAAAGAAGCGGCCTTTGCAGGGCGCTGTTTGGTGGCAGCAGTTCCACTTCGGCTCGTGGAGGCTTTTTTGGTAGTGCCTTCTGGTTCTTCCAGCACTACGCCAGCGGCATCGAGAATGAATTCGTAGGTAAAAATGGGGCAGTTGAAACGAACTGCCATCGCTAATGCGTCGGAGGTGCGGGAGTCTATTTCATACACTTCGCCGTTGCGTTCGCAAACCAGCCGGGCGTAGAAAATGCCATCCAGCAGGTTGTTGATGATGACTTCTTTGAGGTCAATGCTGAAGGTTTCAAAGGCATTTTTGAAAAGGTCGTGGGTCAGTGGCCGATTGGGGGCCATGCGCTCCATCGCCACAGCGATTGCCTGCGCCTCGAACCCGCCAATGACGATGGGTAGGCGCCGAGTACCGTTTTGTTCGCCCAAAACCACCGCATAGTTGTGCGACTGTGTGACGCTGTGCGAAAGGGCTACTATGTCAAGTTCAATTTTTTTCATGGAAGCCAAAGGTGTTTAAAACTTGGTTGACGGTTGCGGGTTGACGGCATTCAAACTACTGATTTTCAGAACATTCCATCGTGTCAAATCTGTGCAACCACCCTCGTTTTGATTTGCTAGGAAAAATCAGGAAGACCCCTTTTTTCCAAAACGCCTGCGAATTTCTGCTTTTTCATCGAAAACAACAATCCACATTCTGATTTATGTCGGTTTTTACTGCAATTGCTTGACAAGACAACCAACAAGGGTATCTATTTTTTGTAAAAGTAAAAAGAAGCTTGGGAAAGTGGGAGAAGGCAGGACAATTATGTGGTGGGGCTAGTAAAAATATCGGGGCGAAATGGCCATAAAAATTTGACCTAGCCATTTCGCCCCAGCAAAGATTCAGCCTCATTTGTCAATTTCAATCACCGTGGCCACCACGTTCTTGCCATTCAGGTCGCAGCTGAACTCGACGGCGTCGGGCGCACTCATTTTCACGTTGGGCACTTCTTCTGGCCCGATGGCTTCCCGCACTTTACCAAGGTAGGTGCTTTGGCGGCTGGTATTGATACGGCTGTTCAAGGTGTTCCAATCCAGCGCTGTTTTGGAAACCACCACGGCGATGTAGTCCCGTTTGCCCTTGTCATCCGGCGTCATAGAGTGGTCCTTCGGAAACAGACGGGTGCCCGTGATGCCACAGTACGGCGAGTGTTTCTCTGTGTAGGGAAAAAGCACGTAACTGCTACCGTCCACCTCCTGCCCAAACACATACACATAGCATTCGATGGAATTGGTGATGGCCACTTTGAACTTGGTCCCCATTTTCATCGGCGCTCGGGTACGGAAATTATGGTCGCCAGCAGCCGTAAGCGGAATGAGCGTTTGCGTAGCATTGTCCACGAGGCCAAATTTCACCGAAAGCTTGTTCGGGTCGTATTTGGCGGCGTCGCCCATCGGGTAAAGGCCGTAGCATTCTTTGGTGAAATGCTCAAAGGCGTCGTAGGGAATCCAGGCCGTGCCGTTGTTGCCCCATTCTGGCCCCCAAGAATTCATGATTTGCACCATCTGCTTGTCGTCGTCGTAGCCGATGACGCACATGGCGTGGCCGCTGAAGCCGTAGCCGCTGTAGTCCCGTTGAGTAGGCTTCCAGACGCCCTTGCCGACCATGTCCTGCATGAAGGTGCCACCGACCATCATACCGATGACGACCGGAGCGCCCTGCGCCAAGTGCTGCTTCAAGCCATTCATGTCAATGCCGTAGTCATTGCCGTCCCGGGAAAGACGGTTGTAGCCTTTGGTGCGGAACTGTGCAGCCTCCGTAGCCTGTGACTGGTTGGGCTGGCGGCTGCAGTCGCTGTCGTCGTAGCCAAACTTGGAGAAAGGAAGGACACCTCGCTTGAGAAGGGCTTCCATGGCATTCTGCATATAAGCGCCCTGGCAACCATCGAGGGCAATCTGGTTGTAGAGGAATGACGGGCTGAACGCCACGCTGTTCGGGTCAACGCCAGTGGCCCTGGCTTGTAGGATGGTGCGGGCACCGTAGCTGCTGGCCCAGCCCACGCAGGAGCCTTGGTTGCCTTGGTGCATTCGCTTGGGCGCATATTTCAGCAAGGAAATCGAGCGGGGGAGTTGGTTTTCCGCCCCGCCGTAACTCGTGGAAAGCGGCTCAAATACATCGGCCTTGTCATATTCCGCTTCGTTCAAAACGGCTCCGAAAGTGAATTCGCCCTGGTCTTCCGTACCCCCAGAAAGGTCGCCGCTACCAGATAGGTCACCGCAGCCGCCACTCATGAAATACCAGATGGCCACACCTGCCAGCACGAGGAGCAGCAGTTTTGGTTTTTTAAATAAAAAACCAAGCGCCAGTGGGGCAAATTGGAGCAAGCTGCCGAGGCCACCACCGCCACTACTGCCACGTTGGTTTTGATTGTTATTATTCGACCTCTTGGGCTGTTCGGGGTCTTCTTCCATTCTGATTGGCATAGCGTCTGTTTTTTTGTTGGTAAAAAATGACCGGGAAAATTAGGCAAAAACCAGTTCGCCCAATGTCCGCCATTTTTAAAATCACTTTGCGTTTGTCAGTTCCAACCGCTCCATCAGTCGGGAAGACACCCGCAAAAAGTCCATTTCCGTGATGATTCCCACCAGTTCATTGTCCTTTTCGTGAATCACGGGCAGGCAGCCCACCTTGTTCTCCCGCATGATTTGCAGGGCAGCCATGATGGTCGTTTTCGGCGTCACCGTCAGCGGCTTTGTCAACATGATGTCCTCCACCGTAGAGGTTGGCGTTTTACCAGTGAGCTTGTTATTATGGGAATAATGACGGAGCAAATGGCGGGAGGTAACCAAACCAACCAAGCGGCCCTTGGCATCTTCCACGGGCATGTAGCGGATTTTGCGCCAGTTCATCATCTCCGCCACGAAGTCAATGAGGATGTCTTTTTGCACCGTGATGAGGTCGGTGGTCATGAACTCTTCCACCCGGAGGCGGCTTGGTACATACTCCTCCAGTTCGCTGGGGTCGGGCAATGGCCAGGTGTGCACAGGCATTTCTTTTTCCTGGTTTTTGACGATGCAGGCCGTCATCACGGCGGTGGCCTCGTCGGTGGTGATGGATTCTTTCAGTTTGGTGAAGGCACGTAGCTGCCAGCGGGCGCCCGTCATGTGCGCTTTGGCCCGGTCATGGATGATGCCAAGGTAGCGGTCAATATCGCCGCTGTCCACACCTTTCTCTTCCAAACCTTCCTTCGCAATTGGTAGTAACTCATTGACAATCAAATCGGTAGCCGAATATTTTTTATCGTCAAACCAATTGAATTTGGTGTCAATGCCGTATTGCGCAGCTTTCATGAAATTGTCCCGCACGTCTTCCCAAGAAAGCCTGGTGGTCACGTCGGCGCAGCGTTTCTGCATCCCAATCATGGCACCGAGCCAGAAGGCCGAATTGGCCACCTCGTCCACAATAGTTGGCCCAGCGGGCAATACTCTCGCTTCGATGCGAAGGTGCGGTTGGCCATTGTCGCTGATGCCGTAACAAGGGCGGTTCCAGCGGTAAACCGTAGAATTATGCACTTGCAGCGCCTTGAGTTTGGGCGTTTTTTTCTTCAAAATCTGCTCGATGGAATCCTCGACTTCATCGGCGGTCATCAGCACCCGGAAGCGGGCGATGTCTTCTTTGTAAATTTCGAGGATGGAACCGTGCAGCCAGCCGTTGCCGAAGTTTACCCGAGGGCTGCGTTCCCGCAGGTGGTCGTGCGAGGTGCGGGTATCGAGCGACTGCTGGAAAAGGGCGATGCGGGTCTCGTGCCAGAGTCGTTTACCAAACACCATCGGTGAATTGGCAGCAATGGCGATAAGCGGCCCGGTGAGCATTTGAGCAATATTGTACAAGCAAACAAAGTCCTTCGGTTCGACTTGCAAATGCACCTGAAAACTGGTGTTGCAGGCTTCGAGCAGGGGCGAATCGTGCTTTATGTGCAGTTCGTCAATGCCGAGCAAGTTCAGTTCAAAAGAACTGCCAATCAGGTGGCTTTCGAGCGCCTTCATCAAGCCCATGTAGCGGGGCTTTTCGGTCAGGTTTTCAATATCAAGGTCTGTTTTTCGCAAGGTGGGTAAGATGCCTGCGAGGGCTATGTTTGCCCCAAAACTTTTCAGCGTCTTCCGGATGGCGGCGATGTTGACAAGGGTTTCGTCCTCCATCTGCCGAAAACAACTGCCCGTGAACTCGACGGGCGTCATATTGGTTTCCAGGTTGAACTGTGCCAGCTCGGTATCGAGCCAAGGGCAATCCTTCATCGCCTCAACGACTTTCATGTTAATTTTGGCCGGCTTGTAGGTCTTGTTGTCCACGATGCACATCTCTTGCTCCGCCCCGATGCGGGTGATGCCCTTCTCGAACCAATCATTGTCAATCATGTACTCCAGCGACTGGAGGTCGTTCAGGAGGTTGCGCATGAAGGATTGAAGTTCCTTCTGGTCTTTCGCTATGGATACTTTTGCTTCGCCCATTGTTGAAAATTGTTTGAGAGTTTTAGACTGTTAGGATTTCTTGAATGTTGAAGTTGCCGATTAGAAAATGTTTTTGTGCAATAAATCAGGCGCTGGCTCGTCTTTTCACATTGCCCCATCAACAAAGAATTTTCCTGCCAGCAAAAGAATCATATTTGTTGAAATTAGTCAAACTTGTACGAGAATAAAATTTTTCAGCGCATGTTCCACGTTTTAAGAAACAAACCTTTGGAGATGAAAATATCGGCACTACTTATCTTGGCATCGCTCTTTTTTGTTGCATGCAAAAAAGAAACAGAACCTCCTCGTGCTCGGCTTTTGGTGGGCAATATGAAGTTTTCCATTGACCCATCGGTGCAGCCACCCTTCACCTACTACATCCCCATCAACGGTGTCAACCTGAGTTTCCTAGCGCAACTGGACGCTTCAAACATTGATACGGCCAGTATCCAGCGCATTACCCCAAGCCGTGCTACGCTCACTGCCCAATTCGGCAACGGCAACCTCGATTTCATTCAGGCTGTGTCCGTGCGGCTTTGTTTGATTGGTGACAATGTTGAAAACTGTGGCCAAGAAGCTTTTTACCGTGACCCAACGCCTTTTGATATTGGCGCTGAACTGGAACTGGCCGGCAGTGCAGTGAACGACATCCGCAACTATGTGTTGCAAAAACAAATCAACGTGCAGGTCAAATTGGAGAGCCTTCGCAATATCCCGCAAGGTTCTTTTGATGTGGTGCTGGAAATGGAATTCGAGGTAAGGTGATGCAGTGTTTCGAGTTTTGAGTTTTGAGTTTCGAGTAGGGCGTTTCTATTTTGCAAGCTCAGTTTTCAATCCAATAAAAAGCGCATAAACACCAGAAAAAAAGCCGCCCGGCATTTTTGCACCGGGCGGCTTTTCGTTTTTGAAAGTAACCGAGACCCAACTCGAAACTCAAAACTTAAAACTCGAAACTCACTTTATGGTCAGCATATCGTGCATGATGTTCAGCGTTTCGAGGAGGTAGGCATCCTTTTTCACGCTTTTCAACCACTCGTCGTTGCGGGCCACCTTGCTTTCGTCGCCTTTCATGCCATCCAAATCAACCGTAAGGTTTTGGATATTGGTAACAACATCAGCTTCGAAAAGCTTGTCGTAACCGCTGTCCTCTTCGTCCAGTTTTTTGTTTTCGGCGAGGTACTCATCAAGGTTCAAAGTATGCTGCGAGTCGTCCCGAAGTTCTTTCAGTCGCTTGGCACGCTGGTCAATTTTCTGGAAAACATCATTGCTCTTGATACGGGCATCAGCCTTTTCCTTGATTTCTGGCAGTGCAGCAAGCGAGTAAACCTTCTGGCCAAAAGGCACGGGGTCAATCTGCGTCCATTCCATCGGGAAGTCTTCTTCCTGCTCGCCCGTTTTCACGTAGAGCCAGTTGTTGGGGAGAATGATATCCGGCACCACGCCCTTGAGTTGGGTAGAGCCGCCATTTACCCGGAAGAACTTCTGCACGGTGAGTTTCACCTCGCCGAGCGGCTTCACTTCTGGATTGCCACGCACCACAGCGTCGAGGTCGAAAAAGCGCTGAACCGTGCCTTTTCCGAAGGTAGAAGTACCTGCACCAACGATGACTGCCCGACCGTAGTCTTGCAGCGCAGCCGCCAAAATCTCGGAAGCCGAGGCGCTGAACTGGTCCACCATCACGATGAGGGCGCCGTTGTATTGTACGCTTGGGTCGTCGTCGGTAAGTACTTCTGGGGTACGTGCCCGTGATTTCACCTGTACGATAGGGCCTTCTTCCACGAAGAAGCCGCCCATTGTCACTACGTCACGAAGCGAGCCGCCACCATTTCCACGGAGGTCGAGGATGATGCCCTGCACGTTGGACTGCTTGAGTTTTTCCAACTCCACAGCGATGTCTTCGGCGCAGCGGCGACCGTCTTTGTTGTTGAAATCTGCGTAGAATTTGGGCAAGCGGATATAGCCAATGTTCTCGTTTTGTGGCGACTTGATGAGCAAGGATTTTGCGAAGCCCTCCTCCAAAATCACGACATCACGCTCGATGGTGATTTCTTCCGTGCCACCGCCTTCGGCTTTTTTGACAGACAGTATCACCTTCGACCCCGGTTTGCCCCGGATGAGTTGCACCACGTCGTTGATGACCATGCCGGTGAGGTCGGTCCACTCGGTTTCGCCCTCCTGTTTCACCTTCATTATTTTATCGTTGTCTTTCAGCAAACCCTGCTTCCAAGCTGGCCCACCCACGATGATCTCACTTACTTTGGTGTTCTCACCGTCGGTCTGTAGCCTAGCACCGATGCCCTCCAAGCGGCCCGACATGCCGATGTCAAAATTCTGCTTGTCAACAGGCTCGTAGTATTCGGTATGCGGGTCGAAGATGTTTGTGAAAACATTGAGGTACATGCTTAGGAAGTCATTGCGCTTGCGCTTTTCGAGGCGCACGTACCAGTCGTCGTAAACCTTCAGCACGTCCTTGCGGGCATCAGCTTCCAGCTCGGCTTCGGTTTTATCCTTGAAATCGGCTTCGCCTTTTTCCTTTTTCTCCAATTTTTCGGTGAGGCGGGTGAGGGTTTCAAATTTCATTTGCTTGCGCCAGTATTCCTTCAGTTCTTGGTCGTTTTTGGCGAAAGGTTTTTTCTCACCGTCTGTTTCAATGACTTCTTTTGTTTTGAAATCAAAAGGCTTTCCGAGAATTTCCCGGTACCAAGTCTGCGTTTTTTTGATGCCAGCCTCTTGCAAGGTGGTGGAAAGGTCGAGGAAAGCAAAAGTGCCGTCGTTGGCCTCGTTATCGAGCTTGATTTTCCAGGCTTCGAGCTGCTTCACGTCTGGCTGTGTCAGCCAGCGGCGGCTTCCATCGAGGCGGTCGAGGTAGAGACCATATATTTTCTCGGAAAGGGCATCGTTCACTTCCAGTGGCTGGTAGTGGTAGTAGTTCAGTTCCGTGAGGATGGACTGCATGAGCGTCGCTTCCTTCTGGGCGGTGTTCATTGGCGAGTAAAAAGCCAAGAACAAGCCGGCGGCAGCCACAAGGGTTAGCAGGAGACCTTTGTTTTTCATAATCACTTCTTTTGTGCGGTTTAAAAAAGATATTTGCTCTGGTTGGTCAAGCATCATTGTTGAGTTATTAGACAAATTTGGGCTTCAAAGTTACGGGGCAAACACCAGAATCCCAATTTGACCAACAAGATTACAATTAATGGTGATGAAATGTTTGTGCCGAAACGAATTAAGGGGTGGATTTTAACGGCGTTTTAACCAGCAAAGCTAAAGACGTTATTTTCGGGGAATGATTGCATAGGCAGTTAATTTCTCGGTGCTTTGCAATAATTTTTACCAAAATATTGCCAAACAGGTAGCGAGTGAGAGAAGTGAGAGCGTGAGAGAAGTGAGAGTGAGGTCAATAGTAATCTCCAATACCCGCTCACTTCTCTCACGCTCTCACTTTCTCACGCTCTCACTTCTATAAATATGAACAAAATCAAAATCTTCAACGACCCCGTTTACGGCTTCACAAGCATCCCGCACGGCATCCTCCTCGACCTCGTGGACCACCCGTACTTCCAGCGGCTGCGGCGCATCAAACAGGTGAGCCTCACGCACTACGTCTATCCGGGGGCGCTGCACACCCGCTTCCACCATGCGCTGGGGGCGCTGCACCTGATGGGGCAGGCCATTGAGGTGTTGCGGAGCAAAGACGTGGACATCACCGACGAGGAGGCCGAGGCTGTCAGTATTGCCATCCTGCTGCACGACATCGGGCATGGGCCGTTCTCCCATACGCTGGAGCACACGCTCATCAACGTCCACCACGAGGAGCTTTCGCTGCGCTTCATGGAGCGTTTGAATGAAATATTTGGGGGGAAACTGACGCTGGCCATCCGCATTTTCAAGGACGAGCACCCGAAGAAATTCCTGCACCAGCTCATCTCCGGCCAGCTCGACATGGACCGCATGGATTACCTCAACCGGGACAGTTATTTCACGGGCGTATCCGAAGGTGTGATTGGTTTCGACCGCATCATCAAGATGCTGGCCGTACACGACGGCGAACTGGTGGTGGAAGAAAAAGGTGTTTATTCCATCGAAAAATTCCTCATCGCCCGGCGGCTGATGTACTGGCAGGTTTACCTTCACAAAACCGTGTTGGCAGCCGAGCAAATGCTGGTAAAAACGCTCGAACGGGCCAAGTTCCTGGCCATGCACGGCGAGCAGTTGGACGTGCCGAAAAGCCTTGGTTTTTTCCTGTATCAGGACATCTCCCTGGCGGAATTCGATGCTAAGCCGGTGGAAATGCTTGGCCACTTCGCCCGCTTGGACGACCACGATATCTCTTACGCACTGAAGAGTTTCACCGAACACCCCGACCCGCTGCTGGCCTATCTTGCTGAAAGCATCGTCAACAGGCGAATTTTCAGGATTGAACTGAAAAACCTGCCTTTCGAGCAGGCGCATTTGGATGCTGTGAAAAAATTGGTGGACAAGCATTTCGGGTATTTTCCCGACGGATATTTGAACTATTTGGTGATGTCGGGCGACCAGTCCAACCACGCCTACAACACCACGAAGGACGAAATCAAAATCCTGTACAAGGACGGCTCCGTGTTGCCCATTTCGCAGGTGATGGATTTTGGGCTGCAAACAAATGTTACGAAGAAATACTACCTCTGCTACCCGAAAGGGCTGGAGTGAGTTTTGAGTTGCGAGTTTTGAGTTGCGAGTGGGGCTGTGCAATTCAACCAATTTTTATCAATTTTAAAAAAAACTGGTTTCATGTTCCGAGATTTAAAATACCTGATAGCTTATTTGGTGCCGGTGTCTGCCTACATTGCTGTGCTTTGGCAGGGCTGGTGGTCGTTTTCGACGCTGGTGCTGGCGTTTTTCATTATCCCGTTGGTGGAGCAATTTGCCGAAGGCAACACCCGCAACCTGAGTGAGCTGGAGGAGGCAAAAAAAGCCGCCTCACCGTTCTTCGACCTGTTGCTGTACCTGAATTTGCCGCTGCTTTTCGGGGTGCTCTGGCTGTACCTCTCGGCGATGACCGGCGGGGATTTGACCCGAATGGAAATCGTGGGGATGACCCTCAGCGTGGGCATCACGGTCGGCAGCCTCGGTATCAACGTGGCGCACGAACTGGGCCACCGCCAGACATTCCATGAGACTTTGATGGCGAAAATCATGCTCACCACGGCGCTCTACACCCATTTCAACATCGAACACAACCGGGGCCACCACCGCTGGGTGGCCACCGACCAAGACCCCAGCAGCGCCCGGCACGGGGAGGCGCTGTACCTGTTCTGGTTGCGCTCTGCCTGGGGCACCTACGTGAATGCTTGGCGGCTGGAAAACGAACGGCTGCGGCAGGCGGGCAGGGCGGTTTTTTCGCTCCGCAATGAAATGATTTGGTTCCAATTGGCACACCTCGCCTACCTCACGCTGGTCTGGTGGCAGTTCGGCTGGCGGGGCGTGGGCTTCGCCATTGTGGTGGCTGTATCGGGTTTTCTCCTCCTCGAAACGGTGAATTATATCGAACACTACGGCCTGCGCCGCAAGCGGTTGCCATCGGGTTTTTACGAGACCGTGTCGCCCCGCCACTCCTGGAACTCCAACCACGAGCTGGGCCGCATTTTCCTCTACGAGCTGACCCGCCACAGCGACCACCACTACAAGGCGACCCGCAAGTACCAAGTGCTGCGCCACTTCGACGAAAGCCCGCAACTGCCGCACGGCTACCCGGCTTCGATGCTGATGGCACTGGTGCCGCCGCTGTGGTTTTGGGTGATGGATGAAAGGGTGAAGCGGATGGAGGGTAATGCTATTGCTTCGTCATTATAAACTTCGCCACGGCCTTTACTTCGCCGCCCTCTAGGTACTGCAAGAAATACATTCCAGCCGCCCATTCCCAAACAGGCAATGTAAATGAGCTTTACCTAACGGGCGTTACAATTGGTACTCCGAAGTTTCCGGCCCTTCATGTTTTTCGATGATGCGGTCATACCGGGTGTTTTTGATAGCAGCGAGGGTCTCGAGCGAAAGGTTTTTGACTTTCATAATATTTTTTTTGCGAACGCTTATGCGAACATGGTGAGATTATGCGGATTTTGAAATTCTACAAACCTGAGCGCCAAGCATTTCTGGTTTCCCATATATCAAGAAAGCCCAGCATGATTTGTCCATGCTGGGCTTTCATGTTTTTGGTAAAAAACCATTACTTCTTCACCACCTTCCCCTGCACCACCGCTCCGCCGCTCATTATCCGATAGAAGTAAATCCCGGAAGGATTGCTCGCAATATCCACGGAAAGAGAAGGGCTTGCAGCGTTCCATTTGCGCAGCAAAACCAGCCTGCCGCTCACGTCGGTAAGCTCCATCTGCACTTCGCCCACTGCGTTTTTCACTTCCACATTCAAGCGCTCGCTCACCGGATTCGGAAATACCCGAACGCTCATCGGCACCTGCTCCGTTGCCGCACTCGGCTCTACGGGTATCAGCGCAATGGCCGCCTCCACGGCCGCCAAGGCATTCACCCGCCCGAAGCCGTAGGTGTTGTTCGGCACTTGGGTGCCGGGGATGTCGCCACAGTTTTGGTCGGTGGTTTTCGGTACGGCGGTCTGCTCGATGATTTGCTCGATGGTGTCCACCTGCCCGGCCAGGTCGGGGTTAGCAGAGATGATGAGCGCCACGAGGCCCGCCACGTGCGGCCCCGCCATGCTCGTGCCGGAGAAATTGGCGTAGCCGCCGCCCGGCACACTCGACCGCACGTTGGCACCGGGGGCCGAGACGTTCGGTTTGAGGCGGTTGCTGCCGTCAATCGTGACAGGGCCACGGCTGCTGAAGCCGACGATCGTGTCGTTGATGGCCGTAGCGCCCACAGAAAAACTGTTTTCATAAAAAGCGGGTGTGTTCGACACACTGCCGCAACTGCTGCCGCTGTTTCCTGCTGAAACCACGACCACCGTACCCGCCAACCGAAGGCTGTTCACGGCTTGGTTCAGCACGAAAAAATTGGTGGGGTTGCAGCCCTCGCCCTCCGAGCAGTACCAAGAATTGTTGATGACGTGCGGGGCTTTCGTGGGGTCGGGGTTTTCGTTGTTCAGGTCGGTGGGAGCGAGGAACCACTGGAAACATTCGAGGTAGGTGAAGGGCGAGCCGTTGCCCCGTTCCATGTTGCGGCAAGCACACCAGTTGGCATCCGGCGCCACGCCGATTTCGTTG